>CAZCTY010000019.1:0-18554 GCA_964501945.1 uncultured Methanosarcinales archaeon
AGATGAACTCAACTTTTGGTTGAGAAACCTCCAGTCTCTTAAAACGAGCCTGGAGGGATTCGAACCCTCGACCTATTGCTTAGGAGGCAATCGCGCTATCCAGACTGCGCTACAGGCTCACAAGGTGATTGAAGAATGAGAAACCATTTTTAAAACTTATTATAAATAGATAAGAGAAATAATGACGAATTGCTTAAAAATATTTAAATAGATAGAATTTACTTAAATGAAAATGACCCAAATAATACTAAATTCAAAGAATTCTAACAAAACAAAATATGAAATAAATGATTTAACAAAACACGCAGCAATACTTGGAACTACAGGAAGCGGAAAAACAGTTATGTGCAAAGTACTAATAGAGGAAGCACTAAAAAAAGAAATACCAATAATCGCAATAGACCCAAAAGGAGATATAGGTGGCCTTGGAATACACAACACAGAATACGATTTTAGACCTCACTTAACAGAAGCTAAAGCAAAAAAAACAGCACAACAATACTACACGCAACACGAAGAAGACGCACCAAAATTTAAACACACAACGAATATATACACACCAAAGAGCAAAGCAGGCAGAGAAATAGCACTAATGCCGGATCTAACACCGCCAAAGAACTTTAATAAAATAAACAAAGACATAACAACAATAACAACACTAATAGAACCACTAAGCGACTCACTAGTAAGCCTCGCCGGGATAAAAACAAACAAAGAAAAAATACAAACACTAATCACAACCATAATACAAGATGCGTGGGAGAGAGATGAGAAAATAAACATACAAACACTAATAAAAAAAATAATAACACCCGACATCGAAGAAATAGGCTCACTACAATTAGAAGATTTCCTAAAAGAAAAAGAGAGAGTAAAAGCAGCATCAGCACTAAACCTCTTACTATCAAGCCCATCAAAGAAAATATGGACACAAGGAGAACAACTAAACACAAAAAAATTACTAAAGAAAAATAACTTAAATATTTTCGATTTAAGATTTTGCTCAACACAACAAGAAAAACAATTTGTAGTAGAGCAAATACTACAAGACCTATACAAACACCTACTAGAACAAGGAGGTACACAAAAACTAAAATACATACTATACATAGACGAACTTGCAGGACTACTACCACCTCCACCAAGCAACCCCCAATCAAAAAAACTACTAGAAACACTAATAAGACAAGCAAGAGCATTCGGACTTGGAATCATAGTCGCAACACAAAACCCAGGAGATATAGACTACAAAATACTAGGAAATATAGGAACAAGATTTATAGGAAAACTAAGAACCGATAAAGATATAGAAAAAGTAGCATCAGCAACAGATAATAAACAATCAGAACTAAAAACAATACTTGCAAAAGTTAAAACAGGAGATTTCTTTTTAAATAACTCGATTAGAAACAAAAACACACTTTTCCAAACAAGATGGCTGTATACACTACACGAAGGCCCACTATCAGAAAAACAAATACAATGGATAAATTACCCAGAGACAAAACCAAAAATAACAAAGAAACTAGAAATAAAAAAACAACAAAACAAAACAACGAAAAGAGCAAATAAAACAAGCAATACAACACTCAATACAACAATTAGACGAGGAAGACGAGTACAAGATACAAAAAAAGTTATAGAAAAAAAAGAACTACAAAAAACAAGAAAAAACTTACAAGAATTAATACAACAAACCAAAAAATACACAGACACACTAAAAATGAACATAGCACTAGCAAAAACACAAACCAAAAAATACACCCCGCACATAAAAATAACAATAGACACAAAACCCTACAAAAACAAGAAACTGCCCTTGCAAGGCCCATACACATTTGACTTAACAACAAAAGCAATACCAGAAGGAAATTACATAACCAAAAGAACATGGAGCCAATTCATACCAGAAGATATAGAAATAGAAAAACCAAAAACATCAATAAAACAAACATACACATACGCAATAAAAGACGCAAAACAATCACTAAAAACAAATTTTTATGAAAGCAAAATAATAAATGAAGCAAGCGAAGACCAAGATGAAATAATACAAAAAAACACACAATACCTAAATAAATTAGCAGAACCAAAAATAGAGAGAAAAACACAAAAACTAAACAAAGACATAAAAAAAATAGAACAAGAAATAAAAGAGAATAACAAAAAAATAAACCAACTCAAAATAAAGAACGCGAAACAAACAGCGAAAAGAACAATAAAAAAAATATTTGCAAACAAAAAACTATTAGACAAAACAAAAGAAATGAAATACTGGGATATGCGAATAAAACAATTAAAAAAAGAAAACGATAAACAAAGACAAAAAATAAATAGAGAAAAACAAAAATATGAAAAACAAATACAAAAACTAAAAAACACAATATTTGAGAAAGCAAGAACACAAATAAAAACAAAAATATACAAACCAACAAATAAAGATATAAAAATACACACAACAATACTTCTAATACCAAGAAAAGCAAATAAACAATGAAAATCAAAGAAAAACCAGAAGACTTCCAAGTAATAGAAATACCACAAATAAAACTAGAAGATAAAGGACAATATGCAGTTTATAAATTAAAAAAAATAAATAAAAACACAGAAGATGCAATACAAATAATAAGAAAAAAACTAAACATACCAAGAAAAAACATAAGCTACGCGGGAACAAAAGATAAAATAGCAATAACAGAACAATACATAACAATAAAAACAAACAAAGAAACAAAATTCGAACACGAAAACATAAAACTAGAATACCTTGGAAGATCACAAGAACCAATAAGCCTTGGAATGCTAAAAGGAAATAAATTCAAAATAACAATAAGAAACCTAAACGGCAATGAAAAAATAAATGAAACAAAAAAAATAATAAATTACTTCCATAAACAAAGATTCTCAAAAAACAACGCAGAGATAGGCAAACACCTAATAAAAAAAGAATACGCACAAGCAATAAACTACCTAAAAGAAGACAAAACATACGGAGAAAAAATTAAACAACACCTACAAAAATCAAAAAACGACTACGTAGGCGCATTAAAAACAATACCCAAAAAAATACTAACACTCTACGCACACGCATACCAAAGCAAAATATGGAACAAAACAGTAAAAGAACTACACAAAAAACAAAAACTACCAAAAGAAATACCAATACCAGGATTTTCAGATTACAAAACAGACGATGAGACAAAAAAAGAAATAGAGAAAATACTACAAGAAGAACAAATAACACAAAAAGACTTCTTAAACAAAGACATACCAAGCCTATGCATAGAAGGAACAACAAGAAAAACCATAACAGAGGCAAAAAACCTAAAAATACAAGAATACGAAAAAGACGAAATACACGAGAATAAAAAAAAATTAACAATAACATTCGAACTAGGAAAAGGAGAATACGCAACGAATGTAATGGAGCAAATAATACAATAAAAAAACACAAAAAACTCAGAAATATTTATAAATCTCCCACACTTCTAAAGAAAAATAAATGGAACTATACAAACAAACAACAGACTACACTTGCGCGGCATGCTCGCTCATGATGGCAATAAACCACTTCAAACCAGAATTTAAACTAAACAGAGAAAACGAATTTAAAATATGGCGAGAGACAGCAAACCTCCCAACAAGAGCATCAAGCATATACGGAATGGCATGCTTTGCAAAAAAACAAGGAATAGACATAAAAATAATACTAGAAGAGAGAGAATACGACTACCCCGACTATAGATTTAAAGGATACACAAAAAAAGAAATAGACGATGCAAAATATATGTCAAAACAATTCGCAAAAGAAGCAAATACACTAAATATACCAATAGATGAGAGAGAAATAAAAATTACAGAAGTAAAAGAACTACTTGATAGCGGAAAAATAATACTATTAAGAGTCAATGCAGGAACACTAAGAGATACAAGAAGCACATCAAAATACCTACCCTTCTATAAAACAAAAAACTCAGAGCTAATAACAGTACTAGACCCAATAAAAGGAGAAATATTAATAGATCAAAAAACACTAGAAGAATCATTTAAAACACTACAAACAAAAAAGAAAAGAGACCACAGAATAATAATTTTCTAAAAAAAATAACTAATCCACAACCTTCCTTGGAATATCTTCAGGAATCCTCGTTAAAATTTCATAATTAAGAGAACTCTTCCTATCACTAAAAGATGCAAAACGAATCTCACGCTCACCATTCCTACCAATTAAAACAACCTCATCACCAATACTAACATCTTCAAAAGGCGTCAAATCAATTTGAAACAAATTCATATTAATAACACCAATAACCTCAGCGTATTCACCATTAACAAGAATCCAAGAATTATTACTAAGAGACCTACTATAACCTTGAGCATAACCAACAGGAACCGTGCCGATCTTCATATTCTCTTTAGCCAAATAAAAATTAGAATAACCAACATATTCACCTTCTTTAACGTGCTTAATACTCATAATCTCAGATTTCCAAGTCAAAACAGGATTTAGAGGATCAAGTTTCCTTTTACGATTAACCAAATAATACATCTTAGTTTCATCAGTAGGCCAAAAACCATACTGCATAACACCCACGCGAACAAGATCCATACGACTTTTAGGAATAGTAACAGCTGCAGCAGAACATGCGGTGTGAAGCAACTCAAAATCAATATTTTCCTCTCTAAAAATGTTAACCAATTTATTAAAACGCTTCATTTGACGCTGAATACGATGATAATTAGCAACACTCTCCGCGCCAGCAAAATGAGTACACAAACCCTTAACAACAATAAAATCCTTGTTATTTTTTAAAATATTAAATAATTCAGGTAATTCATGATCAGAAAAACCAGTCCTATTAAGACCAGTCTCAAGCTCAATATGAATTTTAATTTTTTTATTTAAACGCCTCGCACTCTTTAAAGCAGCATTAATACGCTTATAATTAAAAACAAAAAACTCAACATCATTTTTAACAACCCACCTAATATTTTCTAAAGAAACAACACCCATAATCATAATAGTGGAACTCGCACTACAAACTTTTTTAACCTCAAATGCCTCCTCTTGACTAAAAACAGAGAAATGATTAATCCCACAACTCTCGGCCATAGGAACAAAAGCCTTAATACCATGACCATAAGCATTACCCTTTACAACAGAAGAGAAAATAGGCTTCTTACCAATAATTTTCCTAATAAAATCAACATTTTTTTTATACGCAGACTTACTCAAATAAATATTAGATGAAAACATAAAAAAAAGAAGATAACAAAATCCTTATAAGACTTCCGGTAAAAAAACTAAAAACGCTTATGCCTAGCACGATAATAATCTTCAAGAATAATCTGATCCAAATCCTCAATCTTAGATGCTTTAAACAAAGAACCCTGACTTAAATCAACAATTTTCTTAGCAAGAGCCTCCCCTTGCTTATTTAAACTAATACCAACAACACTCAAAGTAATACCTTGATTAAAAGAACTACTAACCTGCTTTAAAACCTCACGCTCAGGCTTTTTACCAAGAGTTTGAACAGCATCAGTTAATAAAATAATATGCTTTGTTTTAGCAGAAGAACTAAATAATTTAGAAGCACTCTCAATACCAACAGATATATCAGTCTCACCACTAGTTTTAATAACATTTAACTCTCTTAAAAGAGACTGAAAATCCTTACAAGGAGGAATCTTTTTACTAAGAGATGAACCAAAAACAACCAAACCAACGCTGTCTTTATTATTAATAGCCTTATACATCAAAGCAACACCTGCCTTTTTAGCCATACCAATCTTCTGACCCTTCATGCTACCAGAATTATCAATAACATAAACAATCTCCAAACTTCCCTTACTCTCACGATCACATGACACAAACTCATTTAAAGAAATACTCGTTTTACCACGACGAAGAGCTTTTTTAATAGACTGCCTAACACTCAAATCCCTATAAGAATCACTATTACGATAAGGCCTATAATCAACAACGCCGCCAAGAGAAGATTTTTCCTTACTATCATTTTCACCAAGCAAACCCTTACCCTCAAGCCTATCAAGCTCCTCAGAGAGCAAAGAGAGAGATGCAAACTCATAACCATCCTCAGTAATAAAACCATCCTTATCCAACAAACCTTTTTTCTTTAACTCCTCAACACTTTTTTTAACACGCTCTTTTAACTCACGCTTAAACTCAGGAATATTAATATTTTTATCAACAAAACTAGGATCATAACCAGTAAGCTCACGAATCATAGTCTCACCAGTCAACTTCTTAGCAGTATGATAATTATTAACCAAATGCTCAAAAGAAGAATCAGGACTAAAACTACTAATATTATTATTAATAGCATCCTTCAACAATTTACCCTTATCAATCTTATCTTTATCAATAGGAACTTTAGAGTGCAATAATTTATCATCACGATTATCTTTACGAAGCTTACCGCTAAGCTCCTCAGCCTCATCTCGCTTAGGCTTAGCCTGAATAGAATCATCCTCAACAGAATCATCTAAGGAACCCTTACTGTTAGGGATAACCCCCAGGTTCAGACTCAGACCTCTCACAAAAATCAGAAAAACTCTCCTTAACATAATCCGAGGCGGATTTTAAATACTTCAAAGAAGGCTTGAGCCTAATCCTATGACTTAAAACAGAAACCATCGCCTTCTCAATGTCTTTTATGTCAACAACACTCTTACCAGCAAGATAAGCATTACCTTGCGCACGCTCAAAAATACCAAGACTCGCACGAACAGAAGGCTTTTTCTCCAAGTCCTTACTAGCCCTCAAAGACCTAATAAAACTAAGACTTTTACCAAGCAAATCATCAGGAAAATCAACCAACTCCTTACCCTTCAAACGAACAATCTCAAACTCTTGCTTTAAAGACTCAGGAGGCTCCATGTAAATAAGATCAAACCTATCTAAAAAAACATCACTTAAAGGCTCAGTACTAGACTCCTCAGGATTCATAGTACCAATAAAAATAAAATTAGCCTCTAAATCAACATCATAACTACCAATAGTAACTTTTTTTTCTTCTAATGCCTGCAAAAGAGCATTCTGAAGCTTCTCAGAACAACGATTAACCTCATCAAAAAACAAAATGCCACCATCAGCCTTAAAAATCTTACCAGGCGTAAAAGCCTCCAAAGACAAAGGACCATGAGACATAGCCTTTACAGGATCAATATCACCAAGCAAATCCTCAGCAGTCAAATCAGGACTGCCCTGAACCCTAATAAAAGGAGGCTTAACAGAAACCTTAGAACCATCTTTTTCAACAACTTTATCAGGCAACATGTTAGATAAAGTCTTGACAAGAGTAGTCTTACCAATACCAGGAGAGCCAACAATTATAACATTACGCTTCATTAAAATCGCAGATCTTAACTGATGCTTAACATCATCTTGACCAATAATGCCTTCAAAATCATTACCAATAACCTTTTTTTCATATGAAAAGTCGTGTCGCATAGAAAACGTGGAAAGATAAAGTTATATAAAAATATTTGTTTAATTTAAAACACTAAAAGATGAGTATAATAAAAACCTTAAAAAATAAAAGCATCAAAAGCAAAGAAACCTCTAAGCCAGTTTTATGACTGAAAAGAGATTCATTTATTTTTTGAAGAGTTAAACCTTTTAAGAAAATAGCAATCAAAGAGAGCATCAAAACTTCTTTATGAAAATTAACAATACCAAAACCTGCAACAATACTTAAAATAACCTTTTCTTTATGACTCTCATCTGTTAAAACTAAATAATACAATAACATTAAAAAAACAATAAAAGAAATCCAAAAGTCCACGTAAACAATAAGAGATAAAAAAACAACACTTAAAATTAAAACCTTAGTTATAAAACGAACAACACTTCTAACTTCAAAAATTTCTTCCTCAGCAATCTTAGAAACTACCTTGCCAAAAAAGAAACTTGCAGGATACAAAAAAACCAATAAAAACTCAAACATAATCATTCCCCGCAGATAATATCATTTCCATCAGAATCCTTACCAATAACCAAACCATCATCAGGATTACCAATGGACCTGACAGAACTAGAAATATTTTTAATACCGCCAAACTCATCAACAATAACCAAACAAAAATCACCCTCAATACCAAGCAAACTCCTAATATGAGTGTAACCTTCAGGATCTTCATAATGCTGAGCTAACCTATCTAATTCTTCCTCATTTAAGTCCCTGCCATCAATAACTCCAGGACGATCCTCAGACGGAACAGAGGAACTATCAATCCTAGAATAAACCCTATCAGCCTCAACCCTTAAACGAGTATCACTACCTGAAGGAGGATTAGCAAGAACATAAACTAAAACAAGCAAAAGCAAAAAAATAACAACGCCAATAGACATATCAATAGACCAAGTTTGACCTTTAATTTTTTTCTTTTTAGCCTCTTTCATCAAAACCTCTTTTAACCTCATTATTTTCAATTTGTTTAATTCATATTTATATTTTTCTAATAATAAAAGGAAATAAATACCAAAATGAAGAAAAAACTGAAATTTTTGCGAGAAAACAACGTAGAAATATTTATATAATAAACAAACATTATTTAAAAAATAAAGAGGTACAAACCATAAATGACAAAGAACGTTCTAAGATCAAAAAAAGCAGCATCACCACTACTAGTTACAATATTCTTAGTAGCACTAGCAGTAGCACTAGGCGCGATGATTACGAGCTGGGGATCAACAGGGACAACAAGAGATTCAGCAACGTGTGTTGATGTAAAAATATCGCCTCAAATATTTATGGGGGATGAATTGTTTTGCTATAATGAAACAACAGGAAAGGTGAGATTTGCAATAATAAATGATGGAGATGTGTCTTTATCAGGAGTTATAAGTAGAACAGTAGACCCAAATAAAGGTGTACAAGATAAAATGATACCGGATTCTAATCTTCGCAGAGGAGAAGTTTTAAGCACAGAAGTAGAAATACAACAAGGAAGAGTTAGAATAGAACTTATACCAGTAATAGATGTTTTAAGAGAGAGACTTTTGTGCAGCGGTAAAGCAATAATTAGAGAAAATATAAATAAATGTTAAAAAAAATATTTAATTGCTAAATTTAAAAACACTGCCTAAATCCACGTTAGATTCTTCATACTCACTAAGATCTTTTTTGTTATCATCAGAGCTTGAAGTAACTTCTTTAGTAGTTTCAGGTACAGATTCAGATTCTTTTTCTTCTTTAAGCAAGTCTTGCTCGATGAACTCATCTTTAGAGTTACTCTCAAACAATTCATTTAAAGGCTTGTCTTCAACAAGGCCATCATCACAACCACTACACGAAGAACAATCGTCATGAGCTTCTTCTTCACCTTCATTTGGAGATTCTTGAGCAAAAACTTCTTCTCTAACAACGTTTTCATTTTTATTTTTTTCTTTTTCTTCTTTGTGCAAGAAAGATAAACCCATAGTGTTTTTTTCTCGTCTCTCCTCAAATGTGTCGTTAGCTTTTTTATTTGTTTGAGTCATGTTGGATGCCATCCTAATAGCCTCTGTCTCAGATGCAGCTAAACCAGAATCTTTTAATGTTTTCGCCAAAGTCTTTACAGTTTCATCTTTTAATTCATCTATTCTTTTCATTTTTTATTACACCTACAAAAAAATTTAAATTAAAACTATTCTAGTATACACTTAACATCGTTTTATATATAAATGTTACTATTTTTGCTTTTTCTTTTTTAAAACAAAAAAATAATAAAAAACTTCAAATTAAATAGAACATACCATAAAATATATAAATGAGTTTTCACTATCGTGTAATAACACGATAATATTTTATGTTATTAGGAGGTTAAGTAAATGAAAAAAAACATACCAACAATGCTAGCATTTGCATTAGTGTTATTGCTATTCGCCCCAGGAGTTAGCGCATTAACAATAGATGCAATAGATGATAAAGAAATACACGCAGGTGAAACATTCACCTTTGATGAAATTATAGCGAGAAATGAAACAAATGATGAAATAGACTCAGCGGAATTGAATTACTATTTGCTCAAGAGCCCTGAAGATATGGAAATAGATGAAGATGACGGCGTAATAGAATGGATGCCATTATTAAAAAAATATGGGGAACACACAATAAAGATAAATGTAACAAATTCAACAAACATATCACACTACGATACAACAACATTCAAAATAAATGTGCTATACAACGATTTTGATATATCAATGAACCTAGAAGACGCGCCAACAGAAATAGAAGCAAGACAAGATTACAGATTCGAATTAGAAGCAACAGAGGAAAACTACCCTGATGCAATTGAAGGTTTTGAATTCACATTAGAAGAAGGTCCAAGCGGAATGACAATAACAAATAATGAAATTAGATGGACTCCAAAAACAGACCAAGAAGGAGAACACACAATAAGAGTATCAGTTCTACCAAAAGATGCACCATCAGATTTTGAGAGCGTGGAAGATGAAATAGAAGTGAGCGTAGATGTACCAGCACTAACAATTGATAGAGTAGAAGTTAGATCAGGTTCGAGAAGATTAGAAACAATAACAAGATCTGACTATTTATCAGGAGGAATACCATATTTAATTGATAGAGACGCATCACTTGGAGATGAAATAGAACTTCGAGTATCAATAAGAAATAACTTAGAGACAGGAACAGATAACGAAATGAGAGATGTAGAAATAGAATTATACAGCTACGACTTAGCAGAAGCAGACGGACTAGATGAATTTATTTCAAGAATAAGACCAGGAAGAACAGAAGATCAAACAATTAGATTCTATTTAGATGCAACAGATCTACACCCAGATGATTCACCATTTGACTTAGAGATAAGAATATACGGAGAGACAAGAGGAGGAGACTTATACTCAGATGTCTGGGACTTAGAATTAGAAGTAGAATCAAGATCATATGATTTACTAATGACAAATTTAGATGTAACTCCAACAAATGTTTGCCCAAACGACAGATTTAGAGTAACATACGATTTAAGAAACATCGGAACAAGAGATTTGAGCAACGCAGGAGTAAAATACTTCGTCTCAGGCCTTGGAATAGATGAATGGGACAGAAACATAAACATAGACTACGACGAGACAAGATCAAGAACTAAGTTTTTAACAGTGCCAGAAGATGCAATACCAGGAGAATACATGCTAGAGATAACAAGCCACCCAAGATCAACAAGCACAAGCGATACAAGAACAGAAGCACTAATCTTTACAGTGGATGACTGCGAAATAGAAGAAGAAATAGAGGAAGAGGAAGAGGAAGAAGAAACAGTAGTAGTGGAACCACCAGAAGACCCAATAGTGCCAGGAACACCAGTATCAGAGAGAGAAGGAACACCTTCAACATCAATATTTGACAGAGAAGGCACAATATACGTAGTACTCTTAACAGCACTAGTAGTACTACTACTTGTAGGCGTCGTACTTTTACTAATAAAAGTACTAAAATAAAACAAATTTAAACCTTTTTTATTTTTTTATTTTTTTCAAAAATAAATTCTACATAAAAATAATAATTAAAACAGCGAAACAACATTACTTTTATTAATAAGCAGTAATTACCAAAGAATATGAATATACAAGAAAAAAATAATATCACAATACAAATCGGGAAAAACGGAATAAGCGAAAATACCATAACAGATATAAAAAAGAACCTATCAAAAAACAAACTAGTAAAAGTAAAAATACTAAAAAACATACTAGAAAACGAGAAAAAAGAACAAATAACCAAAGAAATAATACAAAAAATCGAAAACATAAAAACAGAATCAAAAATTGTAGGAAACACACTTTTTCTAAAAAGAAAAAAATAAGAGGACAAAAATTGGAATACTTTGATAAATCAAAAAAATCAATAATTGAAAAATTACAAAATAAAGACAAATCACGAAAAGGAGATGTAGATGAGCACGCGATCCCTGTAATAAATGCTTTTAATGAAACCAAAAACTGCTATACAACAAGCTCATGCGCTGGAAGAATAACACTTTTCAGAGAAGCTGAAACAAAAAAGAAATACGACTCAGGCTGGCTATATGTAAAACACGGAGAAGTAACAAAAGAAGAAATAAAAAATGCATTAACAAAAATACCACTAGACACAATTTGGTTCAGACAAGAAACATCAATATTCCACATAGCATGCAGAAACATAGAAATAGCCAAAAAAATACTAAACCTATGCCAAGAAATAGGACTAAAACACTCAGGTATAATAGGAATAAATAGAAGAATTATGATAGAGATAATATTTAATGAAAAACTAGATAGCCCAATATCTGAGAACAACAAACTTTTAATGAATGAAGACCATTTAGATTTACTAATAAAAAAAGCAAATGAGAAAATGAGAAGAAATAACAAATTACTAAAAAAACTAGCAAAAAAAATAAAAGAAAACACAGAGATATAAAAAAAACAAAAAAAGCCCAAAAACACTAGAATATATAGAAAAATATATAAATAAAAATCTAAATAAGGAATCTTGTAAGAAATCAAATCTTTTACGATGAATAAAAAAACGAGGTGTTAATAAATGAAATTTAATAAAAAAGCAGCCATGGAAATAGGAATAAGCACCGTGGTAATGCTTGTAATAGCAATAGTAGTAATAGGCGGCGGAATAGCATTCATAAGAAACTTCTTCGACGCAGGAGAAGATAGCCTAATTGGAGCATTTGATGTGGCAGATTTTGGAATAGAACCATCATCACAAAACCCGCTAGTATTAGTTGATGGAACTATATCGCTTAGACGAGGGAGCGAAGCGCCAGTAAGAGTAGGCTTCTATAATAAAGACACAAGCGGTTATAATGTTGACATAGAATTTGGAGAATGCGTGACAAGCGCGACTAATCTTCAGTGCGAGGAGGATGAATTAAGACCTCAAATAGTATCACTTCCACAAAGAGTAGATCCGGGTTCAGATGCAGGGTTTATAGCTCAAGTAGCAGCAGAATGCGTGGCATCTGATGATCCGGATTCTTTAAATAATATGAATCCAGGAACATATACTTGTAACATACTCGCAGTAAACACGGATAGTGAGGATGGCGATGAAGATAGAGAATTAGCAAGAACACAAATAATGCTAGAGGTAACATCCTAAAAAGGAGAGGTGAAAAATGCCATTTAAAAAAAGAAAAAACAAATTAAGCTTAACGCATGATGAAGAATTCCAAATATTTAAACTAATAATAGATAAATACTTATGGCTAGGAACCATCGGTATAATAGCAGGATTATTCATGATACTAAATAAAAGCTTAGATATGGGACTTGGACTATTAATCTTATTGGTTGGAATTACCATGCTATTGATGTTTACATCAGTCATGCTAAGACATTTTGAATTTAGAAAACACTAAAAAAACCAATTTTTTTCTTTTAAAATTTTTTAAAAAACAGCGACAAAAAAATGATAACAAACAAGAGAGGAATGCAAGTAGCAATAAGCACAGTAGTAGGACTAGTTCTAGGCGGAATGATGCTAATGGCAGGAATCGCACTACTTGCAACAATAGTATCAAATACAGAAGAGATACATGATAGAGCAATAGAGAGAATAGAAGATGAAATAAAAGAAGCATTCACAGGAGGACAACCAATATACATACACAACAACCCCGTTGAACCAGTAGATGACCTTGCAATATTTGGAGTTGGAATATACAACATACACAGCGAGGCAAAAGAATTCCAAATATCAATTGAAGACAGCGATGATTTAGATGAAAACATAGCATTTCTAGAACCAGGAGAAATAGGACCTCGAAACAGACATATAACAACAATACTAATACCAACAAAGGAATTAGAGAGAGGACAGAATTCTTTTACAATGAAAATCGAAATGAAAAATGAAGATGATGACTATGTTTTATATGATACACGAAAAATATTATACGTAAATAAATAAAAAAAATTATTCTTTGAAACCACTAAGCAAATCCACAATTTCTCGTTCAACGTTTTTAGCCTTAACAACACCGGATGCAACAAGAACGCCCTGAGCACCAAGACTTTTCGCAATACGAACATCGTCCTCAGTGTGAATACCAGCACCACAAAGAACTTTAACACCATTAGAAAAATCAACAGCATTCTCGATGAGCTCGGGCTTAGCCTCACTAATAGAAACATTGCCGCCGATAAGCTCAGGAGGCTCAACTGCAACAAAATCAGGCTTGAATTCAATAACTTTTTTAGTTTCAGATAAATTCTTAGTACAAACAACACTAATCATGTTTTTTTTCTTACAAAGAGCAACAGTCTCCTCAATAATATTTAAAGACAAACGCTTCTCAGAGTGATTAATTAAAACACCTTTAACACCAGCATCCTTTAAAGCATCAATATTAATACTACCAGTATGCCCGCCAGGACCAAATAAATCAACGTGCTGAGCAAAAACCTTCAACTTAGAATTTTGAGAAACAAGCCTCAAATCAACAAATTGAGGAACCAAAATAACATTACCCTTAACTTTTTTAAGAGCCCGCTCAGCAGCCCTCGCAATCTTCAAAGCATTTTTCCCAGCACTCTCAGTGTATGTTTTAAAATTAATAATAACTAAATCTTTCATAAAAACAAACATTAACAAAGCACTATATAATATTTTCTATTAACAAAAAATACAAAACCATTATAAAAAAGAAATAACTACTAAATGATAATGCCTCGCAAGAACCGAAACACGAAACAAAAAGAAATAATAAAAAAAGAAATAAATAAAATAAACTCTTTTTTTAACGCAGAAGAATTACACGAAAAAGTAATACAAAAAGATAAAGATATAGGCATTGCAACAATTTACAGATACCTGAAAGATGCAGAGAAAACAGGCGAATTATACATGTATATGTGCAACAGAAAAAAAACATATTCTAAAGGCAAAAAAAGCCACTGCCACTTCATATGCGAGGAGACAGGAAAAACCATACACTTCGACTTAGACAACATAGACTTCATAAAAGATAAAATACCAGGAACAATAACAAGCTTCCAATTAGAAGTAAAAGGAACATGCACAGAATGCAAAAAACACAAACAATAAAAATAAATAAAAAAATAAACACATAGGGGGAATTTAATTTGAAAAAAATCATAATAATAGGATCAGGATTTGGAGGATTATCAGCAGCAGCACTACTCGCAAAACAAGGACACAAAGTCACAGTAATAGAAAAAAACGAACAAATAGGCGGAAGAGCCTCAATGTTTAGAGAAAAAAAATACAAATTCGACGCAGGACCCTCATGGTACCTAATGCCAGATGTATTCGAAAAATTCTACAAAGAACTCAACACTACGCCAGAAAAAGAACTAGACCTAATGCTACTAAACCCAAGCTACAGAATGTTTTTCCACGACTCAGAAATAGATGTAACACCAAACATAGAGGAAACATACGCATTATTTGAATCAATAGAACCTGGAAGCGCAAAAAAACTTGAAAAATACCTAAAGAGAGCCAAGTACCAATACGAAACAGCAATGAGAGAATTCATATACAAAGAATACAATAAACTAACAGACTTTTTTAGCTTTAAACTCTTGGTACAAGGATCAAAATTAAATGTATTTCAAAACCTAGACAAATACGTAAGCCAAAACTTCGAATCAGACAAAATCAAAAAGATACTCGAATACACAATGGTATTCCTCGGAGGAGCTCCAAAAAACACACCAGCACTATACAGCATAATGAGTCACATAGACTTCAACCAAGGAGTATACTACCCAAAAGGCGGACTGAACGCAGTAGCACAATCAATGTATAAAATAGGAAAAAAACTAGGAGTAGAATACAAACTAAACGAACCAGTACAAAAAATAATCGGAGAGAGAGGAAAAGCCAAAAAAGTTGTAACCATCGTAGACTCATACAACGCAGACATAGTCATAAGCAACGCAGATTATTGGCACACAGAAACACAACTACTAGAAAAAAAATACCAAACATACAACGAAAAATACTGGAAAAAAAGAACAATCGCACCATCAGCATTCATAATGTACATAGGATTAAACAAAAAAATTAAAGGACTAGAACACCACAACCTATTTTTAGCAAATGACTGGATGAAACACTTTAATGAGATATTTGAACAAAAAAGATGGCCACAAGAACCATCATACTACGTATGCTGCCCATCAAAACACGATGAAACAGTTGCACCAAAAGATAAAGAAAACCTATTCGTACTCGTACCAGTAGCTCCAGGACTTAGAGATAGCGATGAAATAAGAGAAATGTATAAAGATCAAATACTAAAGCACATGGAAGAAACATTAGGAACAAAAATAACAAAACACATAGACGTGATAAAAACATTCACACACAAAGATTTTGCTGAGAGATACAACTCATATAAAGGAACAGCACTAGGACTAAGTCATACACTATTCCAAACAGCGATATTTAGACCAAAACAAAAAAGCAAAAAACTCAAAAACCTATACTACACAGGAGGATACACACACCCAGGAATAGGAGTCCCAATGGTAATAATAAGCTCACAAATACTCGCAAAAAAAATACAAAATGACCTCAAAAAAAACAATATTTAAACAAGGAAGCACAACATACTACAACAGCAGCGTGTTCTTCCCAAAAGAAATAAGACAAGACGTCTTCACCCTGTATGCTTACGTAAGAACAGCAGACGACTTAGTAGATAGCACGCCACAGAGAAAAAAAGAATTCCAAGAATTTAAAAAAAACACGGAGAAAGCACTAAAAGGAAAAAAAACAAATAACCACATAATAGATGACTTTGCAGAACTGAGCCAGAGAAAAAAATTTAGAAAAACATGGATAGATGCATTCTTAAAAGCAATGGAACAAGACCTCAAAGAAATAAAATTCAAAGAATTAAAACAAACAGAGAAATACATATACGGATCAGCAGAAGTCATAGGATTATTTATGGCAAAGATAATGAACCTAGAAAAAAAATCATACAAAAAAGCAATGATGCTAGGAAAAGCAATGCAATACATAAATTTCATTAGAGATATAAAAGAAGACGCAGAGAGAGGGAGAACATACCTCCCAATGAATGAAGCCAAAAAAATAGGATTAAAAAACCTAGAGATAAAAACAATAAAAGAAAACCCGGACGCATTCAAAGAATTCATAAAAAAACAAATACAAAAATTCTATGAATACGACAGAGAAGCAAGAGAGGGATTCAAATACATACCAAGAAAATACCTTGTGCCAATAAAAACTGCGCAAGACATGTACTCTTGGACCGCAAAAAAAATAGAACAAAAACCACTAATAGTCATGAACAAAAAAGTTAAACCAAGAAAATGCAAAATAATCATAACAATAATAAAAAATTATTTTAGGAAATAAAAATGGAAGAACTAAAAAAATACCACGAACAAATCAAAAACGAAATAACACAGTTTTTTGACGAAGAACTTGTAACAAAAAAAGAAGACCAACAAATCTACGAGTACCTAAAAGAATACTCGCTAAGAGGAAAATTCATAAGAGGATCACTCGTACTACTAATAAACGAAACACTAACACAACAAACAAAAGAAGCACTCACAACAGCCACGGCACTAGAAATACTACACTCATCAATCCTAATAATAGATGATATAATAGATGGGGATGAAACAAGACGAAGCAAACCAGCAATGCACATCACAACAAAACAACTAATACCACAATCAAACAACAAAGAACACGACGCAGAGAGCATCGCACAATGCATAGCACTAATAGGAACATACACATCATACATGAAATTATCAGAAGTAAACACAAAAGCAATAAAACAAATATCACAAGAATTCATAAAAACAGGATTCGCAGAATTAAACGAAATAATACTCGCACAAAAAAAAGAAGTAACAGAAGAAGATGTGATGAATATATACAAACACAAAACAGCAAAGTACACAATTACCTTGCCAATAAAACTCGGATACATACTAAGCAATAAAGAATTCACAGAAGAGCTAGAACAAATAACAGATAACATAGGAATATTATTTCAAATAAAAGATGACTTACTCGAACTAGAACAAAACAAAGAGAACATAGGCAAATCCAACACGTCAGATATAAGAGCAGGAAAACAACACTACCCAAGAAAACTACTAGAAAAACTAGCAAACAAAGAAGACCTTGAAATAATAAATGAAGCATACACAAAATTAACTGATGAAGATGTAAAAACAATACAAGAAATGTATAAAAAATACGAAGTAGTGCAAAAAACACAAAAAATAATAAAAGAACTAGAACAAGAAACTTTGAATTTAATAGATAAACAAGAACCAAAAATACAAAAAATAATGCAAACACTACTACAATATGTAACAAAGAGAAAATACTAAACCACCAGTACTAGTCGATGAATCTCCTGTTCCCCTCTGGGTTACCCTCGTGGAAGTGCTACTAGTGTGAGGCGTGCGCTTCGCTTAACCTCACTCCGTTGTTGATCTGCCTAAGAAGTCTGATTTTACAAAAATAAGGCGCACTGAACATCGTTGCAAATAAAAAAAA
>CAZCTY010000020.1:0-17428 GCA_964501945.1 uncultured Methanosarcinales archaeon
TCAAGCCCAGTCCTTTAGGGCTGGGTTAGCGTTTACCTATATTTCTTTGACTTTGTATTTTTTTTTAGAAATAACAAAAAACTGAAGAATTTTTAATAAGTTAAAAAAAAGGTTTTTTTTATCCGATGGCTCGTCTAACGTCTACGACTTCAACTGAGTTTACTCCATCTATTTTCTCTATTGCCTCCTCTACTGGTTCAGGGCTTCCTTTTGACTCGTCCATAACAAATGTTATTTTTAGTGCTTTGAGTCCGAAAGCGACTGGTTCTATTTCCTCTCTCATCTCTCCTTCTCCTGCAAATTCTGTTATTTCTTTTTTAACTTTCTCTTTTACATCATCTAAATTAACTTCTGGGTTCTCAGGCATTATATTTAGTGTTACTATTGCATTAGCCATTTTATTCTATCCTCCTAGTTTGGTCCTGTAAATTTGCAGTTTGGACAGGTGTATTTAGCTGCTATCTTTCTCGCCTCGGTGGATCTTATTATTTCATATTCTCCACAGCTAGGGCACATAAAAGATACTGCGCCTTTATCGTTCGTTACGCTGATATTTAGTGATAAACATTTTTTTTCATTAACCATGTGGGTTCGAAATTTTAATTAATTTATAAAGCTTGCGGGCTTATATTTTTCTTCAAACCAAATAATATTTAAATAATAGTTTAATCTTTCATTTTATCATGGTTGATTGTTGTGTTGAGGGACGGGATAAAATAGTGATTGGTCCTGTCGAGGATATTACGTTTAAGGGCGAATCTCCTGCTAAATTCGAGGGCAGGGTTGATACTGGTGCGACTAGTAGTTCTATTGATGCGAAGATCGTTGCTGATTTGAAGCTTGGCCCTGTTTTGAGTGTTAGAAAAGTTAGGAATGCTCATGGTGAGACTTTGAGGCCTGTTGTTGAGGCTAAATTTGTTATAAGAGGTAAAACTCTTACTGCTAATTTTACTGTTGCTGATAGGAGTAAAATGAAATATAAAGTTTTAATTGGGAGGAATATTTTAAAGGAAGGTTTCCTTATTGATGTAACGAAGTGATATTATGAAAGCTGCTATTATTAGTCAGGGGAGTGTGAGTTCTAAATGGACTTATGAGGCGATGTTGGAATATTTTGATGAAGTTGATGATATTAATGTTAAGCACTTAGAGATTAGTGTTTCAGGTAGTACTGCTCAAATTCTCTATAAGGGTGAGCCTTTAAAAAAGTATGATTGTGTGTATGCTAAAGGTTCTTTTCGCTACAGTCAAGTTTTGAGGTCTTTGTCCTCTATTCTTCAAAAAGAGTGTTATATGCCTATTATTCCTGGTGCTTTCACGATTGCGCATGATAAATTATTGACTCAGTTAATGATGCAGCAGCATAGTGTTCCTATGCCGAAGACATATATTAGCTCTACTATTGAGTCTGCACGTGAATTACTCTCTAGTTTGAATTATCCTATTATTATGAAGTTCCCGCAGGGTACTCAGGGTAAAGGGGTGATGTTTGCTGATTCTTTTAGTTCTGCATCGTCTATTCTTGATGCGTTATCTGCGCTCAAGCAATCGTTCATTATTCAAGAATACGTGGATACTGGTTCTACTGATGTTCGTGCTTTTGTTGTTGGTGATAAGGTTGTTGCGAGTATGATGCGTAAGGGCTCGGAGGATGAGGTTAGGTCTAATATTCACACTGGTGGTGTGGGTGAGCCTGTTGAGCTTGATGAGCACACTAAGCAAATCGCGATTAAAGCGGCTAAGGCTATTGGCGCGGATATTTGTGGTGTTGATATTCTTCAAGGTTTTCGCGGTCCTTTAGTTATTGAGGCAAATATTAGTCCTGGCTTGCAAGGTATTACTAAAGCGACGAAGGTTGATGTTGCCAGGCATATTGCTAAGTATTTATACAATCAAACCAAGCAAAGAGTTGAGTCTTTTAGTGATAAGTGTAAAAAAGAAGTTATGGCTGATATTAACAATGAGAGTAATATTATTACTAATCTTGATTTTAGGGGTGCGCGGATCTTATTGCCTGAGATGGTTTCTATGATTTCTAAATTGAAATCTGAGGATCATGTTGAGATCTCTGCCAAAAAAGATGAAGTCAGTTTAAGAAAAGTGATGTGACTCTTTTTTTTATTTCTTTGTTGTTTTTTCGCTAATTATTGCTGAGTTTCCTGTTGGGTCTTCTAGTTTTATTGTTAGCTCTTCGTGTCCCATTAATACCTTGGTTAATTTTTTTAGTAGGTTTTTCGCTTTCTTTTTTTCTGTATTGTCTTCTGATAGGTCTCTTATTTTCTCTATTTGTGTTTTTATTCTGTTTATAACTCCTTCAATTGTTGTTATGTATCCGTTGCTTGCCTCTCCTGGTTCTATGCTTCCAACTCTAGGTATTGTTATTTTTGCAAAAGAAGATTTTATTACGCGAACATTTAAATCGTCTTCGCTCTCTACTTTAAATGTGGCTTTTATTGGATCGTTTTTATCTAATACTTCTACGTCTGCTTTGTGATATGCGCATTCTTGGTTCTCGCAGGTCATTGAGAATATTGCTATGTTCCCAAAATATGGTATTTCTCGTTCTGCTTCTCTTAATGTGAGTGTTTTCTTTCCACAAAACGGGCATTGTTCTCCTTCCAATACATCTTCTTGCATATCTGTCATATAATGTATGGCTTTTTGTTTATTTAAAAAATTTGTTGTAAGAAAAAGTAAGTATTATAAGAATTAAAAAAAAGGTTTTTTGGTTTTTACTCGTCTAATTCCATGGTTTCTGCGTTTTTATGAATTTCTGCGAAGCTTGGGACTACTACTACGTAATCTTCTCCAAATCCTGCGATTTCTCCATCTATGGCTTCCACGGTTTTCTTTAACTTGTTGATTGCTCTCTTTAGCTCTATCATGTCTTTTTCTCTTAGTGGTCCTATGTTAATTAAGCAAATCGTGGTGCCTTCTCTAAGGCTCTCTAGTATTACTTTTATATCTGCGAAGTCTTCTAGTACAAATGGTCTTACCATTACTTTCGAAGAGCCTCCTTTGCTTCCGATGTTTGTGTCTAATTCTACGTATTCGTCTTCAGAATCTAACATGTCGTCTTCATCGTAGTTTTGTTTTTTAAACCTTCTCATTGAAAAAAAACTTGCCATTTATATTTCCCTCCTATTAAACTTGATTATTCTTTTTTTACTGTTTGCTCTTTTTTGGTGTAAAACAGCCTCTTTGTCTAAATTTTTGATTACCATGTGAATATATAAAACTTTCGTTTTCATTTATTTTATTTGTGCGAACATTTTTATATTGTGTTATCTGTTCTTTTTTTGTGTATTTTGTATGGTGGTTAAAAAAAAGGCTAAAGATAAATCTTTGCGTAAAAAAAGAAATCGCACAAAACGTGTTCATAGTTCGTCTGCTGTTAGGGCTTTTTTTGTAAAAAATAGGCGTGATCTTATTCGCGCAGGGATTGTCATTTTGGTCTTATTTGCTTTGTTTTTTTCCTTCTCGTTCATATTTCAATTTAGATCTAATTATGCTGAGCAAATCGTTATGGATATATCTCCTCAGTTTAAATCTTTATCTTTGAGAGGGGGGGATTTGTATAATTATTCTGTTAGTGTTGATATTCGTCCTAGTTTTTTTTGTACGGTGTCTTGTTCTTATAGGTTTGAGGATTTGAGCTCTGGCGAGGTTTTAGATGAGGGTTCTTTTGTTTTTTCTAATTATAAGAGTCATGTTTTTGAAAATGAAATATTTGTTGATAGTTTAGGTTCTGGTCAGGAGTTGTATTTATATGAGTTATCTTGTCTCACGTTTGAGTCTAGGCTTTGTTCTGCGACTCGTTTTCCTATGAGTAGGACGGCTCTTTTATCCATTAATTATGATTTGAGTGAGGAGGAGGAATTAAAAAAGGCTGAATTGGAGGAGACTCTTCTTCAAGTTGAGGACTTATTTGAATCGTCTCATGAAAATATTTTATCTGCTGAACGTAAGATTGACAATTTATCTTTTATGAAGACGGATTACTTGCAAGCTGAGTTGCTTGGTGCTAAGTTTTTTATGGAGGTTTTAGAAAATGATTTTGTTATGCTTGAGGATGCTTGGCAAACTCAAAATTTTTCTTTTGTAAGTGATAAATTAAATGAGTATAACATTGTTGAAAAATCTATTTATTTTAAAGAGTTATCTGAGGACTTGCTTGAATTAGTTGAATTTGAGGTCATGGTTTATAATAGTGTTGTTGATTTTTTGAGTGGTTTAGAGGATAATTTGTCTTATTATGAAGATTTGAGAAAGATTTATTCCTTTTCAGGTTTCGTTGAAGATGAAAATTATTTAAGCGCGCTTTATTCTAAAGTAACTCTTTTGTCTACTCGTTTTGAGAGTGAGGATTTTAGGCGTCATGCTGAGCTTGAGGGTTTATTAAATGATTCTTTAGATGCGTTTAGTGTTGTTCATGAGAATTATTTTGAATCTTTATTAGATGAGAATGTTTCTTTAGCTTATTTAAATTCTTGGCGTAGCTTATTGCTTGATGATTTATGTATCTTGGAGGGGGGTGATTGTGCTTTTGGCTATGATGATTTTTTCTCATTCCCAGATAATGTTTCAAACTCTCGCGAAGTGAGAAATGTTGTTGAGAGTATTTGTTTTGATGTTGATAATATTTCTAGTCGCATTGGTAACTTATCTGATGAGAGATCTCTTGCGCGTGATAATTTATCTGATGAATTCTTGGAGAGTGTTGATGATGAAAAGTTTTTAGTTGACTCATCTCTTTTAAATTTTTATTTAAGTGAGTCTAATAATTCTAATGTTGTTAGTGTTCTTGAAAATTTTTCTCTAACTTACTTTAATAATTCACTTGCGCCTATTAGTTATCTTGATGAATATGATTCTAATTTAATTGATTATGCTCCGCCTGCTCAGTATTTAGCTAATAAATCTGATTTTTTTAAATCTGTTTGTTCTGCGAGGTCTTTTGAATTTCCTAGTTTAGCTTTAAATAAAGAAACAGTTGAAGAGGTCAGTGTCTTTGTGCCTAATATTTCTTTAATTCGTGACGTTTCTGCTAATTGTTGTTTTCAATCTGTTTGTGTTCCTTGTTGTGATTATGCTGAGTGTCGTGAGGATTTAAGGAATCCTTTAATTGTTCTTCACGGGTATTCTTTTTACAGTTTTAATTCTGCTCTGCACTCAGCTAACGCGTTTAATGATTTTGTCTTGCACGCACTAAATGATTCCTTGTATGTTCCTGCAGGTATTATTGGTCCTGATTTTTATCCTGATTATTCTCGTTATGATTTATCTAGGGGCGAGGTCCCTCCTGTTTTTAAGGCTACTTATTATGATGTTGTTAGCTTTGATGATATTCGTCCAGGTGAATTGAACATAAAAAGTCATAGTATTCGTGATTATGCAACTCGTTTAAATGACTTGGTAAATCTTGTGCGTGATGTTACGGGTAGGAGCGAGGTTGATATCGTCGCACATTCTATGGGGGGTTTGGTTACAAGAGCTTACATAGATGAATTTGGTGATGATGCTCTTGATAAAATAGTGCTTGTTGGAACTCCTAATAAAGGTGTTCCTTCTCGTTTGCTTCATCTTTGTCGTTTCTTTGGTGGTCAAACTGAGTGTGATGAGATGTATCGTAAAAGCGCGTTTATGAATTATTTAAATAATGAAGCGTCTATTCCTCAAAAAGATGTTCACATGATTGTCGGGGAGGGTTGTAGTACTTTCGGTGAGGATGGTGATGGTATTGTTCATACAAGTAGCGCGGAGTTAGATTTTGCTGAAAATTATTACTTTACTGGTAGTTGTGATTTAATTGATAACTTTCATAGAGATATGATAAAGCCATCAAGATATCCTGAAATTTACGATACTATTATTGATATATTATTATCTTAATTATATTTCTGATTTTTCTTGTTTCTTTTAAATTTAAATGTATTAAAGCTTTTGAGTGAAATTTTTTTTTAGCTTTTCATCAAATTTTATCTAATGCTAAACTTTAGTATATATTTATATATTCATTTAACTTAAAATAATAATTTTAACATTTAATTTTTGTTATTTGTTTTTTTATTTCATGGCTGATATAATTGTGAATTTAAAAGCCTTTGGCGAGATTTGAAAGTTCAAAAAGTTTCTTTTTGAACCCAGAAAATCTTTGATTTTCGTTGTCGCGAAGCGAGTTAAAATCTAAGCCAGCGAAAAACCTTTGGTTTTTCTGGGCGTTTTAAATTCTTGCGAATTTAAAAGCCTTTGGCGAGATTTGAACTCGCGACCTTCTGCTTACGAGGCAGACGCTCTACCGTTGAGCTACAAAGGCATATTTTTTATGTTTTAATTGATTTTTTCTTTGATGTCGTCTATTGTTAGTTTTGTTTGGCATTCGTTGCATATTGGTTTCTTTTTTCCTTTCTCTGTTTTAACGTAGGTGCCTATGATTTTGTTTAGTATGCCTTCTTCGATTTTTTTGTTGCATATTGTGCATTTCATTTTTTTTCCTCTAATTTTTTTTTATTCTACGCTGACTTCTAGTCGTCTGTTGTTTTTTCCTTTGTTTTTTGTTTTTTGTAGTTGTATTTTTTTTATTTCTTTTGTGTTCTTGACGTGTGTTCCGCCGTCTACTTGTTTGTCGACATCTTCTATTTCTACGATTCTAAGTTCTTTTATTGCGGGTGGCAATATGTTTGCGAGTTTTAGTGCGCCTTCTACTTTGAATGCTTCCTCTCGTGGCAAGTAGTACGTTGTTACGTCTTTGTTGCTTTTTATTACTTCGTTTGCTTTCTCTACGAGTTTTTCTAGTATTTCTTTATCGTAATTTTCTAAGTTAAAATCTACTCTTAGTTTATCTTCGTAGAGTTGGTTTCCTGTTATGAGTCCGCCTGTTTCTTTATGTAGGATTGTGCATAGGATATGTGTGGCTGTGTGTGCTTTCATTAATTTGTATCGTCTATCCCAATTTATTATTCCTTTAACTCTATCTCCTTCATTTAAGCCGTCTTTGTTTAGCACGTGTATGATTTTATCTTTATCTTTTCTAACATCTGTGACTTCGTATTCTGTGTCTTCTTTTTTTATGATTCCTGTATCGTGTGGTTGTCCTCCACTGCTTGGATAAAATGCTGTTTCTTTTAAGACTACTTCTTGCCCGTTTACCTCTAGGACTTCACTTTCAAATTCTTTTAAGTATGAATCATCCATGTATAGTGCTTTGCTCATAATTTCACCTTTTTTTGTAGGAGTAAAAAAATCTTTAAATAAGTAACTATTCCTATAGTTTATGTTATCGCTTGTTGAGAGACGGAAGTTATTTTTAGAAATTTGGGGCTTGGCTTATAAAAAATATTCATCATCTTCTAAAAGACTTGCAGGTGAGGGTTGGGATGCGGATTGGAAGCTTCTTTTAACGACTATTCTTTCGGCGCAGAACAGGGATGAGGTAACAATTCCTGTAGCTGAGGCTTTGTTTAAAAAATTTGATTCTCTCCAAAGTATTGCTTCATCTGATGTTTCTGATTTAAAGCAATCTATTATTAGGATTAATTATAATGAATCAAAAGCGCTTTTTTTAAAAAAAACTGCGAATATTTTGATTAATGATTTTAATGGCAGAGTTCCAAGAAACGCTGAGGATTTAATTAAGCTTCCTGGGGTTGGTATTAAAACTGCTAACTTAGTTATAGCGGAGCTTTTTGGTGATGATGCTATCTGTGTTGATACTCATGTTCATCGTATTTCTAATGTGTTTGGTTTTGTTAATACAAAGACTGCTGAGCAAACCGAGCAAGAGCTTAGATTAGTTGTTCCAAAAAAGCTTTGGAGTAAGGTTAACAGGATCTTTGTTCTTTGGGGCCAGGACGTTAGAGGCTATGATAAGCAGAAGTTCTTAGATCATTTGAAGAATTAATTATTTGCTTAAGTGTTTGTCTAAATTTTTTCAAATTCTTTTTTTTTCTTTTTTTTCTTTTTTTTTGATAAATTATTTAAACAATTAATCTTTTTGTTTTTTTCATGAAAGGTGTTATTTTTGATATGGATGGAGTATTAGTGGATAGTATAAAGTGCCACATTATTTCTTGGGTGGAGGCTTTCAAAAATAAAGGTTTGATTGTTAGTGAGGAAGTGCTTTCTTTATTTGAAGGGATGTCTTATGATGAAACTATTGATTATGTTTGTGAGAAAAATGATGTTACTTTTTCTGATGAGGAAAGGATAAATATTATTGATACTAAAAAGAAAGTTTTTGATGACATTTTTGAACTAAAAACTTATGGTGGTATTGTTGATTTTGTTTCTTTATTGAAAAATCAAGGTTTTAAGCTCGCTGTTGTAACTGGGTCTAGAAAAGATTTTGCAAATGAAGTATTATCTCATTTCTTTGAGGGGTTGTTTGATGTTGTTGTAACGGGTAGTGATGTTGAGCGTGGTAAGCCGCATCCTGAGCCTTTTTTGAAAGCTGTTGATATTCTTGGTTTAGAAAAAAAAGATTTAATTGTTATTGAAAATGCTCCTCTTGGTATTAAAAGTGCTAAAGATGCGGGTTTAAAAGTTATAGCTTTAGAGACGACTCTTGATAAAAAGCACTTGGGGGAAGCAGATATTATTTTTGAAAATCATGAGGGTTTATTTAATTATTTTTCCGGTCTTATAGCTCCACGCAGCTAAATCAAGGATGTCTATGTCTAGGTTGTTTTCTTTTGCAAATTTTATAATTTTTTTCTCTATGTCTTTGTATTTTTTTTCGCTTTTTGGCTCGTCTGTTTTTTTTATTACTTTGAGTTCTCGCATAACATCTAATACGTGTTTATCAATTATGCATAGGCCTTTTGTTCCTGTGTTTCTCAGGAAGTGGCTTGCTTCTTTCATGCCGAATCCTTTTAGGTTTTGTTTTATGAATTGTCTTTTCTCGTCTGGTTCTTGTCTTAGTATTGTTTTTAGATTCGTGTTTAGTTCTTTTAGTTTTTCTCTGTTATAATATAGGTATTCTGCTCTTTTGTTGTAGAATCTTACTTTTTTATGCACTCTTTTCTTATAATCTTCTAGTGTTCCTGTTTCTAGTACTGGCTTTAATAATTCTACTGCTACAAGTCCCATCTCAGCGCTTGAATTTGCGGCGAATACGCAGAAGGTTAATTCTTCAAATAATTCTTTGTTGCTTGCGCATTTAATTTTTTCAAAGTCTTTTATTCTTCGTTTTGCTTCAGGTTCTACTGCTTTGTAGTGTTTTATGAATTCTTGTCTCATGGCTTTATCCTTTTGTTTTTTTAAGAATTAAGAAAAAATAAAAAATTAAAAAAGTTTTATTTGTCTTCTTTGAGGCACATGAACCAGTCTAGGCATTTTTTTCCTGGCTCTTCTGTTTCTGTTCTATCTTTTGCTACTCCGCATGATCCTGGTGGTGGTATTATTACGTCATCTCCTGGTTGCCAGTTCGCAGGTGTTGCGATTTGTTCTTTGTCTGCTTTTTGCATCGCGATTATCATTCTTTTAATCTCGTCCATGTTTCTGCCTGTGCTTTGTGGGTAGTATAGTATTGCTCTAACTTTTGCTTCTGGGTCCATGATGAACACTGCTCGTACGGCTTGTGTTGTTGATGCGTTTGGTTGTAGCATTCCGAATTTCTTTGCAACGTTCATTGTTAAATCTTCTATTACTGGGAACATTACTTCTACGTTTTTCATTCCTTTGTATTCTATTTTCTCTTTTATTGTTCTAAGCCACGCGATGTGTGCATATAGGCTGTCTATGCTAAGTCCTATTAGTTCTGTGTTTAGTTTTCTAAATTCGTCTTGCATCGTTGCAAATGTCATGAACTCTGTTGTGCACACCGGCGTAAAATCTGCTGGGTGGCTGAAGAGTATTGTCCATTTGCCTTCATAGTCTTTTGGGAAGTTTATATCTCCCATCGTTGTTTTTGCTTTAAAGCTTGGTGCTTTATCGCCTATTAGTGGCATTCTTATTTGTTCTTGTTCATTTTCCATTTTTTTTTATTCCTCCTTGCATTTTTTGCATATTCCGTGAAGCGTTGTGTTTGTTTTTTCTACTTTAAATCCTCTAACTCTTCGTTTTAACTTATTGGTTTCTTTTATCAAGTTTTTTGCTTTAACATCTATTACTCTGTTGCATTTTTTGCATATTGCGTGTATGTGTTCGTCTTGTATTGGTTCGTATCTTTTCACGCCGTTTATTTTAACTTCTTTTATTTCATTGTTCTCTGTTAGGGTGTTGAGTGTTAGGTAAACTGTTTTTTTGCTTATTCTTGGTAATTTCTTGATTGCTTCTTGGTATATTTCATCTACACTTGGATGTTCGTAATTATTTTTTAATAAGTCTAATATTATCGTTCTTTGATTTGTTTGTTTATACAATTCTAAAACCCCTCATAACTCTTAATGTTAAGTAACAACGATTGTTATTTAAATCTTTGGGGCTTTATTATTTTTTTATTATTTTTTTGAGAAACCATTCATGCTATTAGTTTTTGTAGTATTGAATTAACATAGCTCATATCGCTATCATTTGTTATTACAACGTCAAATTTTTCTTTGTATATTTCAAGTCGCTCGTCTATTTTCTCATTCAAAAATCCTATGCTTAAAACATCTGAATTTAAATCATTGGCCATCCCTAAATCGCCTAGTGAGTCTCCGAGCAGTAAAACATTTGTTCTCTTAGATATTAGTTCTTTGTATTTTTTATTTGTTATTTTTTTCTCTGATTTATTGAATAAGTGGATGACTTCTTCTCTGTATCCTTTAGCATATCCGTTTTCATCGTACTCAAAGGTATTTGAGAGGATGTGTATGTTTTGTGTTAGTAAGTTTTCTTTTTTCAAATATCCCTCTATCATGTTTCCTATGCCTGATGAAAAAATAAGCAAGGGTATATTTTTGTTTTTTAAAAATTCTAAAAATTCTTTTATTCCATCTCTTAAAACTTTGGGATATTTTTTTATTATATCGTCTACTACATCTTTGTGCATTCCTGATTTAACTAATAATTTTTCGTGTGTTTCCCACCACTCTTTCATTTTTTCATACTTATAATCGTAACTTATACTATCATCTATTTCTATGGGGTGGTATTTATCAAATAATGAGAATGCTTTTTTAGGATAATCATCTTTTAAATATCCTCCTTCTCTAATTAATGCTATTGTTGAGGGTATCTTTTTTCCTTCATTAAAACACTTAGTTAAGGTTTTATCAAAATCTGATACGACGTGGAATTTTTTCAATCCGTCTTCTTTGAACTTATTTATTTTTTTATTTAGTTCTTTTTCATTCTTTATGTGTATCATTTTTTTTATATTTTAAAAAATTAAAAAAAAGGTTTTCTTTATTTTTTGCGTGTGTTTTTCTCTATTCTAAATAGTATTAGGCTTATTTCTAAAAATATTCTCAAGAATATATAGCTTATTGCTGCGCCTATTACTGTTCCAATAAATGTTACCAGTCCAAAAAGTCCTGCGCTTGCAATTCCTGAGATTAGTGAAACTACGCATCCTAGTCCTAGTAGTATTATGAATACTATGTTTATTATTTTTATTATGCTTGGTGTGACTAATGTGTCCATGTAAAAAAAATCTCCCCAAAAATTTTCTTTTTTCATATTTTATCTCCTCCAAATATTGTTTTATTATTTGTTCTTTTTTTTATGCTTTAAATACTTTTTTTCTTTTTTTATTGTTTTCATGAAAGATTTATAAATAGTGGTGCTTTTCGGGTTTGTGATGGAGAAAGCTCAAAAAGTTACTGAAAAGCAAAGGTTTAAGCTTCGAAAATTTGTTAAGGATTTAGAAACGCATAGGGGTAGGGGTACGGAGTTAGTCTCTGTGTATGTTCCTGCGGGTTATGACTTAAACAAAATTACGACTCATATTTCTCAAGAGCAAGGTACCGCGTCTAATATTAAAAGTAAGCAGACGCGTGATAATGTTATTTCCGCGTTGGAGAAGATTCTTCAGCATCTAAAAACTTTAGCTGGGACTCCTAAAAATGGTTTGGCTGTTTTTGCGGGTAACGTTGCTGAGCGTGAGGGTCAGCAGGACTTTCAGGTTTGGAGTATTGAGCCTCCTATTCCTTTAAATCAAAGGCTTTATAGGTGTGATAAGGAGTTTGTTTTAGAGCCTTTGAGGGAGATGCTTGCTGATGAGGATTCTTATGGTCTTGTTGCGATGGATAGGCGGGAGGCTACTGTTGCTATTTTGAGGGGTAAATCTGTTGTTATTGTTGCAAACGCTGAGAGCATGGTTCCAGGTAAGTTTAAAGCGGGTGGTCAGTCCGCTGTGAGGTTTGCTCGTAATCGTGAGCTTGCGGCTAAAGATTTTTATCAGCGTGTTGGTGGGGTTATTAAAGATCAGTTCTTTGAATTGAAGGATTTGAAGGGTTTAATTATTGGTGGTCCTGGTCCTACTAAGTATGAATTCGTTGAGGGTAGTTTTTTGCCTACTGAGCTAAAAAATAAAGTTCTTGGTATTAAGGATTTGAGTTATACTGATGAGTTTGGTATTCAGGAATTATTGGAGAAATCTCAGGATTTGCTTGCTGAAGAATCTGTTATGGAAGAGAAATTGTTGATGGGTAAATTCTTTGAGCGTTTATCTAAAAATAGTGGGACTGTTACTTATGGTTTGGCTGATTGTAGGCGTCTTCTTGAGCTTGGTGCGGTTGATACTTTGTTATTATCTGAGAAGGTTGATGAGGTTACAATTGAGGAGTTAATTGATTTGGCTGAGCAGTTTAGTTCTAATGTTGAGATTATTAGTGTTGAGACTCGTGAGGGTGCTCAATTGAAAGATATGGGTGGCTTTGCGGCTATTTTGCGTTATGATGTTGGGGATAGTGCTTAGATTTTTTTTATCATGTATGGTCCTTCTTGTGTGTATCCTATTTTTTCGTAGTATTTCCTAACACCTATTCCTGATATTACTATTACTTTGTCTTTTTTGTTCTCTTTTGCGATCTCTTCTGCTTTTTGCATTAATTTTCGTCCAAGTCCTCTGTGTTGTGCGTTGCTGTTTGTTGTATTTATTGGTGAGGCGAATCCGTATACGTGTAATTCTCTTATTATGCATGATTTTTTTGTGATTTCTTCTCTTAGTTGTTGTGATGGTATTCTAAGTCTTACAAATCCGAGCAGTTTATCATTTGAGTCTGTGTAGTTTATGAAATATTCTTTGCCTTTGCTCGCATCGTATTTATTTATGTTTAATTTGATTGGTTCTTTTATGACATCTCCTTTTATTTCTCGTGTTCTTATTTCTCTAACTTCTTTTTTTTGTTTTTCTATTTCGCTATCAATCATTTGTCTTAGGTTGCTTCTATCAACTCCTGCGACTGAGTGTTTTGGTGGTATGTCTCGTTGAACTCTCATCACTCTGCAATACTCTGGTATTTTTGGTATTATCTTTGTGAGTATTTCGATTGCTTTCGTTGTTGTTAGCGCTCTGTATTTTCCTTTTTTGTAATCCTCATGTATCTTTGTTCCAGGCATTACCATTAATGGGTATATTTTTAGCATGTCTGGTTTGTATGCTTCATTTTCAAATAATTCTTCAAATACTTTTATCTCATCATCAAAGCTAATGCCGGGCAGTCCTGGCATCATGTGGAAATTTAATTTAAATCCTAAATCTTTTAACTCTCTTATACTTTTTTTTGTATCCTCTATTGTGTGTCCTCGCATCACTTCTTTGAGGACGTTATCTTTTAGTGTTTGTACTCCAAGTTCTACGCGTGTGCATCCAAGTTTTAGCATTTCATTTCCATGTTCTCTAAATCCTTGGTCTGGCTTTGTCTCTATTGTAAGTCCTATGCATCGTATGTTGCTTGTCTCATTTCTCTTTTGCGCATCATTCATTGTGTCTTTATTTTTTGTCTTTAGCTCTGTTATTTTTGTTTTTATTCGCATCACGCGTTCATCATCTTTTATGCTTCCTGGCAGTTCAAAGAATTCTTTGAATTTTTTTATTTGAAATTCTTCCTGTTCATAAAACATTTCTGAGAAGTCATTCATCGCGCAAAACGCGTCTTTTACGAATTCTTCTTGGTATTCTTTTCTTGATGCTGTAAATGTTCCTCCCATGATTATTAGTTCAACTTTCTCCGGGCTCTGTCCTATTGCGATGTATTGTTCTAATCTGTTAAATACTTGCATGTATGCATCATAGTTATTTCGTATTCCTCTCATCGTTGCGGGTTCGTTTCCTGTGTATGATTGTGGTACGTCTCCAAAAAAGCTTTTTTGTCCGCCTGGGCAATAGGTGCATTTTCCGTGTGGGCAGCTTTGTGGTTTTGTCATTAATGCGATTACTGCGACCCCTGAGCTTGTTCTTATTGGTTTTGTTTGTAATATTTTTTTTAATTCGCTATTTTCCTCGTCGATGTTTAGGTATACTTCTATATCCGTTGGTATTTTTTTTAGCGCGTGTTTTTGGCATAATTCTACTTTTTTCTTTGCTATGTCGTCTTTGTTTGGTTTTTTTTCTTTTAAAAATAGTATTAGGTCTTGCATGAATGCGTCATTTAATTTATTATTTTGCTCATTTATCATTATTTTATCTAGAAATTTGTTTTTATATAATAATCTTTATGCTTATTTTTTTTATTTTGTTGGATCGTAGCTTAATGGTACGGTTGGGTTGATTTTATTTCTTACGTCTAATAATTTTTTTTCATCATTTTCTGTTAATAGGTGTCTTTTAAAATGTTCATTATTATCTTTCAAGTATATGTATTTTTTATTTTTTTCCATATTACATACTAGGCACCAGTTCTTTGAGTGTTCTCCGTTTGTAAATTCTATGTAATTATATTTGCATGTGCTTATTCCTTTTTGTCTATATTTTCCGCATCCTATTTTTTTGTATTTTTTTGTTTCTAAGTCTTCGTGTGAAAATGGTCCTGAGGAGTTTATCCAGAAATTTTTAACTCTTTTCGCTTTTAGTTCTGCAAGGCCCCATTCTTTATTTCCTTTGATTTCTAATGCGCATCCGTTTTCATCAAAAAATTCTATTAATGGCAAAACTTCTTTTTCGTATAATGCATCGTTTCGTCTAAGATGGGGATTATTTGTGTATTCTGCTTCAGTTAGTTTTATGTATCCGTTTTTTTCTCTCTCAAAGAGCTCTGGGTGGTATCCGTACCATATGCTTCCTCTAATTGTTTCTGTTTCGCTTTTTATTTTTCTCAAGTATATAAAATCGCAATCTTTTTGGTTTTCCATGAAATTTATTACATCTTTAAGCCATGTTTCTTTTGTGCCTACTATTTTATTTGGCAGGTGTATCCAATCATCTTCTAAAAATAGTACGTATTTGTATTCTCGAACTAAATTATTTGCTCTATTAACTCCTGCGCCGCATCCAAGGTTTTTATCCGAGTGTTTTACTATAAATTCCACATCTTCATATCTTCTATTAAGGCTGTTTAGGTAATGTTTTACATTTTGACTTGAGCCGTTGTTGAATATATACCATTTTAGTGGTCTGTAATTGCAGTTTTCAAGAAAGCTTTTAATTACACTTGGGAAATAGTCTAATTTATCTGTGCTAATAAGGCTTGTTATTGCAAAGAATTTTTCATTTTCTTTTTTTGTGTTGTTGTTCATGTTTATCTTTCTTTTTTTTGTGATTTTTAGGTTTATATATTTTGTTTTTTTCACTCTTTTTTTTAAGAAAGCTTTTTTAATGAGTTGTAATTCTTGCTTTTTCATCTGCCCGCGTAGTATAGCCTGGATAGTACACGAGCTTGCGGAGCTTGAGGCCGGGGTTCAAATCCCCGCGTGGGCGTTTATATTTTTAGGTCTTTTTTTTCTATTAGTCTATCTTTTAGAACTAGTGCGTCTGCTTTTGTTTCTTTTAAGAATCTTATTGCATCTTCTGGTGTTTCTACTATGGGTTCTCCGTTTATATTTAGGCTCGTGTTTAAAAGCATGGGTATTTGGGTTATTTTTTTGAATTCGTTTATTAATTCGTAATATTTTGGATTATCTTGTTTGTTAACTGTTTGTATTCTCGCTGTGTTATCTATGTGGGTGATGGAGGGGGTTGTTTCTGGTTTTTTAACTTTTGATGTGAATAGCATGTATGGGCTTGGGTCGGGGTTATCGAACCAGTCTTTGTAGTCTTCTTCTAGTATTGATGGCGCGAAAGGTCTAAACCATTCTCTTTTTTTTATTTTATAATTTAATATGTCTTTCATATTTTTTATTGCGGGATTTGCGAGAAGTGATCTGTTTCCAAGTGCTCTTGGTCCAAATTCTGATCTTCCTTGGTACCACGCGATTATTTTTCCTTCATTTAGCATGTTTGCAACTTTCGTTGCGTTGTATGGTTCGCCTATTTGTGGTGCGTCGTAGTCTCCTCCTAAATACATTATTTCATGATTTTCGTATTTTATTCTTTTCTCTCCTAATATGTTGTGTGCGACATACAGTGCGCATCCAGCGGCGAGTCCATCGTCTCCGCACGCGGGGGATACGTGGACGTTTTTGAATTTGCTCTCTCGTTGTATTTTTGTGTTAACGTTGCAATTTAGGAAGCTTCCTCCTGATAGGCAAATGTTTTCTCCGTGTTCTTTTTTTATCTCATCATATAATTTATTTACTTCTCTCATTATTGCTTGTTCGAATATGTATTGTAGTGTTGCAGCTATGTTCATGGCTTTTTGTGAGTCTTTTTCCATTTCACTAAATGATTCTTCAGGAGGTAGTTTTGATATTTTTGACCAGTATTCTTCATAGTATGGTCCTGTGTATTCGTCCCATGAATCTTTTACAAATTTTAGTATTGTGCCGTATGATGCAAGACCCATTGTTGTTCCTGCTTTATAGAGTCCTGGGCCGAGTCCTAGTTTTTCTGTGAATATGTTGTATAAATTTCCAACGTCTAGTTCGGGGCATTTGTGTAGCTTTATTTTTTCTCTATTTCCTATGGCTGTATTTGAAAATGCGTGGGGGTATCCGAAGCTTGAGTCCATGCTTAAACAAATGGCTTTATCGAGGTTGCTTGTATAGAAGCTATATGCGCAGTGGCTTAAGTGGTGGTGTATGTGGTATGCGGGTAATTCTTTGTCATTAAATTTCGCAATTAATTCTTCGTGTGGTTTGGTTATTGTTTGTCCGTGTAAATTTATTTGAGGTTCATTGTTTTTATAAAATTTGAAGAAAGTGTTTTGTGATATGTCGTCGCAAAACGTGATGTGTGTTATGTCGTTGAGTGTGAAGTTATTTAGTTCTAAGAATTTTTTTATGAAGTGCTCATCGTTTCCGTTTTGGTCTTTTTTTATGCGTGTTATGCGTTCTTTGCTTATGGCCGCGATGAGTTTCCCATTTTTTACTAGTGCAAGTGAGCCGTCGTGTCCTCCGTGAAATCCTAGAATTAAATTCATTTTCATTGTTGTTTTTTTATTTTTATTTATAAATTTTTTTTTTT
>CAZCTY010000021.1:0-8838 GCA_964501945.1 uncultured Methanosarcinales archaeon
TTTGTGCATTGTTACTTAATCATCTATTCTTGTATATAAATGTTTTGTTTAAGTTATTTTTTATTTTTATTTTTGAAAAGCTTTTTATATTAGTGTGTTTATATCTTTTCTTAAAATGAGTGATTTTAAAGGTCAAATAAATGATGTCTTGGATAGGGTTAAAGACTATTTTAGTTCTCTAAATCAGCTTGAGTTAATTGCTTGGGGCGTTATTGGTTTGGGTTTTATTCTTGTTATTGTCGGCATCATCATTATGTAAATGGTAAGAACGCGCTAAATATTCCTAGGAAGAAAAAGTATAGTGCTATTGATACTACTAAAAAGAGTGGGACGTATTTTATTCCTGATTTTATATTTCCGTTTTGTATTATTGATAATATCATTGATGCAAATACTGATATAACTGATAGTGCGAGTACGGAGAATATTTGAAAATCTTCTATGTCTATTTCTATTTCTTGTAGTGCCGCAAATGGAGTATTTGCCATTGCTGCTGCGCCTGATGCTGGAGCTATTGATGCTGAGACGCTTATTAAAATGTTTAGTAAGTTGAGTGCTAGTGAAAATAATAGCGGGCTTATCACTGTGACTATTGCGCCTATAAATATGGAGAACATTAATGTATTTGCTGCCATTTCTTCTTTTAGCATTTTTGTTTTTCTAAGTGTCTCTATTGTCTCATCCAATACTGACGCTATTTCTCCCCCACTATCTATTTGTCCTGTTATGAGGTCCATTGTTCTCTTTATTGATGGTGAGTCGTATTTTTCTGCAAATTCTTGTAATGCTTCTTTTAATTCTGTGCCCGTCATTACTTTTTTTGATACTGAGCCCATTTCTTCTGCGAGCACTCCAAATTCTGGTTTTATTGCAAACCATAGTGATTTTTCAAATGATAGTCCTCCTTTGAGGTTTGTTGATACTAGCACTAAGTAATCTGGTAGTATAGAATCCATTTCTTTTACTCTTGAAAATATTTTTAAATTTAGGTAAAAGTATATCGCGCCCATCGCTGTTAGGCTTAGTATTATTGCTGTTATTGCCCAAAATAAGAATACTAGTATTCCTACGCTTAATGGGTGCAAGTGGTTTACTGCACCATATATGTTAAATCCTATGTATAGTGCTGCTACTATTGCGAGAATTACGTAAAATAGGAATCCGAAAAATTTGTATGGTATTGTGTGTATTCCTGCTTTTGCATAGTACACTCTAAGGCCTGCCCTAAACCTTTTGGGCACTATTGCTTTTCCTATTTGTTCTAAAAAGTTTTGTTTCATTTTTTCATATATTTATATTTGGTCTTATTGATTTATATGTTACTAGGAACAATAATTGTAGTAGCATTAGGAAAAATAATATTATCATAAATCCCGTCATGTCTACATTTATATTTGCAAGGCTTGCTATAACTATTGCAATTGTAAGTCCTATACTTGGTAGCACTACTGCTAGGAGCATGTAAAATAGTGTTACGCTGTTTAGTTTTTTTCCGTATCTGTTTATCTCGATTAATTGTGCTTCGGCTATTTCGTTTAGTGTTGCATCTAAAAATTCTGTTACATCTATTCCTATTTTTAGTGCGTTGTTTATTTGGAATAGTATTTTTTTAAACTTTTCTGATGGGCTGTATTCTGTTGCCTCATCTAGTGCTTCTTCTATTGATTTTCCTAGTTGTATTTCTTTTACTATTTCTTCAAAGTATGTTTTTCCCACACCGTAGCTTTTTGATGCGTCTATTAGTGAATTTATTAGTGGTTGTCCACTGTTTAGTTTTACTAGCAAATATTTTCCTGCAAATAATACATCTTTGTCTAGTTCTTTTTTTCTCTTTAATATCTTTGATTTTATTCCCAGAATGTTAAAGTCTATAAATATTTTAAAATATATTAAAAAAAGTGCGGGTATTAATATTAAAGGTATTCCTATTCGCTCAGCTACAAAAAAGGTTAGTAATGAAAAGCCTATACTCATTGTTAAGGCTTTTTGTACTGATTCTTTTACGAATTGCTTTGGCGTTTTATTTAGTTTAGCCATTTTTAGTTGCTTTTTTAAAAGCGGTTTTTTGTTTGCAATTCTTGTGTATATGTCCATTTTATTATTTTTTTATTTTTAATTTTCCTGTATAATAATCTGCCATGAATTTCCCTATTTTTTCTATTGATGATAATTGTTTTTTTACAAGCCACTTTAGTATTTTTTCTTTTGTCTTTAGATCTTCGTGTATTTGTTTTCTTGTCATTCCTGTGTATAGTGATATTGTATTGAAAACTTCTTGTGATTCTTCTACTTTTTCTAATTTATTTCTTTGTGCGTTGTGTTGCATTAGTAATCTGTAGTTTCCTTTTTTTGTAATTTCTGCTATTTGTATTGTTTTTCTCTCACTCGTTCTTCTATTTCTGTTTTGCACTAGTATTAATGAGAGTGATGATATCATTTCTTTTGGTATATCTATTGGTGGGTTTGTTAATCTTGTTATTGTCTCATCTGCGTTGTTTGCGTGTATTGTTCCATATACTGAGTGTCCTGTGTGCATTGCTTCTAGCAATACTTGAGCTTCTTCTTTTCGTCTTATCTCTCCGACAAGTATTCTATCAGGTCTCATCCTCAAGCTGTTTACTAGTAAGTCAAGCATTGTTATTCCTCCTTTTCCTTCTGGGTTTGGGAGTCTTGTTTCTAATGGTATCCAGTGCAAGTTATTTGATAGTTTTAGTTCTCTTGTATCTTCTATGCTTATGATTCTTTGGTTTGGCGCGAGGAAATTACTTAGACCGTTAAGCATGCTTGTCTTTCCCGAGCCTGTCCCTCCTGCTATTAATATTGATAATTCATTTTGTATTGCGAGCCATATTAATGCTGCTCCTTCAGCTGTTATTGTTCCTGATTCTATGAATTTTATTATTGTCCACGGGTCTTCTGCGAATTTTCTTATTGTTATTGTGTTTCCTTTTGTTGAGATCGGTGTGAGTGTAGCATTTACCCTATCTCCTGTTTTTAGGTGCGCATCCATCAGCGGATTAAGGTTAGTTATCTCTTTATTTACATCTCTTCCAATCATTGTTGCGTAGTGTCTTATTCTAGCTTCTGTGTGTATTACTATGTTTGTTTGTAACCATCCGTGTTTTTTGTGGTATACTGATACTGGTTCTGTGTGGTTGTTTATTACTATCTCTTCTAGGTATTTGTCTTTTAGGAGCATGTCTATTTTTCCTAGTCCGAGGTTTTCTTCTAGTAAATAGTTTATTAGCATATCTTTTGTTTTTTTATCTGATTTTGGAAAGTATTTATCTATTAATTTTGAGATAGTTGATACGAATTTTACTCTCAGATCGTCTATGTTTTCTTTGCTGCTTCTCTCAAGTTCTGAGTAGTCTAGTGTTGATACGAATTCTTCTCTTAATTTTTCTAGTATTATCTTCGTTGTTGGTGATATGTTAAGTATTGAAATTGAGTAGATTGGTACATATTTATCTTCTAGTTCAAATATTTCTATTTCTACATCTATTCCGTTACTGTTTATTTTGTATTTGTCAATTACTCTTTTTGCTTTCATTAGGATCCTCCTCTTTTTTTGGTTCCTGGTTTATTTTTTTTGAGAATTCTATTTTCTTTATTAGAGATTTTGTTATATCTTCCAGGCTTTGTTTTATATTTTTGTATTGGTTTGGTATTAGGCTTATTTTGTGTTTTAAGTCTAATATATTCATTTTTGCTTTTTTATATTCTTGATTTTGTATTTGTGTTTGTATTTGTTGTATTTGTTCTTTTACATCTTCTATTTTTAACTTCTTTCTTGATTTTTCTTTTGTTTTATTTTTTTGTTCTTTATTTTTTATTAATTGTTTTTTTAATTTTTTTATGCTCATAAATAATGCTAATAAATCGTTGTATAGTTCTTTTTTATCTTCTATGAATCTTGTTGGATATTGTTCGAATCTTTTTTTGAATTCTCTGTAGTATATCATTGCTTTTTTCAAATCTTGTTTTCGTATTGCTATGAATATGTGTTTATTTATATTTTTCATTTGTTTTGATAGTTCATTTGCTAGATTTTCTTCTTCTTGAAGTCTTTGTTTTTTCTCTTTTTCTTTTTCTTTTTCTTGTTCTTCAAATACTGTTATATTATCAATTATTCCGCTTTTTAGTTCTTGTGATTTTTCTATTAAGTCTATATTATTTCTAAGTTCGCTTGGTTCTTCGTTTTTTTGAAGGTATGTTTTTATTTTTTTTACTATACCTATTATTCTGTTAAAGTAAATTTCTTTGTATACATCATTTTTTGATGTTCTGTTGTATCTCTCTATTATTTCTTTTAGTATTTCGTTTGCTTTTTTTGTATTTTTTTCTTTTAGTGCTTCCTCTATTTGTGTTATTTCTGTTTGTTTTTCTGCACCCGTTGCTTTTTTATCTAGAAATTCTATCATGTCTTGTTCGTAGTATTTTTCTAGTTCCGCTTCGTTATTTTGTGTCATAGTTCTGATGCCTTTTCTTTATATTCTTCCCAGAGCTCTTCTATGTTTTTAAGGTTTCTTTTTTCTGCTTCAAGGAAGAAAAAGTGTTTTTTTTGTTCTAGTTTTTCTAGTACGTGTTGTTTCCATGCAAACTCTGATTGTCCTTTCTCTTTTGCTGCGTGGTCTTTAAATCGTTGTTTATATTTTTCATATTCATCATTTGTTAATTCTTGTGTATCTGAGTCTTGTTCTATGTATTGGATTATTGGTTTTGTAAAGTCATATTCCATTGTAACTATTTTTTCTTCGACTAAAAAGTCCACCCAATTTTGTACTACATCTTCATCTGTGTTTAGTTCTTTTGCTAGTTGTGTGAGTGGTATTTTCTTTTTTATTTTTAGAATTTCAATTAGTCTATCTACATCTGTTTGTATAACATCCTCACCCATATTTTTTAATCCTCTTTTTTTATGTTATTCTTTGTGAAGTGTATATATTTAAAGCTTTCTAAATATTTTTATTTAAAAATAGAAAGTTTTTTAAATATGTTATGGTACTATATAGGTTTGGTTAGTAGGAAGGGCCCCCGATGATTTGAAGGGGAGGGTGGTTAGAATTCGCCGGGAGCCCTTTGAATTTTATTTTTTTTGTTCTTTAATTGTGAACGGTTTTGGTGGTTTTCTCAGTTCTTGTAGCCACATCAAGCCAACTTTCATCATATTTTTGTTGAGTTTTTCGCTTAGTTTGTATGTTTTTTTGTATAAGTCGTAATCTATCATACCCATTGTTTTCATTGGTGTAAGTATTCTGTCGTAAAATTGTCTTTTATTGTATGATATGCTTACTGCTTTGTTTTTTAGTAGAGGGGATTTGTCTTTTGACTCTAATACTATTCCGTCGTGTAGAGATGTTGCAAACATACTCATTTCGGTTTTGCCCATCTCTCCTCCTCTCATTTTCATCTCTTCTAATAACATATTTGCCACTATTACTTGTTGACTCGTCGAAAATATGATTTCGAAAATGTTCTCTGGCATGTTGTATTGATCAAATAATATTACCATAATTTAGTTATATAACACAACTGATATATAAATGTTTCGCTTTGTATACATTTTAGTATACTGGTTGGGTTTTGTTACTTGTGTTTTTTGACAAAATTATTTAAGAAAAAATCCCTTATATAAACCCCGAATTTCCCAGATTTTTCAGGATGTCCTTGAATACCAAGAAAAGGTTTTTCTTTATGGACAACCAACTCTATTATTTTACCTGTTTTTTCTAAAACTTCATAACAAGAAGGTGCATCCTCTATAAACCAAGAATGTGATTGATATAATTTTCCTTTTGTTCCAAAAAAATTCAATTCAAAAAACCCTTCACGAAGTCTGCCCAAAGGAGGTAATTTAGATCCCTCTGCAACACACAATATTTCAAAACCCAAGCAAATTCCAATAACGGGCTTATTAGTTTTTTTTAAGAATATTTTTTCCTCAACCAAATCTTCTCGCCCAGAAATGTTTATAGGACCGCCAGATAAAACAACATAATCATATTCGTAAAGAACATCTATACCCTCCTCTAAATCCTTGTAATGTATTACGTCACAGTTTTCAAATAATTTTTTCAAGTCATCTATAAATGAAGAATCATGATTTATAATTATGCCTTTCATCTTTAACAGCCGCACCCCACGACTTATATAATTTATCAACTACGCTCCTATCCGCAGCACTTGAAGCATCTAAGCCAGGAAAGCTATTTAATTCCAAGAATATAGGTAAATAGTCTTTACCACTAAATAAAACATCTCCTCCTGAAAAATTAAACCCTGCAGCTATAGACGCGTCCGAAATTAGCTTAAGCGCATCATCTAAAGATTGATTTGGAACCATTTTTTTTAATCCTTCAAAAGAAACATATTCACCTCCTTGAGAAATATTTGTGATTGAAGAATTGTTAGTCACTCTCGCATAAGACAAGTCAGGTTCTGTAAGGCCAAAAATCGAGTGAACCCTATAATCAAACTTCATACCATTAACTAAAGGATTTAATATCGCTTTTTCTACAACGACTTCATGTTCTAAGATTCTCTTCAAAAAACCAATATCCCCCGTTATATCTTTTTCTAGCCAATCAGTATCATTAAAGTGATTCTTAACAGTGCCTTTTTTCGAATCGTAATTAAAGTTAGTAGTCCATTTTTTTTCGCTAAAATATGATATTCCTTTACCCATAGAGCCATATCTTGCTTTTACATATACGGGCTCACCTGAATATACTGAAGTCAAAATTGCTTCAGCATCTTTTGGAATCTCTTGAGCAACAGGTAACCCTTGTTGTTTAACAATATCTTTAGCTAATTTTTTATCTCTCTCAACAAGTATAGACGAAGGTTCATTTACATATTGTGCGTTAGGAAACCTTGTAAAAAGTTGTTCCTCCAGCATACTTGCTAAGGTTCTGATGGCATCACCATAGCCCTCACATCCGTATAAAACGTCTTTTACCTCTACGATTTCGTCCCATATTTCGTAAGGAAACCCAAAATACACTTTTGCATTAGATGCGATTTTGTTATTTCTATCAAACAAGTCAGAATAAGAAACGAACTTAGAATTTTCTCTCTCTTTTAAAATTTCTACAGTTCCTTCCTCTGCTCCAGGAGTTCCCACGACAAATATTTTTTCTTTTGACAACAATAACACCTTTGAAAATTTTAAGAGGATTTAAAATAAAAAAAAGTCTTTTTTTTAGAAAAAAAGAACTTATAACAACTAATAAAGTATAATAAATATATAAATTTTGTGATTTTGTAAAAAAATAATAATTAAACAAACTTAAAAGAAACATTAAGCAATATTATCAAATTAAAAGTTTAAAAAAAGCCAATTTAATGTGTTTTTATAGCAAAAGACCTTCATTTAAAGCTTATTTTATTTTTTTAGTTTATATTAAACTTTTTAAATTGGTTTGTTTTCTCAACGGGGAATGAAAGCTCTTTTATGTTCGGATATGCATAATCTCGAAGAAGATTTAGTGGTTCTTAAAGCTAAAAGTAGAGAGGTTGATTTTGTTATTTGTGCGGGTGACATAGGGGTTTTTGGGAGTGGCTTGTCTTCTGCTTTATCTGAGATGAACTCTTGGGGTGTGCCTGTTTTTGTTATTCATGGTAATCATGAAGATAATCAAGAAACAAAAGAGATTTGTGATTCTTTAGAAAACGTTACTTTTTTTCATGGCAGTGTTACTAATTTTAAAGATTTGAGTCTTATTGGTTGGGGCGGCGGCGGTTTTTCTCTGCAAGATAAGGGTTTTGAGCGTTTTATTCAGGGGTTAAAAATAGAGGATTTTTCTCGTTCTATTCTTGTAACTCATGCACCTCCTTTTCAGACTTGTTTGGATGAGACTCAACCCGGCGTACATGTTGGTTGTGAGAGTATTAAACAGTTCATAATTAAAAACAAGCCTTTAATCGCGGTTTCTGGTCATATTCATGAGACAGCCGGTGTGGTTTGTAATCTCAATGATATTGTTTTAATTAATCCTGGGCCTGAGGGCGTTATTGTAGAATTATAGTTTTATTCACACTCTTCTTGGCATGCTATCGCATATAATAGGTCTGATAGTCTATTCATGTATTTGTAAACCACAGGTCTTAATTTATTCTCTCTAAGTCTGTTCGTTAAAATAGATTCTAGCTCTCTCGTTCTAATTCTTGCCTCGTTTATTCTCGCCGAGGTTTCTTTTGTAAATCTTATGAAGTATGTATTTTTTGGGTGGTGTTTATCTATGTACTCTTCTAATTTTGTTATATCTTCTTCTGTTATTGGTTTTTTTATTAGTTCATTTAGTTCTTGGTTGCTTATCTCTCCTGCTGTTTGCCAGAGTTTCTCATTTATTTCTGTGATTATTTTTTTGATTTCTTCATTTTTTATTACTATTTTTGCTATGTCTAATGAACTTTGTAATGAGTCTATTTTTCCTGTTATTTTTATTATTTCGTGGTCTTTTGGTACTTTTTCTCCACTAAGTGTTTTTGCGTATCCTTGATCTCCTTTTTTTGTGTATATTACCATTTTTATTGCTTAGAAATCATTTGTTGTTTTTTTAGTTTGTGTTTTTATATTTTTTAGAAGCTGAAAAAAAATTTAATAAAAAAAATTGCTTTTCTTATGTGTTAGAACATCAAAGAATTTTTTGCACCGGAAAAAAAGTTCACTTTTTTTCCATGTACTTGAAAATTGAAAATTTTCTGTACTGGAAAAGAAATTTTATTTCTTTTCCATGCGCTAAAAAATCAAAAGATTTTTTGCGCTGGAAAAAAAGTTTACTTTTTTTCCATGTATCCACATTTTCCACATGATGATCTGTCTTTGTGGTTTGC
>CAZCTY010000021.1:8938-16775 GCA_964501945.1 uncultured Methanosarcinales archaeon
TCTTCTTCTTTTTCTTTAGGAGCTTCTTTTGATTCTTCTTTGGAAGACTCTTCTTTATTTTCTTCCTTTACTTCTTCTTTAGGTTCTTCTTTTTTTGGTGTGTTTTTTTCTACGACTTTTGGAAATTCTATTTTTTTTAGTGTTTCCTCATCTTTATATGCGTATGCCAGTATTTTAGCGCTTCTCTTTCCGTAGTCTGTTAGTATTTTTTTTATTATTAGTAAGTCTTCTTTGTTTTTTGTTTTTTTTGCTATTTCTTTTTTCAAATCTAATCTTTTTGGTGTTGATTTTTCAAATTTTACCACTAAATTTATTTCTTTTCTCGGTATTATCGCTTGTTTTTCGTTTATTATTTCGATGTTCATTTTTTATCTACCTATCTTACTTTTATTGCGTATTCTCCTTTCTCGTCTAATCCCATTATTTTTGCTACTTCTGATTTTTCTGGGTTTAGTACGTTTATTCTTCCTTGCCAGTTGGTTGTAGTTCCTCCTGGTGGTTTATGATCTTTAAAGTTTGGATCGTCTAAAAATTTTTTGGTTTTTTTGCATACTTCTCGTTTTACAGCCATTATTTGTCACCTTTTTTTGGTTTTTTTTCTTTCTTTGTCTTATCTTCTCTGTGCCATTCTTCTTTTCCTAGGTATTCTTGTCTCATGGTTAGTCCTATTTTCGGGTTTGAAACGTCTTTATATGATATTGAAATAATTCTTGCTTTGCATTGATCTGTTACTTTTAGTACTCTTTTTGTCTCTTTTCCAAGCAGTGTTTTTTCTTTGTTAAAGCTTACAAAATCATCCATTGTTTGGCTTATATGTATCATTCCTTCTGCAGGACCCATGTTTATAAATGCTCCGAAGTCAGCTATGTCTTTTATGCTTCCAAGTAAGACTTCTTGCATTTCTGGGATGAATGTTAAAAGTGAAAACTCTGTTTGGTAAAATGTTGCGCCATCTCCTGGGATTATTGTTCCATCTTCTATGTTTTCAACGCCTATAACATCTATTACTATTCCTATTTCCTCTGAGATGTGTCCTTCATATTTTGATTTTATCTCAACTACCATTGCCTCTTTTAGGTCTTGGCCGAATTTGTCTGGTGCTATTCTTATGAAATCTTTAACTTTTATTTTATAAAACATTTATTCACCCCATTCCCAGGTATTTTTTTTGTCTGAGTGTTATTATCCTCGTAGGTATTTTTTTTAATTTGTTTTTTAAATCTTTATCCTGAGTTGCGACTATTGTTTTCTCAGGGTTTTTTGCAGCGTATTCTAATATAGATTGGTCTGCGTAATTCTTAAAGGAACTGTTAATTGTTTTTAAGTTTTTTTGTTTTACGAGTATTAATCCTAATTTGGCATTTAGTCCTTGTTTTTGTTTTGAAGTCGTAGCCATTATTTTTTCAAGTTCATTTATGGTAGCATCCATCACGCATAATTCGTATGGCTCGCTCATTATTTTTTGTATTTCTGTGAATATATCAACTCCTAAGTCTCCTGGTATGAACAAAAAATTTGTATCGAGTATTACTTTTGTTTTTTTCTTGAGTATATTTAGCATCTAAGATTAGGTTTTTTTGTTGATTTATAATGATTTTTGTTTGTTTTTTATTGCTCTGCGTTTATATTAAGTTTTCTCGTGGTGTTTCTTCGTTGTAGTTTTCTTTTTCATCAAAGAATGCTTCAAAGTTTATCCATGTTTTCCATGTGTTTTTTTCTTTGAGTTTTTTGTGTGCGAGTAGGCATACTCTTGAGGGTTCGTGTTCTGATACTATCTCGTAGTCTGGTAGGTGTTCTTTTATTTTCTTTGTGAATTCTTGTATTTCTTTGTGTCTTGGCATGTTTTCTTTTTCAAGTCTTGTCTTTGATGCTCCGATGAACATGTATGCTTTTACTTCTATGAATTCTGGTTCTGCTTTTTTTATGAGTTCTGCGTATTCTTCTGGGTTTTTATCATTTATTCCTTTTATTTGTGTTATTCTTATACTGGTTCTGTATTTTTTTTGTTTTAGTGCGTTAAGGCTTCTTTGTAGTCTCTCCCAGTAATCTTTGAATAGTGGTTTTCCTGTTTCCTTTAGTATCTCAGGGTTTGGCCCGTCTACGCTTAGGTATAATTGTGTTGCCCTCTCTAATTTTTCTATGCTATCTGGGTTTTGGCCGTTTGTGACGACGAATGTTGATATTTTTTGTTTGTGCATTTCTTTTATTAATTCGTTTACTTTCGGGTAATTTATTGGCTCTCCTATTAATGAGAGTGCTGCGTGTCTTATGTTCTTGCTCTCATCGAGTATTTTTTTGTTTGCTTTTTCGTTTCCAAAGAATCCTATTAGGAGTTTTTCTTGTGCTTTTTTGCTCTCATCGAGTATTTTTTTGGGTTCGTCTACTTCCCATATCCATTCTTCTGAGACTGGGCTTTTATAATCTCTCCAGCAGAACACGCATCTATTTGCGCAGCTCATACTAGTTGTCATTTGCAGGCATTGGTGTGTGTTTATGCCGTAAAATTTGTGTTTGTAGCAGGTTCCTTCATCTAGTATGGTTTTCTTTGTCCATCCGCATATTTTTACGGCGCTGTGGCTTCCGATGGTTCTATATCCTTGTTTTTCTAAGGATTTTTTTATCTCGGGCGTTATCATATTTTTTGGCATATTCTCTTTAGGAATTATTTTTTTAATAAAAATGCTTTGTTTTTTTTGTAATAATAATCTTTTTAAATCATGTTTTTTTATAATTTTGTTATGAAAGAGATTGTTATGTTTTGTGAAGATGTTCTTTGTCGTGGTAGTGTGCCTTTTTTAAAAGAGAGTTATAATGTGTCTTATAGGGATTTTTCTCTTTTGTTATCAAAAGAAGGTGTTAGACTTTTGGTTGCTAATTTTAAGGATTATTCAAATCTTAAAGTTTTAAAGTATTGGGTTTTTGATGGTGGTTGGATTTTAAAAAGCGAGCCTGTTGAGGTTAAATGTGTTTTTGATAAGTTTCCTGGTGTTTGTAATAAGTCTAGGTTTATTAAAAAGGAGTTTTTGGATAATAATATTAAGGTGTTAAATCATCCTGATTTAGAGTTTTTGTTTAAAGATAAGTTTTTAACTTATGAAAAGTTTAATGATATCTCTCCCGCATCTATTTTGTTAAATGATTCTTTTGAGGATATTGTTAAAAAAATTCATTATTTGAGGAGTAAAAGATTGCATGATGATTTAGATTCGAACATTCTTTTTTTCAAGCCGCGTTTTGGTCATGGTGGGAAGGGCATAATTGTTATTTCTGGTAATGATTTTAGTTCTTTAAAAGACATTGAATTTAAAGAATATATTATGCAGCCTTTAATTAAAATTAAGTCTTTGCCTAATCGAGGCCTTCATGGTTTGTATGATTTGAGGTTTGTTATGGACTCTTCTAGGATTTGGGTTTGTTATGCTAGGGTACCTGAGAAGGGTTTTATTTCTAATGTTGGGGATAGTGTTGGTTTTGGTAATGAGGTTTTCTTAGAAGTTGGTTCTTTGAGTGAGGATTTTATTAGTTTTGGAAATGTTGTTAATAAAAAGCTTGATTCTTTTGGTATTAGGTTGTTTAGTTTAGATTTTGTCGTGGGTGAGAGTGGTAAGTTTTGGCTTATTGAGCTTAATGGTAAGCCTGGTCTTGTTTACAAGACTACTAGTTCTATTAGGCGTGCTGTTGAGACTCAAAAGGCTACTGTTGATGTTATTAAGCGTTTAGTGAATTGATTTTGTGATTTTTTTAATTTATTTTTTTTAAGTATTTCCCGTAAGTTTTATAAGTAAAGTCTTTTCTGTTTTTTTTATGTTAAATCATGGTATTATTGGGAATTGTAAGACTTGTGCTCTAATTGATAAAGATACTAGTGTTGATTGGTTTTGTTTTCCAAGTTTTGATAGTCCTAGTGTTTTTGGCAGGTTAATTGATGAAAATAAAGGTGGTTCTTTTAAGGTTGTGCCTGATGGTGATTTTAATATTTCTCAGGAGTATGATGGTTTTTCTGCTGTTTTAACTACGACTTTCACGTCTAGACTTGCTAAGTTTAAAGTTGTTGATTTTTTTCCTCGTTATCGTAAGATTCTTCCTAATAAGCGTAGGGGTTTGTTTCGTCAAAATTGTTTGGTTCGTTTAGTTATTCCTATTCGTGGCAAGCCTAAAATAAAAGTGCTATATGATCCTAGGCCTGGTTATGCTCGTTTTAAGGTTAAAAATAGTATTAAAAATGGTTTGCTTGTTAGTAGTTCTGGGAAAGAGAGTGTTAATTTATCATCTAATATTGATTTTAATTTTTTGCTTAATAAAGAATCTTTTGTTTTGGATAAGTCTTTGTTTTTTGCTGTGGGTGCGAGTGAATCTGATGATTTTAATGTTTCTTATTTGAAGCGTTTGATGAGTTCTACTCTTAGTTATTGGAGGCGGTGGGTTGGTACTTTAAATCTTCCTGTTAAAAACGCTGAGGCTATTATTCGTAGTGCTATTACTCTAAAGCTTTTAACTTATTCTGAGACTGGTGCTATTGTGGCTGCGCCTACGACGAGTATTCCTGAGGAGGTTGGGTCTGTTAGGACGTGGGATTATCGTTTTTGTTGGGTTCGTGATGCTGCGTTTACTGTTAGTGCTTTTAAGAAGATTGGTCGTGATTATGAGGCTAAAAAGCTCATTGAGTTTATGTTTGAGAATTCTGTTAAGAAAAATAAGCGTTTGCAATTAATGTATGGTATTAGGGGCGAGACTAAATTAACTGAGCGTTTTTTGAATCATCTTGATGGTTTTCATGGTAGTAAGCCTGTTCGTGTTGGTAATGCTGCGTATAAGCAAAAGCAAAATGATATTTACGGTAGCTTGGTTGATTTGATTTATATGTACTATGTTTTTTATGGTTATGAGGATAAATTGAAGAAGAAGCATTGGGATTTTTTGAAGTATTTGGTTAAGGAAATTAAAAATAATTGGCGTACTCCTGATCATGGTATTTGGGAGTTTCGTGGGCAAAAAAAGCATTTTGTTTACTCTAAGTTAATGTGTTATGTTGGTATGGATTTGGCTATGAAGACTGCTCAGCATTTTAATAAGGCGTCTTATGCTGAGCGTTGGGCTTTGCTTCGGGATGAGATTAAAAGCGATATTTTAAAGCAGGGGTGGTGCGAGGAGGTTCGTGGTTTCACTATGTTTTATGGTTCTAAGGATTTTGATGCTTCTATTTTGAAGATGAGTTATCATGATTTTCTTGAGCATGATGATCCTAGGCTCATTAACACTATTTTAATGATTAATAAGCGTCTTCGCTCAGGCCCTTTGGTTCATCGTTATAAGATCGAGGATGATTTTGGTAAGTCTCATAGTACTTTTACTATTTGTTCTTTTTGGTTGGTTGATGCTCTCTACAAGATTGGTGAAGAAAAGCAAGCGAGGGAGATGTATGATGAACTTCGTCGTTGTAGTAATCCTCTTGGTCTTTATGCTGAGGATTTAACAGTTAAAGATAAGCAGAATATTGGTAATTTTCCTCAAGCATATACGCATATCGCGTTAATTAGTTCTTCTCTTTTATTGAGTGAGTGGAATACTCATCGTATGAAACCTACGCGTAAGAGCAAAAAATTGGTTAGGTAACAGCGTTCTATGTTCATAGGTGTTTTTTTATTTCTTTGTAGTGTTCATTAAAATCTCTTGCAGAGTTTCTTGCACGCTTTGCTATTTTTTCAAAGTTTATATTGCTTTTTTCTAATTTCTCTATATACTCTATTATAGAATCCTTCTCAAAATCAATTATAAATCCATTCTCACCATGTATTATTTGCTCTCGCATCCCAGAATCAGCACTATGAATAATGCATATCTTCCCCATAGCCATAGCCTCTGTTAGCGCCAAACACCACGGCTCATATATTGATGGGAACACACAATACTTAACCTTCCTCATCCCCTCAATCAATTCATCTTTTTGCAAATTACCCCTCATAACCACCAAACCCTGTCTTTCCATAAACTCAAAATCTCGCCTCAAGCCTCCAAAGCCTCCTGCTAGTATCAAAGGGTTTTCTTTATACTTGAAAGCATTTTTCTCCATGTCTTTTAGTATGAAAAACAATCCTTTTTGTATATCTAATCTTCCAAAAAAAAGCCAACTAGGCTTACTCAGTTGAGGCGAATAGTTAAATATTTCTTTATTTACACCTAGTAACGTAACATATACGCGTTTATCTTTGATTGCTTCAGCATAATGTTTCATCAAGTCCTCTTTGGTAAATTCTGAATTGCATATAAACTCATCTGACGTTTTAACAGTCTTATATTCTTTTTGTGAATTTATTATTAATTGTTTTAGATACTGTATGTTTTTTTTAGTATCCTCATACCTTGTCGCTTTGTCTAGCAAGCCTCTATTTAATAAATGTATAAACATTGTTTTTATTATATTATTTTTTTTCAAAAATTCTTCATTTATATATATTTCAAATATGAAATCTGGATATATTATCTTTTTGATTTTATTGTTTTTTTGTATTTTTTTCATATATTCTGTGATTTGGATTCGTGTATTTTCATCAGTGTCTTTATAATACACTGGTGCATAAAATGTTATTACATTGTGTTCATAGAATTTTTCTTTTTTAGGTGGTTTTTTTTGTTTTTTTAGTTCTATATTTATTATTTTTGTCTTTCCTATATCCTGATGTTTTTTCAGTAACTCTCTACAGTATGTAGGTAGGCCCATATTGTCTTTTGGGTTTGTTAGGTTGTATGTTAATATTATTGTTATATCCATTTTTTTATTGGATTAGTTTTTTTATGTCTTTTGCATGTATTGTTGTATCTTTTATTGTTTTTCTCGCATTTATTGTTATTTTTTCAAAATCTATTTTGTTATTTTCTAGTTTTTCTATATACTCTAGTATGGATTCTTTTTCAAAATCTATTAAGAAACCGTTCTCTCCGTGTTTTATTTTTTCTTTGCTGTGTGAATTCTTATCGACTATACATATTTTTCCCATTGCCATTGCTCTATATAGGTTAATTGGCCAGAATTCTGTTTTTGAGGGGTGTATATAATATTTTATTTTTGCAAGTATTTGTCTTGTATCTTCGTCATTTAGTGGTTTTGTGTGTTTTATTTTTTCATCTTTTTTTAGTTTTTTTATATCTTCTTCTAATTCTCCTTCTCCTATAATGATTGGTTTTTCTTGTTGTTTCTTTTTTTGTTTTATATCCATTAATATTGGTTCTAAATTTTGTTCGTTATTTAATGGTCCTATATATGCCCATATTTTTCTGTTTGTTCTTGGTTTGTATTGCCAGAATCTTTTATTTATACCTTGGCCTGATATTATTATAAGTTTGTTTTTTGTCTCATTCTTGTATCTGGTTTGTAGTGTTTTTTTCAAATAAGATGAGTAGCAAATATATTCACTTGCTGTTTTTATTGCTTTTTGTTCAAAAAAGGTTAAGTCTAGTAGTTCGTACACTATATTTTCGTAGTTTAATTTTTCTTGTTTTGTTATTTTATCTAATAAATCTCTTAGTATTATTGTTATTATTAATGTTTTTTTTATGTTGTTTCTTTTTAAAAATTCATTGAATTCATTGTCTAGTAGGTTTTCGTGTTTGGTGTTTGGCGTTATTAGTCTTGTTTCTTCGTTTTTTTGTTTTAGTATTGTTTTTTTTAGTTCTCTTTTCAGTTCTTCTTGTGTTTGTATCTTTTTTGCATATATTGTGTTTATTTCATGTTCGTAAAATGTTTCTTTATTTTGTTTGGTTTCGCTTTTTGTCTCATCGTCTAGGTTTATTATTTTTAGGTTTTTTTGTGGTTGTATTTCTTTTAGTAATTCTTCAAAGT
>CAZCTY010000022.1:0-16682 GCA_964501945.1 uncultured Methanosarcinales archaeon
AGTCTGGGAAGTCGCTTGGTGCTTGTCCGCATATTCCTATGTATTTTCCTTTCTCATTTGCTATCCTTATAACTTCTCTGAGTGATTTTTTCACTGCTTCGTTTCGTTCATCGTATACGTGGCTTACTAGTTCTGAGTCTCTGTCTACTCCTAGTGTTAGTTGTGTTAAGTCGTTGCTTCCTATGCTGTAGCCGTCAAATATTTCTAGGAATTCTTCTGCGAGTATTATATTTGATGGGATCTCGCACATTGCGTATACTTTTAGGTTGTTGTGTCCTTGTTTTAGGCCGTTTTCTTCTAGGATTTTTAGTATTTTTCTTCCCTCATCTACTGTTCTGCATATTGGCACCATTATTACTACGTTGTCTAGGCCGAATTCGTTTATTACTTTGTGGAATGCTTTGCATTCTAATTCAAATGCTGCTTTGTATTTTGGGTCGTAGTATCTTGATGCGCCTCTCCATCCTATCATCGGGTTTTCTTCTTTTGGTTCAAACTCTCGTCCTCCTAGGAGGTTTGCGTATTCGTTTGATTTAAAATCTGATAGTCTTACGATTACTGGTTTTGGGTAGAACGCCGCGGCTATTCCTCCTATTCCTTGTGCTAGTTTGTCTGTGAAGAATTGTTTTTTGTCTGTGTATCCGTAGGTTAGCTCTTCTATTTTTTGTTTTGCTTCCTCATCTTTTAGGTTTTCGTGGTTCATTAGTGCGAGCGGGTGTGCTACGATGCTGTTATTTATTATGAATTCTTCTCGTGCGAGTCCTACTCCGTCGTTTGGTATGAAGCTTAAATCGAATGCTTGGCTTGGGTCTCCTACGTTCATCATTATTTTTGTTTTTGGTTTTTTTACTTGTCCAAGGTCTAGTTTCTCTATCTCATAGTGTAGGTTTCCTTTGTATATGTATCCTTCATCTCCTTGTGAGCAATCAACTGTTACATCTTCATGCGTATTTATTTTCTCTGTTGCATCTCCTGTTCCTACTATGCATGGTATTCCTAGTTCTCTTGAGATAATTGCTGCGTGGCATGTTCTCCCGCCTCTGTTGGTTACGATTGCTGATGCGATTTTCATTATTGGTTCCCAGTCCGGATCTGTCATCTCTGTTACTAGTACTTCGCCTTTTTTGAATTGTCTTATGTCTTTTACGTGTTTGATGACGTTTGCTTTTCCTTTTCCTATTCTAGCGCCTACGCTTCTACCTGTGGTTATTAGTTCTCCTTTCTCTTTTAGTTTGTATGTTTCTAATACGTTTAGGTCTTTTCTGCTTTGTACTGTTTCTGGTCTTGCTTGTACTATGAATAATTCTCCGCTCTCGCCGTCTTTTGCCCATTCTAGATCCATTGGTTTGAAGTATCCTGCTTTCTCTGAGTAGTGGTCTTCTATTATGCATGCCCACTTTGCAAGTGTTAGCACATCTTCATCATTTATGCTAAATAACTTCCTATCTTCCTCCGGCACTGATACGTTTTTGACTGGTTTGTTTCCTTGTAAGTCGTAGATCATCTTTATGTGTTTTGATCCTAATTTCTTTGTGATGATTGGTTTGTATCCTTGTTTTAGTGTTGGTTTAAAGACATAGAATTCATCTGGGTTTACTGCTCCTTGTACTACGTTCTCGCCAAGTCCGTACGCACTTGTAATTAGTACTGAATCTTTAAATCCTGTCTCCGTATCTATTGAAAACATTACTCCTGAGCTTGATAAGTCTGATCTTACCATTTTTTGTACGCCTATGCTTAATGCGATGTTAAAATGGTCGAAGCCTTTATCTTGTCTGTAGCTTATTGCTCTGTTTGTAAACAGTGATGCGAAGCATTTTTTGCATGCATCCATTAGCATCGCTTCTCCTTTAATGTTTAGGTATGTTTCTTGTTGTCCTGCAAAGCTTGCATCCGGTAGATCTTCTGCTGTCGCGCTGCTTCTAACAGCTACATCCACGTTTTCTCCGTATTGTATGCTTAAATTTTTGTATCCTTCTCTTATCTCTGCTTTCAAATCTTCTGGGAACTCTGCGCTTCGTATCATATCTCGAACTCTGTGTCCTCTATCATATAAGTTATCCATGTCTCCTGTGTCAAGTCCTTCAAGTGTCTCTCTTATTTTCTCAGGTAAATGATTGTGTTCTAGAAATCTTCTATATGAGTGCGCGGTTAGTGCGAATCCGTTTGGTATTCTAACTCCTTTAGGAACTAGTAACCTGTACATCTCTCCAAGTGATGCGTTTTTTCCACCTACAATTGGTACGTCTTCTATTCCTAATTGATCGAACCATAGAACTAATGCGTTGTTTTTATCCAAAAAATCCACCTCTTTTTTTTATTTTTGAAAAAATTTTATACCTTCGTACAATTTCTTTAAGCTCGATGTTGTATTTAAATGTTTCTGATTAAATCGATTTTTTTAATATAAAGTTTTTAGAAATAAGAATGCCCCCGCCGATATCCTCAAGCAGAGCTTTCGGGACCGACGTGTGCATAAATGCCCCCGCCGGGATTCGAACCCGGGTCTCAGCCTCGAAAGGGCTGAATGATTGGCCGGACTACACCACAGGGGCTTGTTTCTTGGAAATTTTATTCCCTTTATAAATTAATAGGTTTTTTTAGTGGGATGGGTCTGGGGAGATTTGAACTCCCGACCACTGGCTCTCTTAGAGCCGTTTTGAAACGGGGCCATATAAGACCAGCGCTCCAACCAGGCTAAGCTACAGACCCAATCTCTTTTTGTAAATAGTCATTCTTTTTTAAAGTTTTTTAAAGTGTTTTGTTCTTTTTCAAGGTTTTCGGAAGCAAAGTTTTTTATATATAAAGGTTTAATTTATTTTTCATAGTTATTTTTTGAGGTGAGTTCAGTTGTTTGGTTTGAGAGGTCAAAGTTCGGTTGAGTATTTGAGTATTGTAGCTGTTGCTTTGATGATTCTTGTTCCTAGTTCTTATTTGTTTTTTGATTTCTCTCAAGGGTCTACTGATCAGGTTTCTGCGAGTCAGCTCAATCTTATTGGTAATACTATCATTCATGAGGCTGAGAAAATGTTTGTTCTTGGTAGTGATTCATGGGTTACTATTGATATTAGTTTTCCTAATAGTTTAGATGAGGCGAAAATTGTTGATGGTAAGGAGATGTATTTTAGTTATGCTTCTTCTAAGGGTAGTACTTACGTTGTTTTTTTCACGCCTTCTCATTTCAATATTTCTAACAGTACTGATGATACTTGTACTGACGAATGTGATTTGGGTTTTTCTCCTGGTGTCAATAATATTAGGATTCAGTCTAGGAGTGATCTTGGTAATGTGGTTAGTGTTGTGAAGATATAATGGTTTTTTGTAATTCGCGGAAGGGTCAGTCTGGTTTGGAGTTTCTCATTCTTATTGGTTTTGCTCTTATGATTATGAGTGTTTTGATTTTTTTGTTCTCGCAAAATATTTTGGATATTGAGCGCGATAGACGTGATGTTATTGTTGATCAGTTTTATAATACTTTAATTTCTGAAATCGAGTTGGCTCATTCTGCGCGTCCTTATTATGAGAGGTATTTTTATTTGCCTAGTAATCTTGATGGTTTTGAGTATTCTTTGGAAATAAGAAGTGATGAAGAAATTGTTTTGGAGTTTAAAGAAGATGTTTATGTTCGTTTTTTAGATAGTATGGAAGTTGAGGGTCAATTTGAGGTTGGTGATAATAATACTATTGTTAAGAATCTTGATGGTTCTGTTGAGTTAAATCCTTAATCGTTTTAGTTTGGTTGTGTTCTTTTGAGTGCGTAGTTGTGTGCTTCTATGTAGTTGTTTATTAGATCTTTCCAGTCTGCGAGGCTTGATAGTTTTTTTGCTATTATTTTGTGTTCTACTCTCTCTGAGTGGTTGTAGTTTGTGTATTCTTTTAGTACTTCGTATATTTCTTGTATTGATTTTTGTTTTTGTTGGAAGTCTCTTCTTATTATGTATATTCCTTTCTCTTCTTCTTCGTGTTCTTGTATGAATCGTCCAAATCCTCCTATGTCTGTTGTTATTGTTGGTATTGCTAGCGCGGCGGATTCTAGGGGTGTGTATCCCCACGGTTCGTAGTAGCTTGGGAATATTCCCATGTGTGTTCCTGTTATTAGTTCGTAGTATTCTTTGTTAAATAGGCCGTCTGCTCCGTTTAGGTAGGCGGGGAAGAGTATTACTTTTACTTTGTCTTCTTCTTTGTTTGTGAGTTTTGTTTCTTTGAGTTTTTGTATTATTGGGTCTTGTTCTTCGTTTATGTTGTGTGTGCATATTGGTGGGTTTCCTTGTTTTTTGAATTTTTTTGATTCTTTTTTTAGTTCTTGTTTAAATTCTTCTGTGAATAGTTTTTCTGTTTGTAGTTCTTGGTTGTCCATTATGTTTTTTATTAGTTTTCTTGAGAAGTTTTTGTAGTTTTGTTGTATGTATTCTCTTAAGTGTTTATAGTAATTCTTTTGTTCTAGTAATTCTTTTTTTACTCCGTTATTATTTGTTGCGAGTAGGAATAGTGCTGTTACTGTTTTCTTTGAGTTGTTTTCTTTTAAGTAGTCATTTAGCATGTTTAGTGCGTCTATGAATATGTCTATTCCTTTGTTTTGGTATTCGTATCTTCCTGATATGTAGAGCATTATATTATTTTCAGTTTCAAATGTGTAGTATGGGAAAAACATGTATTCTAGGAATTCTCTTATTTCTTCTCTTGTTTTTTTGTGTTTTATTGCTGCCTCTTCCATTGAGGGGAATAATTCTGTGTCGAGTCCGTTTAGTGTGAGGATGTCTGGTTTTTTATCTAGTATATGTTCTGTCTCTCTTGCAGTTATCTCTGAGACTGTTGTAAATACGTCTGCTTTGTTTGCGCTTGCTTTCTCTGTTGTGTGTTTTTCTATTATTCCTAGTTCTTTTGCTTTATTTGATGGTTTTATTTCATTTAGTGTTTTGTATAGGTCTTGGTTGTTTCCTGCTATGCTTCTTCCTAGGATTGTTGCGTGTGTTGTGAAAGTTGTTGCGATTTTTGTGTTTCTGTTTTTTAGAAATAGTATTGTAAATCCTGTCATCCATTCGTGTGCTTGTAGTACTGTTTTATTTAGTAGGTTTTGTTGTTCTAGTTCTTGTATTAGTTTTGTTGCTGCATATGAGAATAGCATTGGTTCTTCAAAGTCCCAACCAGCGTTTATAGAATCTATTTGGTTCGTGTTCCACAGTTCGGCTTTTAGGTCGTTCTTTTTTTCATATAAATTTGCAAAGTCTATGAGTATTGTTTTTGGTTGTCCTTTTATCATCCACTCGCCGTATCTTAGTTTTATGCCTTTTTGTTCTATTTTGTTAAATGCATCTTTAAATTTCTCTGGGGTTTCTTGTTCTTGGAATTCTTGTTTTGCTTGTTCTTTTATGTATGGTCCTATGCATATGTATTCGGGGTATGTTTCTTTTGTTTTTTTGGCTTTGCTGCTTATTACTGTGTGTATTCCTCCGACTTTATTGCATATTTCCCAAGATATTTCTATCAGTGTTGTTGCGTGTGGTGTTATTTTCTCGCCGTTTGTTCCTAATTCTTTGTATTTTTTTTCCATCTTATTTTTTGGTTTTGTTTTTAGCGTATTTGTTTATTGTAAGTTTTATTTGGTTCTTATTTTTTAATTTTGATATTTCTTCTGCAAGTTTTACTTCTTTAAAAACGTCTCGTATCCAATTTGCAAAATCGTTTCTGTTCTCTATTACGTGGTGGTTAAACACTTCGTCTTCAATATGTTCTAACTTGTCTTCAAGTTCTTTTATATTTTTAATTATTTGTCCGTTGCATAAAAAGAAGCGTTTTTCTTCTGGTGCATCTTTTAGAATCTTTGGCGCGTGTGTTTTCTTTGTAGTTTTTTTTGCTACTTTTTTAGGAGCTGTCTTTTTTTTCGCTGCTTTTTTCTTTGTGGTTTTTTTCATTTTTTTTGTTGATTTTTTTGTTGTTTTAGTTTCTTTTTCTAAATCTTTTTTCTCTGTTAAAAAATTTATTATCTCATTTATTTTCATTTTTATATTTTTGTGTTTTTCTGGTATTTGGTTTATTTTATTTTTTAGTTTTTGCAGGCTTATTTCTGCTTGAATTATATCTTTTTGTTTTATTTTTGTTTGTATTCTAAGTAATTTTTTTGTTTGTTATTTGTTTTTGTGTTTTTTGACTACGTGTTTGTATATTGCAAGTCTTACGTGGTCTTTGTTTTTTAATCCTGATATTTCTTCTGCAAGTTCTATTTCTCTAAACACATCTTTTATCCAGTTCACGAAATCATTTCTGTTCTCTGTTACGTGGTGGTTAAACACTTCATCTTTAATATGTTCTAGCTTATCTGCTAGTTGTGTTACGTTCTTTACCGGGTGTCCGTCGCAAAAGAGAAAGTATTGTGTCTCTGGCGCATCTTTTAGTATTGGTGGTTTTTCTTTTTTTGTTGTTTTCGTGGTTTTCTTTGTTGCTCTCTTAGTAGCTTTTTTTGGACTTTTTGTTGTGGTTTTCTTAGTGGTTTTTTTCATTTTTTCTCACCTTTTATTTTATTTTTTAGGGGTATCTATTTGTTCTAGTATTTCTTGTGGTTTTTCTTTTATTTCGTATGTGTATACTTTATTTTTATTTTGTTTTTTGTGTATTCTTCTTGCAAGATCGTTTAGTACTGTCATAAATATTATGTACGCATCGTATGGACTGTCGTATGGGCTGAAGTATTTGTGTACATCTCCATCGTTAAACCATTTTGTGCACATGTAATATACGTGGTCTGATGTTGTTAGGTTTTTCCAATCTCTAATTAAATCTGCATCTTTTGTTTCTTTGATGTGTTTTTCTAGTTTGTATAATGCTTCCATTACCGAGTCTTGTAAAGAATTTCCAAGCCATGCTGTAAGGTCTCGTTCTACATCTGCCCATGACATAAAGTTGTGTACATCTATTTCGTCTCTTATTGGGTATTTTCTTGCTGCCTCTGTTACTGTTAAAAATTCGTTGTCTGGATGTTTTAGTAGTTCTGTTGGTAATTGTTCCATGAATTTGAAGATTCCTGTATCTTCCCATTGGTGTTCTCCAAATGTTTCATAATCCATAAATAAATTTACAAGTTCTCCTGTGCCATTTACTTGGTTTATCCATTTTGTGTATTTTTCTATTGTTAGCGGGTGTTCTTCCCATCCTCTATTGCTAAATCTAAATGCTATATCATCGCTTAATTTGTAGTTTTTTAGTAGTACTTTTATTTTGTCTGCGTGTACTGATTTGTATATATGATTTGGCGTTCTTCCTTTTAAGACATGGTCTGCACCTTCTGCGAGTATCGCCTCATATCCTAAGTCTTGTATGTATTTTGCAAGTTCATTATTAAATATTAGTTCTGTGTTTCTGAATACTTTTGGTTCTACGTTGAATGTTTCTTTTATTTTTTTTCTGTGTTGTTCTAGTTGTTCTTTAAATTCTTCTTTTGAGAATATGTATGCGAGGCTGTGGTGGTATGTTTCTGCCACTATGTCTACGCATCCTGTTTTTACTAGTTCTTGAAAGCTCTCGAGTGCTTCTGGTGCGTATTTTTCCATTTGTTCTATTACTGTTCCTGTGATGCTAAAGCTTATTTTGAACTTTCCTTTGTGTTTTTTTATTTGTTCTAGTAATAATTTGTTTGTTGGGAGATAGCATTTCTTTGTTACTTTTTTCATTATTTCTTCATTTTTTTCTTCATCAAAATAATTTGTGTGTTCTCCAAAATCTAGTACTGAGTACTTTCCTAGTCTGTGTGGTTGGTGTACGTGGAAATAAAAGCATATACTTACCATTAATTCTTCCCCCTCATGTTTTGTTAATTGTTTTATTTATTTTTATTTTTTGTTATTTTTTTCTTTTGCTTCTGCGTATACTTCAAGGCATCGTCTTGCAGGTTTTGTCCATGTTGATAGTTTAGCTTCCCAGTATCCTTTCTCGCTCAATTCTTTGTTTAGTGTTGTGAAATTTAGTAATGCGAGTATTTTATTTGCCATCTCTCGCGTATCCCAGAAATCGACTTGTAGTGCGTGGTATAATATCTCCGCGATGCCTGATTGTTTGGATATTATTGTTGGCGTTTTTTTTATTTGTGCTTCAAATGGCACTACACCGAATGGTTCACTCACACTCGGCATTACGAATACATCCGCCATGCTGAATAGTTTTTCTGCTTGATCTCGCGTGTAGAATCCTGTGAAAATGAATTTATCTGAAAGCCCCATATTTGCAACTTTTTCTATCATTGCTGGGAGCATATCTCCTGATCCTGCCATGATAAACATTGTATTAGGGTTTTTTTCGAGTACTATTTTTGCTGCATCAACAAAATAATCTGGTCCTTTTTGTAGTGTTACGCGTCCTGCAAATAGTACCACTTTATCTCTCTCTTTTATGTGTTCATTATCGTAGAATATGTTATCATTCATTGGTGTTGCTGCATTGTGTACTACTCTTATTTTCTCTTCTGGCACGCCGTATTTTTCCATGCATGTTTGTTTTATTTTGTTGCTAACTGTTATTATTAGGTCTGCTGCGTGCATTCCTTTTCGCTCTATTGCATATACATCTGGGTCTGCGCTTTTTTGGCCCGTTTTGTCAAACTCTGTTATGTGTACGTGTGCTATGAATGGTTTTCCTGTTTTCTTTTTTAGTGCAATTCCTGCGAGGTTTGTTACCCAGTCATGTGAGTGTATTACGTCAAAGTCTTCATCTTCTACTAGTAGTTTTACTTGTTCTGCGAATCTGTATATTTCTTGTTTTAGTTCTTTTCCATATATTGGTTTCTTTGTTGTCTCATCTTTTCCTCGCTCTATGTATGAATCGTATTGTTTTTTGTATGAAACTGTATCTGTATATGCTTGTAGTAGAGAATTTATTTTTATTTTTTTTATGTTTACGTTTTTGTACTTGTTGTTTGTTATTACTATTTTGAATTTTCCTTGCCCTTTTCTTGTTCTTTTCTCATTTAGATCTTGGTATACTTCTTCTGGGCCTGACGGCATTACGAATGTTAAATCTACTCCTAAGTCCACCATCGCATCTGATAGTGCGCCACATACTGTTCCAACGCCTCCTGCAAAAAATGGTGGAAACTCCCAACCTAATTTTAATACTTTCAATAGCAACCCTCTTTTTTTTAAGTATTTATAAGTAGGTTTGTGTTGTGAATATTTAAATGTTGTGAAATTTTTTTATTTTTTTATTTTTAAAAAAATCTTTTTATGTTCTTCTTGAATTTACTTGTTTTTTCATGTTTTTTCCACATATTTTTTGTGTTTTTTGTCGTCTTCAAAACAGAAAAATAATAAAGTACTTAATTTATTACAAAACTATAATAACACCACACTTAAAAAATACAATATTATTTTAGTGTTATATTATAATATCTTTTAAAAAACACAAATATTTATAAAGAAAAAAATTATTTTTTTATTGATGGTTGAAGAGTTCGAGCTTAACGAAACTAAATGGGTACTTTTAAAACAATTAGAACACGGCCCGCTATCGCCAAAAGAGTTAGCCGAGCTCTCCAATACCACCATCGCTAACGCGAGTCAACAACTACAACTCTTAGAAGCGAAAGGTTTTCTCAAAAAAGTTAAGCGCCGAGGCAATAGTTCTCGCAAAGAGCGTGATGCCAGGGTTTTATACAATCTCTCAAAGCAAAAGACTTGGTTAACTACTATCAGTAAAGATCGTGTTGAAAAAAAAGAACTAAAACATCCTGATAATTATTTTGTTAATTTACTTTTATGTGATCTCAAGTACATAAGGCATGTTGCTAAATTTTTTTTAGAAAATGAAGCTTTATCAAATAAAATTGATTGTTTATATTATTTGCAAACTATTGATGACGAGGTTCATTTTCTTGTTGTAACCGATGAGCTTGCTTTTTTTAGGGACGAGCATCATTCTTTTAATGTCTCGTACAGCAAAAAAAATATCACGATTAAGTTTTGGAGTCATTCGCTTGAGGAATTAAAATCAGGTCTTTTAAGTAAAGAGGCTTACTTTGTTGATTTGGTTAGGCGCGCTGTTCCTATTAGATGTGAAAATGATGAGGTTAAATCAGTTTTAAAGGAGTGGAATAAATGAATAAGTTAGCTAAAATTATTAATTCATTAGGCGAGGAAGATCTTTTGAAAATCAAAAGGGATTTAGTAGCTGGTAATATCGATAAGTTAATTGAAAAAAAGCTTACCTCTTTGCATGAGGAAAAGTTTGACTCTAAGCAATGTCCTATTTGTGATGGTAAAATAGGTGCAGATTCTTTAATGGTTGAGTTTGGCAAGCCTTATCTTCGTAGGAGGGCTTTTTTTGATGGCGTTGATTGCTTAGAGTATTTTTTAAATAGTAAGCTTAAAAAAGAGTTAAATAGTGCTAATGATATTAATAGCTCTCTTTAATAGTTAAAAAAAAGAGGTTTTTGTTTTTATGAGAAAAAAGAGTGGTGAGGGTTTTTTTGAGGATTATAGTATTTCCAAGGAGAGTGTGGATAATGTTTTGAAGATTAATTATTCTAAAACTCCTAGGATTCCTTCTATTGAAGAAGATGCTTTGTGTATGGCTAAGACTTGTGAATTGCTTGTTAGTAATCCCAGTATTACTAAAATTATTTTTACTCAAAAGCACGAATTTGAATATGAGTATGATCAAGTTAGGTTGTTAGTTGAGTTATCTAAGTTGTATAAGCGTTTAATTAAGCAAAAGGAATTGTTTTCTCTGTCTGCTATTAACTCCATTAGTCATGGTCCTGATGTTTTATCTGAGCGTTTTAGTGAGGTTCAAAATTTAATTTTTAGTCATTTAACTAAGGATCCTATTGGTTGTTTTGTTGAGTTAAAGAGGCTTTTGAGGCGTGAAAAAATTGAATTGGAAAAAGAGCTTGATTCTCATGTTTATGAGTCTAGGCAAAAATATGTTGAATTATTGGAATATTTGATTCAAAGTGTTGAAAACACTCGTTTAATTCAGTTGGCTTCTCCTTATATTGCAGGTTTTAAGATTGGTGATCGTTCTATTTATAGGAAGATTTTCAAGCCTAACATCAAGCCTGATTTCATGTTTACAAAGCTCATGGCTACATATCCTAAAAACGCCGAGGAAATCATGAATTATAATCTTGGTGATACCGAGGTTGTTGTTTTTAAGTTGCCTGATAACGTTCAATATTTGTATCATTTAACGCCTCCCGAGTTTAATCTCACTGAAGATAAGTATGAGATTCTTGATATGGCTCGTAACATCATGGCTGAGTATGATCCTGATGAGCAGGACTTTGTTGATCCTGAGCGTATTAGGGATATTTTTTATAATGTTGGTGCTGATTTATTGGAGGAGCTTAGTGATCATAAAAAAATTAATCTTGATCCTAACGAATTAGAAGAGTTGACTCAAATTCTTGTTCGTTATACTGTAGGTTTTGGTTTAATTGAAGTTTTATTAAAAGATGAGCATGTTCAAGATATTAGTGTGAATAGTCCTACTGGGCAATCTCCTATTTATGTTGTTCATAATATTTTTGGTGATTGTAAAACTAATATTTGGCCTAGTATTAGTGATGCTGAGTCTTGGGCGTCTAAGCTTCGTATGATTTCTGGTCGTCCTCTTGATGAAGCTAACCCTATTCTTGATACTGACTTGGAAATTCCTGGTATTGCTACTGCAAGGATTAGTGTTATTAATAAGCCTTTAAATCCTACTGGTCTTGCTTATTCTTTTAGGCGTCATCGTGATAAGCCTTGGACTTTGGCTTTATTTATTAAATATAAAATGATTGATCCTTTAGCCGCTGGGCTTCTAAGTTTCTTGATTGATGGTAATCGTACTTTTTTGGTTGCTGGTACTCGTAGTGCTGGTAAATCTTCTTTGCTTGGTGGTGTTCTTGTTGAGATTATGCGTAATTATCGTATCTTAACTATTGAAGATACTTTGGAATTGCCTGTGCCGTCTTTGCGTCAGCTTGGCTATAACATTCAGTCTATGCGGGTTGCATCCGCGTTATCTAAGGGGACTAATGAAATTGCTGCTGATGAGGGTATTAGAACCACTCTTCGTTTAGGTGATAGTGCTTTATTTGTTGGTGAGGTTCGTAGCACTGAGGCTCGTGCGCTTTATGAGGCTATGAGGGTCGGCGCGTTGGCTAGCGTAGTTGCTGGTACTATTCACGGAGATAGTCCTTATGGTGTGTTTGATCGTGTTGTTAATGATTTAAATGTTCCTCGTACTAGTTTTAAGGCTACTGATATAATCGTGGTTGCTAATCCTATTCGTAGTCCTGATGGTTTGCATCGTTGGAGGCGTGTTACTCAAATAACTGAGGTTAGAAAAGATTGGGAGGATGACCCTATGGCCGAGAAGGGTTTTGTTGATTTAATGAAGTATAATTCGTCTACTGATAGGTTAGAGCCTAGTGATGCTTTAATTAATGGTGATTCTGAAATTTTAAAATCCATTGCAAGTAATGTTAAAGAGTGGGCTGGTTCTTGGGATGCTATTTGGGATAATATCATGTTGCGTGCGAAAATTAAAGAAAGATTGGTTGAGGCATCCGAGGAATTTAAAGATCCTGATATGTTAGAGGCTGAATTCGTTATTCATTGTAATGATCAGTTTCATAAAATCAGCGAAGCTGTTAAGGATTCTAAGGGTTTTCTTGATAGTAATCGTATATTTTTTGAGTGGAATGAGTGGCTCTCTAAGCAAGTTAGGCTTAGAGGTGATGAAAAAAAGTAGGGTTGTTGTGTTATGAAAAAAGATGAGCTTGAGTTTATGGATGTGAAAAGCAAATATAAAAGTAAGCTCAATAAGGAATTTGGTAAGGCTCCTGATGAGCTTAAGAAGATTAGTTCTAGTGATTATGATGCTTTTAAAGACTCTTTTATGCCTAAAAATTTTACTTTATATGAGAAGGTTTGTAATTTTTCTGAAAAGCTTGTACCTTTAAAGCCTGATAAAAAAGAGATTCCTAAAATTCAAGAAGCTATTAAGACTAGTCATTTAAACGTTACTCCTACGGGCACTATGAGTTTTGCTATTATTGGCTCTATTGCAATTATTTTGGCTTTTATCTTGGTTGGTTACATTCTTCCTTTTATTCTTACTGGTGGTAGGACTGCTGATATGTTTTTCTTTATTATTTTTGGTGTTTTTATTGCACTCATTGCTTTTGTTCCTTTAACTAAGTTGCCTTTTTTAATGGCTAATTCTTGGCGTATGAAAGCGACTAATCAGATGGTTCTTAGTATTTTTTATATTGTAACGTATATGCGTCACACGCCTAATTTGGAGCTTGCTATTAATTTTGCAGGTGAACACTTAGCTCCGCCTTTATCTTTGGATTTTAAAAAAATTATTTGGGATATTGAGACTGGTAAGTATGATAATGTTAATCAGTCTTTAGATAATTATTTGAATGGTTGGCAGGAGCATAATCCTGAGTTTGTTGAAAGTATTCATTTAATTCAAGGTAGTTTATATGAGACTTCTGAGGCGCGTAGGATTAGTGCGCTTGATAAGAGCCTTAGTGTTATTCTTGATGAGACTTTTGAGAAGATGTTGCATTACTCTCATGATTTAAAGAGTCCTATTACTACTCTTCATATGCTTGGTATTGTTTTGCCTATTTTGGGTTTGGTTATTCTTCCGTTGGTTACTGCGTTTATGCCTGAGATTAAATGGTATCATTTGCTTGGTTTGTATAATATTGTTTTGCCTTTATTAGTTTTTTATCTTGGTAGGAATATTTTATCTACGCGTCCAACAGGGTATGGTGGTATTGATATGTCTGAGCTTGATGAGAAGGCTCCTATGGTTCGTTTAAAGTTAGGTTCTAGTAAGTTAGATTTGGCTCCTGTTAGTGCTGCTTTTATTGTTGCTATTTTTTTCTTGTTTATTGGTTTCTCTCCTCTGCTTATTTATTCTTTGAATCCTGATTTTGATTTGGTTTTAACTGAGCGTTTAAATGTTGTAACTCCTATTGATGTTGATCCTGGTGAGGCTGTTTATGCTAGGTTTTTAGATTATAGGGAGGTTCCTCCTGATCAAAATTTTAATAGGGATTATATGGGGCCTTATGGTGTTGGTGCTAATTTGCTTAGTTTATTTGTTCCTCTTGGTTTAGGTCTTGGTTTTGGTTTATTTTATACTTGGAGGACTAAAAAGCTTGCTAAGCTTCGCAAAGAAACTGTTGAGTTAGAGCAAGAATTTGCGTCTGCTTTATTTCAGCTTGGTAATCGTTTGGGTGATGGTATTCCTGCGGAGTTGGCTTTTGGTAAGGTCGCGCAGGTTATGCCTAATACTAAGTCCGGTAAGTTTTTTGATAAAGTTTCTTTAAACATTGTTAAGCTTGGTATGGGTGTTGAGGATGCTATTTTTGATGAGAAGCGTGGTGCGATTAATGATTTTCCGTCTAGTATCGTTGAGAGTGGTATGAAAGTTTTTGTTGAGAGTAGTAAGAAGGGTCCTATGATTGCAAGTCAGGCTTTAATCACTGTTGCTGAGTATGTTAAGTCTATGCATCGTGTTGATGAGCGTTTAAAGGATTTGATGGCTGATGTTGTTAGTAGTATGCGTAGTCAGATTAGTTTTTTAACTCCTATTATTGCGGGTATCGTTGTTGGTATTACTAATATGATAATTCAAATCCTCGGAGTTTTGGGGGATAGGATGGATGATTTTGGGGATATTGATGGTGCTGGCGGCATGGGTTTTGATGGTATTCTCGATATGTTCGGCCAAGGTGGTATTCCTACGTTCTTCTTTCAATTAATTGTTGGTTTGTATGTTGTTCAGATTACTTTCATTTTGAGTACTATTATCAATGGTATTGAGAATGGTTCTGATAATATTGGTGAGATGGAAGCTTTATCTAAGAACTTGTTAGCGTCATCTCTTTTGTATATTTTAGTTGCTGGTTTGGCTACTATTGGTTTTAGTTTTGTGGCTGCTGGTGTTGTTGCTAATATTTAAGCGTGATTTTTTTGTTTTTTTTATTTCAGAAATATTTATATATTCATTTATCTAATTTTTATTATTGGTTAATTCACTTGGGGGTTTTTTATGGTGTCTGATATAAATGTTGTTTGTCGTGGTTGTGATAGGTGTGTTAGGATGGATTCTGTTGTTTTTGATGATGTTAGGAATGCTTTTGTTTGTGAGGCTTGTTTTAGTGCTACTCATAGTGCGCCTAAATCTTCTAGTAGGAGTCCTGTTGTTGATGAGGCTGTTAAAAGTGTGGATTCTCTAAAAGATAGTTTGGTTAAGTATACTTGTGTTAAGTGTAGGTATCATTTTGCTAGGCGCAGGGATAAGAGTGTTGGTGTTTGTCCTTATTGTGGTTTTGAGAAATTGGAGGTTCTTGACTCTTCTGCTAGTAAAATTTTGTCTGATGATTAATTCTTTTTTTATTTTTTTGTTATGTAGTATATTGTGCTGCTTAGCACATATAAGTATATGACTTGTATTATTAGAAGTAGTATTATTGTTATTGTGTGTAATCCTTGTGTTCCTATTACTGTATCTACTATGAATAGTGGTAGGGCTAGTATAAATAGTAGTGTTCCTCTTAGTATTGGTTCTGCTGCTCCTGCATTTATTAGTATTCCTAGTAGGTATGTTATTATAAATAATATTAGTAATGCGTTAAAGTATAGTATTTTTTTAAGGTTTAATTTTAGGAAGTGTTTCATTTTATTTTTTTATTTTTGTTTTCTCTCCCATATATGGTCTTAGTGCTTCTGGTATTGTTATTGTTCCATCTTCGTTTTGGTAATTTTCTATTATTGCGACGAGTATTCTTGATGTTGCTAAGGCTGTATTGTTTAGTGTGTGTACGTATGGGTATGTGTTGTCTTGTTTTTTGTGGTATTTTATATTTGCTCGTCTTGCTTGGTAGTCTGTGTAATTTGAGTTTGAGCCTGTTTCTTTGTATTCATTCTGTCTTGGCATCCATGTTTCAATGTCGTATTTTTTGGCTGCTAGGTTTCCTATATCTCCTGTGCATATATTTACTACTCTGTATGGTAGTTTTAGTTTTTTGTATAGTTCTTCTGCGTTGTTTTGCAGCTCTTCTAATAATTCCCATGATTGTTCTGGTTTGCATATTATTATTTGTTCTGCTTTGTTGAATTGGTGTGTTCTAAATAGGCCTTTTGTATCTATTCCTCGGCTTCCTACTTCTCGTCTAAAGCACATGCTATATCCTACTAGTTTTATTGGTAAGTCTTCTTCTTTTATGGTTTCATTCATATATTGTGCGAGTAATGGGTGTTCTGATGTTGCTATGAGGTATGTGTTCTCGCCATCTATTTTATACATCACGTTTTCAAAGTCTTCCATTGATACGCCTGTCTCGTATGCTTCTTTGTTCATCATTAGTGGTGGTTCTGTGTAGGTATATCCTTTTTTTGTGATTTCATCTATTGCAAATCTTATTATTGCTTGGTTTAGTAGTGCTAAGTCTCCTTTTAGAAAGTAAAATCCGTGTCCTGCTATTTTTGCGCTTCTCTCAAAATCTGCGACGTTTAGGTTTTCTATTACTTCTTGGTGTGGTTTTAATTCGAAGTCTTTTTTTGGTACATCTCCGTATTTTTTGATTTCTTCATTTTCTGTGTCGTCTTTTCCGTAGGGCACTGTTTCATGTAGCATGTTTGGTAATTCTTTTAGTGCTTTGTTTAGTTCTTGTTCTTTTTTTG
>CAZCTY010000023.1:0-7030 GCA_964501945.1 uncultured Methanosarcinales archaeon
AGATCTAGGAAAAAAATGGTTCGCCTTTTCGAAGTTAAGTATTGACTTAGATTTAATTTTGTCGAGGTTGAAATAGTTTTTTTGTATTATCTCTTGTTTGCTTGTTTTCTTCGAATAATCTTCGAGTTTAGAGCGCGAAGCGTTATTAAAACAATTATTTTCTTATGTTTCATGTCAAAAGAATTAACTGTTTTAGATAACATCAAAAGCAAGATTCATACAATTCGTGGAAAGCAAGTAATGATTGACAGAGACTTAGCTAACTTATATGGTGTTTCTACGAAAAGATTAAATGAGCAAGTGAAAAGAAACTCTGAACGATTTCCTGAAGATTTTGCATTTCAGCTAAAAGAGGCTGAAGTTCTAATCTTGAGGTCGCAATTTGCGACCTCAAGTTGGGGTGGGCGAAGATACTTGCCTTTAGTATTTACAGAACAAGGTGTAGCGATGCTCTCTAGCGTTCTTAAAAGTAAAAAAGCCACAGAAGTTAATATCAATATTATGAGAGCATTTGTTGCTATAAGGAAATTCTTAAGCAAAAATAAAGACTTAATTCAAGATATGCACTTTATTAAAGCAAAATTTTTTGATTATGACAAAAAATTCAAACTCGTATTCAGAGCTTTAGAAGATAAAACTTTGCCTGAAAAAGGTATTTTCTTTAATGGACAAGTCTTTGATGCTTTTGTTTTTATTTCAAAATTAATAAAAAAAGCCGACAAAAACATTATATTGATTGATAATTATGTTGATGAAGTTACTTTAAATTTATTATCAAATAAAAAACAAAGTGTTAACATTATTATCTACACAAAAGATATTTCCAAAAAACTAAAACTGGCAGTAAAAAAATTCAACGAACAATACCAAAACCTCGAAATAATCCAATTCGACAAAAGCCATGACAGATTCTTAATCATTGATAATCAAATCTATCACATAGGCGCGTCTTTAAAAGATCTTGGTAAGAAATGGTTCGCATTCTCAAAATTAAACCTAGACAAAAATTTGATATTATCAAAACTCAATTAAATATACAAAACTTAGATTTACTTGATGAACATCGAAAAAGTTACGGAAAACTAGCGTAAAGCGTTATTAAAACAAGTGTTTTCTTAAGTGTTATGAAAAAATACTTTTTAGATACTTGTATTTGGAGAGATTTTTACGAAAATAGAATTGATTTTTCTGGAAAACCCTTAGGTGATCTAGCTGCTGCTTTAATCATAAAAATCACTAAAACAAAAAACACAATTATTTTTTCTGAAACGCTTTTTTGGGAATTGAAAAAAGATTATTCTTTATTCGAAGTTGAAAACATGCTAAACTTTTTGTTTATCTCAGGAGTTCTTAAAAAAGTCGAGATAACAAAAAAAGAATATTTAGATGCGAAAATGCTCGCTGAAAAGAAAAATATTCCGTTTGTTGATTGTTTAAACGCTATTCAGGCAAGAAATCACGAAGCCGTAATGATATCTAGAGATAAACATTTTTTTGAGAACTTATCAAACATTGTTGAAACTAAGAGGCCTGAAGATATCATTTGAATCTTTTTTCGAGTTCGACCAAAAGTTGTTTTTCTATTTCTTTTTTATTTTTAAAATTCTCCACATCACTTGTTTTTATCTTGGATTTGCCTTTAAATTTCAAGAATTCGATTAGGGCTCTCTCTTTTTTTAAATCTTTCAATTTATCTCTTATAGCATCTCTTATAAATTCTGTTCTAGAATTAAAATTGTGAATTTGCAGATTTTTATCTACTTCTTTTAATATATGCTCATCAAACTTCACGCTAACAACTTTCATAATAATACATAGTAATACAATGTATTATTTAAACTTTTCTGAAACTAACTTGAAAGATTTCCGGTTTTAAGGCGTGAAGCGTTTATCAAAAAAGAATTTGATCATTGGTGGTCGCAAATTGCGACCTCTAAATCAGATGAAAAAGGTCTGCTTTGCAAAACTTATATATAACACATCACCAAATAAAAGAAAGATGTGTGTAGTTAAAACGTGATAGTATATTGTTTATTAAAAACCGAAAAACATAAAAAGTATGTTTTGTTTATGCAACACATGTTGCAAAAAAGAAACGATTTAGAAATTGTTGAAATCATAAGAAAAAAACCAGCTCATATTAGATTGATCAGTGAAAAATTGAACTTGATACCATCAACAGTTTTTAGAACTCTAAATAATTTAGAAAAAGAAAAAGTCGTAGACTTCACTCGAGAAGGAAAAAATAAAATTTATTATTTGAAAGAAACAATAGAAGCTGAAACATATCTTTTCATGACTGAACATTATAAATACTTAAAATTAATGCAAGACCCATATTTGAGAAGAAAAATATCTCAATTAAAAAAAATATTCTCTGAAGAACTAATAATTCTTTTTGGAAGCTACGCTAAAGGAGAATCAACAAAGCACTCAGATGTAGATATTTACATAGAAACAAACAAAAAAATCTCAGATGTGCCGGAAAACATTCAGATAAAAAGAGGTAAGCTTGATAAAAACAACGATTTAACTAAAGAAATAGTGAAAGATCATGTAATAATTCAAGGCATAGAAAGATTTTATCAAGTTTTAAAATGAAAAAAATAAAATTTATACAAAAATTAGTAAAAGAAAAAATAATAACAACTAAAGAACCAAGTTCAGAAATTAGTAATTCTTATCATATAAAATCAGAAAATTCACTCAAAGCAGCAAAAATACTCATAAAACAAGACTTATTAGAAGAAAGCACCACTATGAGTTATTACTCTATGTATCATAAAGCAACTGCATTATTAAGCCTTTTAGGTATGAAATGTGAGAATCATACTGCAACAATAATAATATTAAAAGAAATATTAAACATAAACACAAAAGACTTTTCTGATGCAAAATCTGAACGGATAGACAAACAATATTATACAGATTCTCAAACAAAAAAAGAAGATGCTGAAGAATTAATGAAGAAAGTCGAAAAATTTATTGGGCAAATAGATTCGTTTGTAGATGAATCAACACAAGATGTAAGAACAAAAATACTCATTGACTTCAAAAAAACATATGTTGTTGATTAAATTAAAAAATTATGTGGTTTGAAATTTGTTTATTTAAGGTCGCAAATTGCGACCTTAAAAACTTTATATTAGAAATCACAAACCGCAATATCTAAAAAACAATATAAAAAAACTTGAAGTCGCAATTTGCGACTTCAAGATGGTGGATTGGAAACATAAAAACCTGTTTTTCACTGGACATTTGTGTGCGATTCTTTTTTTAAGTGAAGCAGTTTTATTAGTTTATGGTGTTTTTTGTTAAAAATCAAAAAATATATAAATGTTTAAATACTTTAAACAATTGTTTAAAAATGTTAAACATAATTAATTCAGGTTACAAAAAAATATTAGAGGCATTATCTAAAGAAACCCTTCATTTAAGAGACATTGCTAAAAAAACTTCTCTTAATGAAAACAGTGTTCATCGTTTCTTAAATACGCTATTAGATAAAAAAATTTTATCCTCAAAAAAAATAGGTAATATGAAATTCTTCTCATTAAACAAAAACAAAAACGCTTTCTTAATATTAACTGCTTTCGCCATAGAAAAACAAGAAAACTTACACCATCTAAGAAAAACAGCGATTAACACCTTCTTAAAAAATCTTCCCGAACAACCTGTATTCATGATACTTTTCGGCTCAACTGCTAAACAAACATACACTCAAGAATCTGATTTAGATATTTTATTAATAACTAATAAAAAAATAAATACGCAAAAACCAATTTACGAAGCTAATGCTCAAACATCAATAAAAATTAGTGTGTTTCAAATGAATTATTTTGATTTTTTAACCGAATTAAAACTAAAACAAGATCCTGTAATACAATCAGCAATAAAAACAGGATATCCTTTAACAAACCACATAAAATACTACGAGGAAACACAATGAATCTGCACGAATTAAATCTTTATTTGAATGATGAAGAAAAATTAAACAACAAAATAAAAGAATTAATTCGTCAAGAAACCATAAAACGACAAGACCTAGATGAAGATGAAATAAGAGGACACATCATGAAGTCCGAACATAATTTAAAATTCGTCACAGATAATATAAAATTGAAATATTTTGATTGGGCAATAACTGGTTGTTATTACGCTTCATACCACTCAGCACTCGCTTTAATACTCACAAAAAATTATTCTTCAAAAAACCATTTAGCAACATTACTAATTTTAATAAAAGAATTTTATAAAAAAGGACTAAACAAACAAGAAATAGAGGACTTAGTGAAATTATTAGATTATCAAGACATACTATTTTATGTTGAGTCCAAAGACAAAAGAGAAAAAGCAACTTATACAACAAGAACAACTTATGATAAAAAAGAAGTAGAAGAAATAAAATTGAAATCTTCATTATTTGTCTCAAAAATTAAAAACATGCTAAATTTATAGTTTTTCTTATACTTTTTGGGGTTTCTTTGATTGTTCTTGTGTTTATTCTTGTGTTTGTTTGTTGTTCTTTGTTGTTCTTTGTTGTTCTTTTCGAAGAATTTCCGGTTTCTGGTCGCGAAGCGTTATTAAAAGCGGGGCGTTCTTATTTATTTATGGGTAAAGAAATTAGAAACATTTATATATCAAATGACACATTTATGTTTCATATGTTACAAAAAAGTAGTTCGTGGTTGGTTTTAAAACAATTTTTAGAAAATCCTACAAAAAAACACCAAATAAGAGAAATAAGCAGAAAAATAAATCTGGCCACCACGTCTGTAAAAAAACACATAGAAAAATTAATCCAACAAAACTTAATTTTTGAAAAAAAAGACATATTCAAATATTATCAAGCTAACTTCGATAACGAAGAATTCAGATTCTACAAAAAAATTAATTCACTAATCACAATAAAAGATTCTGGCTTATTAGAATATTTAGAAAATCAAACAAGCGCTGAAGTAATAATATTATTTGGATCTTGTGCTAAAGGCGAAGACACACAAGAGAGTGATTTAGATTTATATGTCCAAGCTCCAAGTAAAAATCTAAACTTAAAAAATTTTGAAAAGAAAATAAACAAAAAAATACAATTATTTTTTTATGAAGACATCAATCAAGTTCCTAAAGAACTTAGAAATAACATATTAAACGGAATAAAACTTGCTGGTTATTTGAAGGTGTTTTAATTGGACATTATTAAAATAGAAAAAGATAAAGAAAAAGCTAAAAGCTTAATGAAACTGGCAGAGTTAAGACATAAAAAAATAAGCTCTTTTGACGTCAAAGAAGAATCATCTCTTATTTGTGAAGCGTACTACGAAGTGTGTAAAGAATTAATAACAGCCATATTATTTTGCGACGGATATAAAACATTAAGTCATAAAACATTATTAGAATACCTAAAAAAAAATTACTCCGAGATAAGCGTTGACGAAATAGAATTGCTCGACGATTTAAGAAAAAGAAGAAACAAGCTTGTTTATTACGGCATTTTTCAACCCTCTTTTTATATAAAGAAAAATAAAGACCAAATAGAAAAAATCATTTTTAAATTAAAGCAAATTTTACAAAAAAAATAATTTGTGTTTCTTTCAGTTTTTTGATAATAAGCGTTATTAAAAAGTCTTTTTTTAAAGATGTCATGTTTAAAATAGTAAAAGCTATCTAATTTTGAGGTCGCAAATTGCGACCGCAAACCTTTTTGATAAGCACTCGTATGTTTTTAATTATAAAATAGTATGATCCTAAATATCCAAAAAGTTTATAAATTACCTTTTATTAGGTAAAATCATACCTTATTTAAGGTAAATATTACATATGTCGTATAATTTAAAATGCTAACAAAAAAACAATTAAAAATCCTAGGCTTCATGGCCAAAACCATCAATAAAGAACACTCTTTTTCCAACCTAAAAAAGGCCTTAAAAGAAAAATCTCATTCTTCTCTACAAAAATCTTTAAGCGTTTTTTTAAATGAAAATTTAGTGTATTCAAGAACAATAGGAACAACCAAGCTTTACAAATTAAACACAAAAAACGACAAATTATTCGATTACTTAACAATTCATAACAAAGAATCGTTGCCAGAAAAAGCCAGGATTAGCTTAGAATATATCAAAGAAGAATTAAAAGAACAGATTTTTTTCTCATTAATAATCTTTGGATCATATGCTCATAACTCCTTTAAAAAAGATTCTGACTTAGATGTAGCAATAATTATTCCAAGTGATAAAGAAAAAAATATTTTCGATTCAGCTCTAAACAAAGCATCTAATAAATCTTTGTTAAACCTTGATTTTCATGTTTTTTCAAAAAACGAATTTCAAGAATTGCTTTCAAAAGATTATGAAAACTTAGCCAAAGAAATAAAAACCAAAAATCTTCCGGTTTCAGGAGCAGAAAGCTTTTATAAAATTCTTTTAGCACATCATAAATGAACCCACTATTATTTCTTGAAAGGGCAGAAAATGAATTAGAACTCGCAAAAATAATATTTAAGTTATCCCAAGATAAAGAACTGCAAATAAACGTGTTTAAAACAAACACACCTTTATCTTTTTTTAGTGCTGTGATAACGCATAGCTATTATTGCATTTTTTATGCTGCAAAAGCATATCTTGCATCTCAAAACATAAAACTTAAACCACCTGAGGAACACAAAAAAACATATGAAGAATTCAAAAAGTTTACAAACCAAGGAATTATAGATGCATCGTTGCTTTTATCTTACAAAGAAGTTCTTATCAAAGCAGATGTTTTACTTGAAATCTTCAAAATTGAAAAAAAGAAAAGAGGGAGCTTTACTTATCAAAAAATGCCTCAGGCAAACGAGCAGCCCGCTAAAGAAAGCTTAAACCACGCCAAGACTTTTTTCAAGCATATAAATTATTTAATTAGCAAAAACTAACTCTGTAATAAATATTTTTAAAGCAATATGGTTGCACAAGAAAACGAAAGAAATTGGCTCATTTCTTTACAAGAAAACGAAAGGTTTACACGACGCGATGTATTACAAAAAAGGTTTTGAATA
>CAZCTY010000023.1:7130-10164 GCA_964501945.1 uncultured Methanosarcinales archaeon
ACAAGAAAACGAAAGGTTTACACGACGCGATGTATTACAAAAAAGGTTTTGAATATTTGTGGTCACAAATTGTGACCACAAAACCCTTGGATAAACACTTGCGTATTTTTAATTATAAAATAATATAATTATGAACATGCAAAAAAACATTTGACACAAAAGAATTTGAAGAAAAGTTGTCTGAAAAAAGAAATATTTATGACAGGGAAATGAAAAAGTTAGCGCGCATATATGATGAATTTGATGCTTGTAAAAAAAATATAATGTCTGCAATAAAAAAGAATTATAAAAAACAAGAAAATTAAAAAGTTCTATAAAATCAAAAAACACATTCGTAACTTTTGTTTTTATTCGTGTTTTTTCCTGTTTCTGTGCAGGAAACGTTATTAAAAAATATTTTTAATATTCGAGGTAACAATTTGTGAATGTAGAACTTCAGATTTGAAATCACAAAAGGAGATATCAAAAAAATATAGAAAAACACAAACATTTATACTAAAAAATTTCGACAGGAATTCTAGGAAAATCTTATAAGATTTTCATGTGTCAAAAATCTTTGATTTTTAGACATTTTATCGTGGGTTTAATGCCCCGATCTTCAGTCGAAATTTTTCTGAGATTAATAAAGCAATAATATTATTGTACGAAAGCAAAAACAACGCCGTCGTTATGACTTTCTCACATTTTTTAATCTTAGAATTTCTTTATAAGCCATAGTATTTTTTATACCAATCAACAAACAACTTCACACCATCGCCAATACTCGTTTTAGGATTATAACCTATAAACTCTCTTGCCTTTGAAATATCGCCACTAGTAACATTAACATCACCAGGCTGCATCCCAACATTTTTAACAACAGCACGCCTACCAACAGCATTCTCAATCGCTTCAATAAAACTAGTCAATTTAACACTCTCGCCCCTTGCAAGATTAAAAATCTCAAAATCAAAATCTCGCTCTATCGAACTAATAATACCAGATACAACATCATCAACGAAAGTAAAATCACGAAACAACTCGCCATTATTAAAAACCTCTATTTCATCCCCTGCAAAAATATTCTTTGTAAACTTAAAAATAGCCATATCAGGCCTACCATAAGGGCCATAAACAGTGAAAAAACGCAAACCAACCATTTTTATACCAAACAAATGATGATAAGTATATGCCATTAACTCATTACTTTTCTTCGTTGCAGCATAAAGAGAAATAGGCTTATCTAATTGCATATCCTCCCTAAAAGGAGTTACATCACAATTACCATAAACAGAACTAGACGACGCAAAAACAACTTTTTCAACATTATTATGCCTCGCAAATTCAAAAACTTGCAAAGTACCCAAATTATTAGAACGCTCATAAACCAAAGGATCCTCAATAGAATAACGAACACCTGCCTGCGCAGCCAAATGACAAATAACATCAATATTCTCATCAAAACTAAAACCATCCGCGATATCTTGCTCAAAGAAAACAAAATTTTCAAAACCCCTTAAAATATCGAGACGACTATTCTTTAAAGAAACATCATAATAAGAATTTAAATTATCAACACCCAAAACACGATAACCTAAATTTAATAATTTAAGCGCTGTATGAAAACCAATAAAACCCGCGCACCCCGTTAAAAGAACAACCCTGCCCATAATAAAAAAAATAAAACCGCGACCTTTTTATATTTACTGATTTTAAAATTAAACAAAGTATTTAAACAAAAACACACCACAAAAAAATAAATTGAACCCAAATAAACAAAAAAGAATACTAGTCACAGGAGGCGCAGGATTTATAGGAGCAAACCTGTGCAGATTCTTAATAAAAAAAGGACACTACGTAATATGCCTAGATAACTTATTTACAGGAAATAAAAAAAACATACAAGAACTATTAAAAAACGAAAACTTCGAATTTATAAGACATGACATAGTAGAACCAATACTCTTAGAAGTAGACCAAATCTATAACTTAGCATGCCCAGCATCCCCTCCAGCATACCAATACAACGCAATAAAAACAATAAAAGCATCAACAATAGGAATGATAAACATGCTAGGACTTGCAAAAAGATGCAAAGCAAGAATTTTGCAAGCATCAACATCAGAAGTATACGGAGACCCAGAAGTACACCCACAAAAAGAAAACTACTGGGGAAATGTAAACCCACTCGGACCTAGAAGCTGTTATGATGAAGGAAAAAGAGTAGCAGAAAGCCTATGCATAAACTATAACAAAATGAACAACGTAGACATCAGAATAGCCAGAATCTTTAACACATACGGGCCATACATGGACATAAACGATGGAAGAGTTGTAAGCAACTTCATAATCCAAGCACTAAAACAAGAACCAATCACAATATACGGAGAAGGAAAACAAACAAGATCATTCCAATACGTAGACGACTTAATACAAGGACTATACAAACTAATGGAACAAGAAGAAACAAAAGGCCCCGTAAACATAGGAAACCCAGAAGAATTCACAATAATAGAAATAGCAAAAAAAATTCGAACAATAACAAAATCAAAAACAAAAACAATACACAAAGAACTACCAAAAGACGACCCCATGCAAAGATGCCCAGATATAACACTTGCAAAAAACAAATTAAACTGGGAACCAAAAATAAGCCTTGATGAAGGATTAAAAAAAACAACAGAATATTTCAAAAAAGAAATAAAAAAAATAAATTAAACAAAAATTCTAATCATTAATACATAGGATCTTCCCAAGCATCATCGCCTGTATCATCCCAAGCATCATCGCCTGTATCATCCCAAGCATCATCGCCTGTATCATCCCAAGCGTCATCGCCTGTATCATCCCACTGAGTATCATCCCATGTTTCTTGTTCGCCACACGCAGTTAACGCTAGCAAAGCTACAACTCCAATTAGTAGCAAAGTCATTTTTTTCATTTACATCACCTAAATACAAAACAAAAAAAGGTGCTATTTAAGTTTAATCCAAAAAACTTAAAAAAGGTGCTATTTAAGTTTAATCCAAAAAACTTAAAAAAGTAAAATTGTGCT
>CAZCTY010000023.1:10264-15811 GCA_964501945.1 uncultured Methanosarcinales archaeon
AAAAAAGGTGCTATTTAAGTTTAATCCAAAAAACTTAAAAAAGTAAAATTGTGCTACCAAAACATAACAAAAAAAAGAAAAAAATAAATTAAAAAGAATTACGGATGAACCTTCCAAACAATGATACGCTCACCACGAAAACTAGTAGTATCACTAATCTTCTCAAACATATCAAGATCAGAACCACGCCCCTCCATAAAAAACAACCTGTTAAAAACAGACTTACTAAGCGCAGGATCAGTTAATATAGCAGAAAAACCATTATCTTCTTCCATAACAACCAAATCCAACCCTAAACTAGCATCATCAAACTCATGACTTCTAAGAGTGCCGTTTTGCTCAACAACAACATTAACAGGCTTAACTGCGTCCTGACCCATAGGGGTATTGGTGGCCCTTGCAACCTCTTGAATGACAAATTCAGAATCCTCCAAATTATCAAGAGGAACCACAGCCCTCCTAAGAACTAAAACACTATTGGCAGTTTCTTGCAAAGCTATATTATAATTACAAGTCACAACGTCATTATCCTCAGAACAAGAAGACTTTTGACGAGTAGCATAACTACTAAAAGGACTAATCCACTGAGTGGCAGCATCCTCATTCCTACCAAAAGATACAGCTGTATTATACAAATCACGAGCCTCATCCTCAGATAAATTAAGCCTATCATCAGCCAAATCATAAACTTCATCTAAAGGCAAATGCCTAAGCCTATAATAAAAATAAGCCTTCGTAAAATTCCAACCACCAAAATGAGACCACACAGGAGCCTTACCAACCATGTCCTCGCTAGTCACAAAATACATAGGCCTTAAATCATCACAATGAGTCAAACCAAGAACTTCTTCAATTAAATCATCAGGCAAATCCTCATTTTCAAGGTACGCGCGAGCATCATCACGATTTAACTGAGCAATGTCTAATTTAATCCTCGTAGGCCTATAACGCTCGCCAAAATGATCCTCTAACAAATCATAAGGCTTTTCCTGACCACAATTCATAACCCTCAAAATATTATGAGCCTCAACAGGATCATCAGTTAATAAACTACGACCCATCCAATAAATACGCTTACCCTGATGGCCGCCATCAAAAGTCACACTCTGATTACCATAAGCCTGAAAGAAATGACCATAATCCCACCAACTACTAATAATACCCCGCTCATCATACTGCTCAGCATCAAGCCTGATGGCATCAACAGACTCATACCAAGCATCATCAAAGATAGGAATAGCACCCTCACTTGCAGCCCTCGCATCACCAACAGCTCCAAATAAGAACCAAACAGCAAGCAAAACAGAGACGGTACTCACAAGCAATACTTCACTCACTTTAGTATTTTTAACAACGTACTTAGCGACAGGACCTAAAACAAAACCAATGAATGCACCAACCCCAATTAGAATAGGTATAGATGCCATCAAAATAAAACGAATAGCATCCATAGCAACAAAAATCATACCAGCCATCCAAACCAATAAAATAAAACCAAACAAAGGATAATAAACATTTTCCTTATACCTAAAAAACAAAGCACCAATACCAATTAAAGAGATGTAGAAGAACAAAATGCCGGCTCCGCCGCCAAAAGGAAGAGCACCAGCGCCCTCGATGATTTGATCAAACCTTGCAGGATTAAGCTCAGCGACAGTCCTTAAAACATTAGGCCAAAGAGGATACTCGCCAGCACCAGTACTAATATCAGCACCCGCGCCAAGCCTTGCAACCAACCTCAAAGGCTCGCCAGGAGCACTAACAACGCGTCCTGCTTGCTCTAAAGCAGAGTTATTTGAGAGAGGTGAGAATATCATTGCAAAAATAATAGCAGAAACAAAGAAAACAACCAAGAACGTCCCCGCGTTAATCCAATGATTTAAAGAAAAACTTTTCTTTTCAATGAACCTAGATCTAATAAACTCATAAATCAAATAAGCACCAGCACTACCCAAAACGAGCAAGAAGCCATACCACCAACCACTCCAACCAAACATGAAGATAGCATTAGTTAAACCAGCAAGCGCAGCGAAACCCGCAACAAGCCAAGTACGCTTGCCAAGAGAATACACAAACAAAGCCATCATAATAAAAGTATACATTATAGTGTGAACATCATCATCAGAAGAACCACCAAGAGTCCTACCAACAAGAGGCACAGCGGTTAAAACAAGAACAGTCGCAATGAAACCACCAGTAGTACCGCCAATCTTTTTACTCAAGAAAAACAAAGGAATAGCACTCAGCGCAATTAAAACAACTTGAATGTACCACGCAGCCCACTCAATATTAAAATCAGAATTAAAAGGACTCCAAACATCATAGAGCGTGCTAATCATAAAAGGATGCAACCTAAAATTAGCAGGCATACCAAAACGACCATCCCTCAACATAAAACGCTTCTCACCATCAACAATATCGCTACCAAAAAAACCAGTTTTTTGATGCCATTTAGCATAAGAATAAAACATGTACTCATCAATACCAAGAAGATAAGTCATACCTTCATCGTTTTGCAAATAAGATCTGAAAGTACTGGAGGTAGATTCAATTTGAGCATCAATTTGCGCTTGATTTTCAGCATAAAAATTAGCATACTCTTCCTCAACCATACGCTCAATACTACTATCAGGAAGATTAGGCCTTTGCGCGCGAATTTCTTGCTCAATCGCAGACTTATAATTTTGCTCAAAAGTATCACGCGCCCAATCATCAGTCACAGGCAAATTAAGAGGGCCAAGACGAACATAAACAGCTAAAACCATAGCCAAAATAATTAAAACAGCTACGAGAGAATATTTAAAATACTTATTTTTTAAAACACGCTCAAATTCGTGAATGAAATCTTTTTTTTCACCACTCTCATCAACATTAGTATCAACTTTAATATCAGATGCTTTTTCTCCTCTATGTTTTTTTCTTTTTTTGCCCAAAACAATCCCTCCGAGAAGAATGTGTTTTTTTCTCATTTAATAATTTAACGCATAAAATGAACACCACCCAAAACAAAACATAACTTTATCACTATATAATAGTTACAAAACAAAACATTTATATATTTGAATGTGTTACCATGTAGTAATTATTAACTTTTTTCAAGTAGTAAAAAAATTCATTTAAGAGAGGCCTTACAAAATGAGCAAATTAACTGATATAATAAAAAACACTTGGGACAAAACAAAAGATGTAACAAGAAAAAACAAAGCACTACTAACTATAATACCAACACTTCTAACAGCAAACCTATCAGCACAAGAAATGCAAACACGCGTGCCACAAACACAAAGAGAATTCCAAGATTTACCAGCATCAAAAAGACACATGATAATGCACGAATTATACTCAAATGAAGACATAGAAAAAATAGAACAACTAAAATTCTCAAACAATAACATGTACCACGCATCAAACGCCGCACTACAAACAAAACCCACAACAGGAGAAGGCGCAATAAAAATAGTAAACAGACCAGATCTTGGAATAGAACAAGAACCATACGTAAAACTAACCATGACTGGACAGAGCGGAGGGATGTGGAGAAACGAAGTAGAAGGAACACCAGACCACTACACAACATTTCCAAGCATGTTCAACGCGATGAGAATGAATGATGAACAAGCCAAAAAAGTACTAAGCCTATACACAGGATGGGAAACAAAACACATAGACATAGTAAGAGATGATAGAGGAAACGTAAAACACACAACATACTCCGGGCCAAGCAACAGACACATAATAAGAGACAGATACACAGTACAAGGAGAACCAAAAGAACACGCAAGATGGATGCCAGGAACAATGGCAAAATTCCCACTAAAAGAAGTACTACAACTAATGGGAACAGACATAAACGCAGTAACAAACATAATGGAAAAATATGAAAAAACAGAAGATATAAACGAGCACCTACAAGAACTACTGGATGAGTGCAACGAGAGAAACGAAGAATTATACGATAAAAAACAAGAACTAAAAGCAAAAAAAGACACAATAACACAACAAAAAGAACAAACAGATTCTCTAAACACAGGCCTGAGGAATTACCTAAGTAAAATAGAAGGAGGCCCAGGAATATTTGTAACACAAGACGCAGAACTAGGATACGCAATAAACGTAGGATTCCCAGTAGGTGAAAACAACAATACATTCGCACTAACAGGAATATACTTCCCAGGAACAGAAAAAAAAGTAAGACGCCCAGATGAGATAGAAACAGAAACACACGAATTTGAAAACTTCCCAGGAACAGCAGTCGCAACAGACACATTATCCTCATGGACAACAACAAACAAACACAGCGCGAAAGCATTACTAGGATATGAAGTACTAAACAACTTATCACTAAAAGCAGGAGTAGACTTTACTAAAAAAAATATCATAGATACTGAAAGACTATCAAGCCACACATACATGCTATCAGACGATGGAGAAAAATACAATCACGACGCATCAGTACAAGAAAACACTACTGAGACAACAAAAAAAGAATTTAACCCAGTAATAGGCGCGGGCTACAACGTAGGCCCAGTAAAAGTAACAGGGCTATACACGCCAAGAAAAAACGAATTCAGCATAGGACTAATATATAATTTTAACAGGAAAAGATAAACAAGTGGGGGGAAAAAATAAAATGAAACACATCACAAAAACATTGCTACTAACACTAATAATCATACTAATGACAAGCACAGCATCAGCACTAACACTAATGGCACAATTTGAAAGCACAGGAACAACATACGCAGAAATAAAAGAAGGCGAAACAGAAAACTACATAATAGGCGCAATAATAAGCACTAGCTCCCCACAACTAGACATAGAAACAAAACTATTTGAAGAAATAAACGGAGAAGTATACTACAAAAAAACACTAGACCAAGACACACACACAAATTCCCCTTTCTACGAAGAAACATTCACAATAACACCACAAGACTATGAAAACCCAGGAAACTACTTCATAGACATAAAAGCAATAGAAACAACACAATTCGGATTCCAACAAATAAGATCCAAACAAATATACCTAGACGTAACAGAAGAAGAACCAGAAAACATACCACCCGTCGCCGATTTTGAATACGAACCAGAAGAAATATGCGCAGGTGATGAAATAACATTTACCTCAACCAGCTACGACCCCGACGGACACATCGTAAGAGAAGCATGGTACATAGACCGCCAATTAATACAAGTGTTCGATGAAGAAAATTCAGAACTCAAATACACACTTAACAGACCAGGAACATACGAGATAACATTAATTGTCACAGATAATGACGGCGCGACCGATGCAATTACAAAGATAATAACAATACAAGACTGCCAAGACCCGGAACCACCAACAGCTGATTTTGAATACGAACCAGAAGAAATATGCGCAGGGGACGAGGTAACATTTGCATCAACAAGTTACACCGCATACGGCCAAATAGTAGAAGAAGTCTGGAAAATTGATGAAGAAGTTGTTTTTGAAGGCGTGAACGAGACTAGCTTTAGCTATGTTTTTGATGATCCAGGAACATATGAGGTAACATTAACTGTTAC
>CAZCTY010000024.1:0-15203 GCA_964501945.1 uncultured Methanosarcinales archaeon
TGCGGATACCGAGATTTGAACTCGGGACTTTCGGCTTATGAGACCGACACTCTAGCCAGACTGAGTTATATCCGCGTGTTAATTTTGAAATTTGTTCTCCTTTAAAAATCTTTTCTTGTTCACTTTTTTATTTTTTCCTATCATTTTTTCGGTGTATTCCTTTATTTTTCCGAAAATTTAGTCGTAATCGTTTTTAAGTTGTTTTATTACATCTTTTTTTATGGCTTCAAATAACGATTACAAAAAAATAGTCTCGGACTCAAAACTCACAGGGGCTGCAAAAGGTTTTTCTAGAGACATCTCTTACAAAGTTAATAACTATTTTTTCAAATCGCGACACTCTCGTTTTAGAAAAGGTTTTTTAGTATTATCTCTTGCAGCAATGATTGGATATGCCGCAAACAAAGAGAGTGTTGATAACGCAGCTGATAGATTTGGTGATTATTTAACTGAGTCTTATGGCTATGTCGCTGTTAAAAAAAATAAAATATTATCTCAAAGACAATTAAATAATATAAGCGACAATTTAACAGCAAAAAAAGATGAAATTAATAATGCTAAAGAAAAATTATATGTTTTAAACGAGCAAATAAGTACTGCGATGTATGATGTTGATTCTCTACACAACATAAAAAAAGATCTTACAAGCAAAATTTCTAAAAATGAAAAAGCTATTGATAATCGTGAGAGAGAAGGATTATTTTCTCGAATAAAAAACTTTTTTGCAAGATTTAATAACAATGAAGAATACTGGCTTAGAGTAGAGCCAAGTTCATCACTTACAAGCATAGCAAAGAATTACTATGGAGATATGAGTGTATATTCAGAGATAGCTGAAATTAATAATATACAAAGTCCGTACATTATACGCGTAGGCCAACCATTAATTTTACCAACGCAAAACATATTACACAAAAAAAGCTTGAGAACATCGAACGTGCCATTATATGAAGCTGTAACTAAAGATGAAATGTTAGATGATTTTTTGATGAGATGTAATATAACAGCGCCAATAGATGAGATTAGAGATTATAACATGTCAAAAAATAATTACGTGCCAAAAACAAGGCCAATACAAGAAAAAACAGAAGTTGTATACTTTAAAGAAAAACACATAGGCAGGTAAAAAAATGCTAAATTACATAAAAAAACAATATATTAGTATAAAAAATAAAATAGCCGATATAAAAAAAGCATACGAATACAAATCACAAGAGGTAATACCGATACTTGAAGTATATGGGAGGAGTAATAATGAGTATTTGAACACTATTAAAAATCATAAAACATTTGAGCGAGAAAACAGAAAACTAATATCAGATGTGAGAGCTGATGTAAAAAAAAGATACTTCGATAACATATTTAGAATATTTAAAAATAAGCCATTACACCAAGACGAAGAAAAAGAACTAGGCATAAAATACAATAACTTGGGAGGGCACAGGTTCTATGCAAGAGATAAAACACGCTACACGCGTGCAAAAGAAGATTTAGAATATAAAATAAACAACAGAACTTATGAAAAAAAAGAACCTGAAGCAGCAAACATTACAACATATAAACAAGACACATTCACAAATAAAATAGCAAACATAAGCCAAAAAAACGAAGGAGTGGCAAAAAAAATAGCAAATGCCCTCGCAGGATACGTTCGAGAAGGAGATGAATTAATCGCGCCACATAAAAGAGAGTGGAGTGAGAGAATATGTGAATTAGAAAATATACTCATAGAAAATAACATCTCTAAAAAAGATAGAGATGAGTTAGAAAACATAAAAGACGCTCTATCAAAAAACAACTACTTAGTGAAGCGAAAGAGAAAAGAATACGAAAAAATTCAAAAAATGATAGAAAAAGCACAAGGACGAGATAAATAAAACCAAAAAACGAGTTCTCAGACACAATGATGAAAAAACCTAGGTAATAATGCACAGAGGAGGTCTATTAGAAAAGTTTTTAAAGAAACTTTTTTTTCCAATACTTGTTTCTAATACGCATCAGCGTTATAGAATTCAAAAAAAATAATCGTAAACGGGAGGTTCACGTAGCAACTTAGAATGGTTGTGAAGAAATAAATGAAAAGAAGTTCAAGACGATGGAAAAAGAAAGGTCAAATGAGATGGAAATGGCAAAGAAAACGCTTAAAGAAAGAGAAAAGAAAGAGGGCGAATAGGTGATTTTAATGGCATCAAAAAATATATCTACAAAAAGAAAGAAAAAAAATTGGTACGGATTATATGCTCCAGAATCTTTAAACAAAGCGTTTTTAGGGGAATCACATGTATATAACACAGACGATTTGATAGGGAAAACTATTAGCTTAAACCTCTCAATGTTCACAGGAGATATGAAAAAACAAAACATAATCGCTTCTTTTCGAGTTAAAAACATAGAAGAGAACAAAGGCATAACTGAACTTATAGGATACAAGTTAAGCCTATCATACCTAAAAAGACTAGTCAGGCGAAGACGAGACAAAGTTGACGATTCATTCCTTGCGAAAAGCAAAGATGATAAAATAGTTAGAATAAAAACAGTCGTTATGACTAATTCAAGAACATATGAATCTGCAAATAGCGCAATAAGATTATCACTTAGAGCAAAAATAAGAAAAACTCTAAAAGAGATGGCATTTGATGAATTTGTGAACGGATTGATAAATATTAGACTTCAAAAAGAGTGGAAAAACTCACTTAGCAAAATCTACCCAATAAAATTCTTAGAGGTAAGACACGCATCACTTGAAGAGACAAAGAAAAAATATAGAGAAGAAGAAGACAAAGATTTAACAGAAATCGTAGCAGAAGAAGAAAACATAGATTTAGATGAAGAAGAAACTACAAATGAGACAGACGATGAAGATAATAATGTAGAAGACATAGAAGATGAGAGTGGAGATGAGAGCGAGGATCAAGAAAAATCATCAAAATCAGATGATACCAAAAAAGAAGACTCTAAAGAAAATTAAAATTCAAAACTTTTTTAAATAATTTATTTTTTTTATAATTTACGGCTCTGTAGCTTAGCGGTGGAGCGGTCGGCTGTTAACCGACAGGTCGCCAGTTCAAATCTGGCCAGAGCCGCCTTTTTTATATTCTTAAAATTAAAAATACTAAAAAAATATGTTCTAAAAAACCATAAACTTTATAAATAAAAATATTTTACACGTTTCTTGTTGAACTTAAATCAACGAACAAAAAACGTTTTTTCGACTAAACAATAAAAAAACAAAGAAAAACAAAAATATTACGTTGATTTAAAATGAACAAAGGTGGTTTTATGAAAAAAGAGAAAAAAACAAAAAATGAAGAAAAAAAACAAAACACAGTATCACACGAGGAACACGAAGAGTTAAAAGAAATGCTAAAGCGAATGCACGCAGAATTCCAAAACTACAGAAAAAGAACAGAAGATGAGAAAACAAAATTCATAAAACTATCAACAGAAGATTTAATCAAAAAACTAATACCAATACTAGATAACTTCGAACTCGCACTAAAACACAACACTGAGAAAACAGAATTCTCAGAAGGAATGGAAATGATATACACACAACTACTACAAACACTAGAAGATGAAGGACTACAAAAAATACCTGCAACAGGAAAATTCGACCCAAAAATACACGAAGCAGTAATGGTCGAGAATACAAACGACGAATCAGGAAAAATACTACAAGAACTACAAAAAGGATACAAAATAAATGATAAAGTAATAAGAAATTCAAAAGTAAAAATATCTAAAAAAAATAGATAGGAGGTAAATGAAAATGAGTAAAGTAATAGGAATAGATTTGGGAACAACATTCTCAGCAGTCTCTGTAATGGAGGGAGGAAAACCAATAATAATACCAAACGCTGAAGGAGATAGAACAACACCATCAGTAGTCTCAGTTACAGAAGACGGAGAGAGATTAATAGGAGCAGTTGCAAGAAACCAAGCAATAATGAACCCAGAACACACAGTTAGAAGCATAAAAAGACACATGGGAGAAGATTACAAAGTAAAAATGTGGGATAAAAAATACACACCACAAGAGATAAGCGCAATGGTTTTGAGCAAATTAAAAACAGACGCAGAAAGCTACCTAGGACAAAAAGTCGAAAAAGCAGTAATCACAGTACCAGCATATTTTGAAGACAGCCAAAGACAAGCAACAAAAGATGCAGGAAAAATCGCAGGACTAGACGTACTTAGAATAATAAATGAACCAACCGCAGCGAGCCTAGCATACGGATTAGACAAAGGAGAAGAACAAACAGTACTAGTCTTCGACTTTGGAGGAGGAACATTTGATGTATCCATCCTAGAACTTGGAGATGGAGTATTTGAAGTAAAAGCATCAAGCGGAGACAACGTACTTGGAGGAGATGATATAGACGACATACTAATAGATTGGATGGCAGATGACTTCAAAAAAAGCACAGGAGTGGATCTTAGAGAAGATAAAACAAGCTACCAAAGACTAAAAGAGGCGGCAGAGAAAGCAAAAATAGAACTTAGCACAAAAGTAAAAACAACAATAAACCTGCCATTTATAACGGCAGATAACTCAGGACCAAAACATCTAAACATGGAACTTACGAGGGCAAAATTTGAACAACTAATAGAACCAATAATAAAGAAACTAGAAACGCCAACAAAACAAGCAATGAAAGATGCAGAAATAGACAAAGACAAATTAGACAAAGTAATATTCGTCGGAGGATCAACAAGAATCCCAGCAGTACAAGAACTAGTAAAAAAACTAACAGGAAAAGAAGGAGATAAATCCGTAAACCCAGATGAGGCAGTATCTATGGGTGCTGCAATACAAGGAGGAATCCTAGCAGGAGATGTTAAAGATGTATTACTATTAGATGTAACGCCACTAAGCCTTGGAATAGAAACACTAGGCGGAGTGATGACACAAATAATACAAAAAAACACAACAATACCAACAAAGAAAAGCCAAGTATTCAGCACAGCAGCAGACAACCAACCAGCAGTAAACATACACGTACTACAAGGCGAGAGACCAATGGCAGCAGACAACAAAACACTTGGAAGATTTGACCTAGTAGGAATACCGCCAGCACCAAGAGGAGTACCACAAATAGAGGTAACCTTCGACATAGACGCAAACGGAATCGTAAACGTATCAGCAAAAGACCTTGGAACAAATAAAGAACAAAAAATACAAATCACAGCAACAACAAATCTTAGCAAAGAAGAAGTAGAAAAAATGCAAAAGGAAGCAGAAAAACACGCAGAAGAAGATAAAAAGAAAAAAGAAGAAATAGAAACAATAAATGAAGCAGACGCATTAGTATACACAACAGAGAAACTATTCAAAGAAAATGAAGGAAAACTAGATAAAACAAAAACAGAGAGCGTGCAGAAAAAAATAGACGAACTAAAAAAACTACTTGAAGAAGAGAAGAAAGATACAAAGAAAATCAAAGAAAAAACAGATGAGATAAACAAAGAAATACAAGAGATAAGCTCAGAGCTATACAAAAAAGCAGCAGAAGAACAACAAAAACAACAAGCAACACAAAAACAAGGAAAAGATGAGAAAAAAGATGAAGAAGTAGTAGATGCAGAATACGAAGAAGTAAAAGACGACAAAAAAGAAGAGAAAAAAGACGACAAAAAAGACGAAGATAAAAAATAAAACAATTTTATAACCTTTTTTTATTTTTTTTATACCTTGCAAAATAAATTTGCGCATAGCGCAACATATAACACATAAAAATCAAACAACAAATTAAAAAAATTAATTAAACAAAGTTTGATTTTTCTTTATAATATAACAAACTTTATTAATAAACACACAACACACAAAAAATACATAAAAACAAAAAAAATGGTCGAAAAAAAATGAGCAAAGATTACTATGAAACATTAGGCGTAAACAAAGATGCAACAAAAGAAGAAATTAAAAAAGCATACAAAAAACTTGCAAAAAAATATCACCCGGACCTAAATAAAGATCCAAGCGCTCAAGACAAATTTAAAGAAATAAATGAAGCAGCAGCAATACTTGGAGATGAAGATAAAAGAAGAATGTATGACCAACACGGCTCAGATGCATTCAAACACGGCCACGGACAAGGCCAAGGATTCTCAGGATTTGAAGGAGGATTCGACTTTGGAGGAGGATTTGACTTTGAAGACATATTCGAAATGTTTTTTGGCGGAGGAACAACAAGAAAACGAACAAGAAATAAAGGAAATGATTTACGCTACGATATGGAACTAGACTTAGAGGAAGCAGCATTTGGATTAGAAAAAGACATCAAATTAAAAAAGAAAATTATATGCGAAGATTGCCAAGGACAAGGAGGATGGGACCTACAAGCATGCAAAGACTGCCAAGGCTCAGGACATATGAGAATAACAAAAAGAACACCATTTGGAGCATTCCAAACAGTAACTACTTGCACAACATGTAATGGACAAGGAAAAATACCTAACAAAACATGCGAAACATGTAAAGGACGCGGAAGCGTACATGGAGAAAAAACAATCAAAATAAAAACGCCACAAGGACTCGATAATGGCTCTAGAATAAGAATAAATGATGAAGGAGAACCAGGCGGACCAGGCGGACAACCTGGAGATTTATATATATTTATAAGAGTGAGACCACACGATTATTTTGAGAGAGAACAAAACGATATACACATAGAAGTGCCAATAAGCATAACACAAGCAGTATTCGGCGATAACATAGACGTGCCAACACTAAAAGGCAGAGCAAAAATAAAAATACCAGAAGGAACACAACCTGGAACCACAATAAAAATGAGAGGAAAAGGAATACCTTATATGGATGGATACGGCGCAGGCGATCAAAACGTTCACGTCAACGTAGAAATACCAAGAAAACTAAACAAAAAACAAGAAGACTTATTAAAAAAATACGCAGAAGAGACAGGAGAAGATGCCAAACCACAAAAATCATTCTTTAAAAAAATCTTCGGATAAATAACTAATTAATAACAGATCCAAGAAACTCCTTTTTCCTAGAGATAAAATGCTCATGATTATATATATAAACATATGCGCCATTAACAACTCGCCAAGAATTAGGCAAAATCATACTATTAAATTCTTGCTCAACACGCTTACCTAAATCACTATTATTACATGTAACAAAATGTCTAACCCGATTACAATAAGTCTCAACTGCCTTAGAAAAACCTCCACAATCATCAAAACTTATAGGAATAAACGTCAAATACGCAGCCCAAAAAGGTAAAGTATTATTTTTTTTAGCTTTTGCAAAATTAGCCAACAAATAATTCTCATTTAAAACAACATCATTAGAAGAATTAATATATTCATTAATTTCTTCTCGAGGCAAACCCAACATATGCAATTTCTCAAAAGAACTCTTTTCACGAGAAAACTCTTTTAATTTATCAAAACTATTACTAACAAAATAAGACGGAGTATGAGAAAAAAAATTAGCATTAGATGTTAATTCAACATAAAATTCAGAAAGATTTTCCAAAAAAAAGAAACTATTATCAGTTAAGTAATTTTTAAACTTACTAACAAAATCTCGTCGTGGCGATTTAACAATATTTGAAGGGCCGCCCCAAAAAGAATAATTATCTGCAAAATTCTTATTCGTACTAACTTTAATTTTAGCAACATCAAAAACACTCTCGCCGACTAAAAACAACTTAAGCTCATCGTTCGCATTAAGAAATAAACTTGGAAGCATAAAATATGTAAAACAAAGCAAGAATATTAATTTTTTGATTTTATGCAACGCAACATTTAAATAATAAATATTGTTACCGATATTGGAAACGATAATTAAAGGGAGAAAATGAGAGGACACTTAAAAACAATCATATTAAATTTATTAAACAATAAGCCGATGTCAGGCTCTGAGATAATTAACGAAATAAAAACAACAATGAACTGGAAACCAAGCTGTGGCTCAATATACCCTTTACTAAATTATATTGAAGAAGAAAAATTTACAACAGTAAAACACGAAAAAGGAAAAAAAACATATTCACTAACTGCTAAAGGAAAAAAAATAATCAAAGAAAAACAAGACGAAAAGGAAGAACTTATACAAGCAATGGAAAAATCATACTACCTACTCGAATCAGTATACGGATTTGATACAACAATGGAGCGAGGCATGCTAGAAGATATGAAAAGAGGAGAAATACCATTCCAAGAAATATATGAAGAATCAAAACTCATTAAAGATGAACTTGCAAGATTACAAAACACAAAAAAACTAACAAAAAACAAAAACGAAGTGAAAAAAATACTCAAACAAGCAGGAGAAAAACTCAAAAAAATAGGAAGGCCAAAAAAATGAAACCATCAAACAACATAATAATAGAACTAAAAGATGTGTGGAAAACATACAAAATGGGAGATAACAAAGTCCACGCACTTAGAGGACTAAATTTAAAAGTCAAAAAAGGAGAATTCTTATCAATAATGGGGCCATCAGGATCAGGAAAAAGCACCGCGATGAACATGGTCGGATGCCTAGATACACCAACAAAAGGAAAAATTTTCTTAAGCGAAAAAAATATATCAAAACTAACAGAATCAGACTTAGCACAAATAAGAGGAAAAAAAATAGGATTCATATTCCAAAAATTTAACCTAATAACAAGTATGACTGCAAAAGAAAATATAATGCTGCCACTAATATTCCAAAATATAAATCCAATAAAAAGAGAAAAAAAAGCACGTGAATACCTAAGCCTTGTAGGACTAAAAAATAGAATGAACCACACACCAAACGAGTTATCTGGAGGCCAACAACAAAGAGTTGCAATTGCAAGAGCACTAGCAAACAATCCAGAAGTAATACTCGCAGATGAACCAACAGGGAACTTAGACACACAATCAGGCACGACAGTTATGGACTTTTTAAAAAAATTACATAAAGAAAAAAAAACAACAATAGTACTAGTTACACACGATGAAAAAGTCGCAAAAGAAGCAGATAGAATTGTATATTTAAAAGATGGAATAATAGTAGAAAACCTTGATGTAGATACAACAAAAATAATAAAACAAGATAACTAAACAAAAAAATGAATAATAATTAATAATAAAGGAGGAAAAAAAGATGAAAAAAACAATAATAATAACAATGATGATGCTGGCAATTATGATGTTGCCAGTAAACGTAGAAGCAAACTCGCCAATAATAAAAATGGACATAGCAAACTATGACCCTATGCCAGTACAACCAGGACAATTTGTTGATGTATGGATAAATGTACAAAACATAGGAACATCTGATGCGAGAGATATAGAAATAGAATTCAAAGAATCCCCATACTTTGAATTAGTAAACCCAGATGATAAAGAGAGACGAATAAATGTTTTAGGAACACAAAAAGACTACTCCTTAAGATACAGATTTAAAGTATCAGATGACGTAGTTGAAGGCACAAACACATTACGCTTTGAGTACACACTAGGAAATATGCCAGGCGTTGTAAGCACAACGAACTTAAGATTAGATGTTAAATCAACAGAAACACCAATAAGCATAAGCTCAGTTAGAACAAGACCAGACCCAGTTGAACCAGGAGAGAAAACAGAATTAACAATAGCGGTAGCAAACCCAAGCACATCATCAAACCTAAGAGATGTAAATGTAGCACTGCAGCTAGCAGATTTGCAAGGAGGAGCAATGCAAGAACTACCATTCTCCCCAATAGATTCAACAAACAGAAAATCAATAAATAGAATACAACCACAACAAACAACAGAGTTCAGATTTAACTTAATAACAAACCCAGACGCAGAAGCTAAAATATACAAAGTACCAACAACTTTTTCATACTTCGACGATACAGGAAACAGATACGAGGAAACATCAATAATAACAATAAAAGTAAACTCAGAACCAGACCTATACGGAATAATAGAGAGCACAACACTTAACAAAAATAAAAAATCAGGAGAGATAAACTTCGATATAATAAACCAAGGAACAGCAGACATAAAACTACTAACAGCGAAACTAAAAAATGGAGAAAACTACGAAGTAACATCATCATCCCAAAAAGAATATCTAGGAAACATAGAAACAGACGACTTTAAATCTGCAAGATACAACGTAAAAATAAATGAAAACGTAGAACAAGTAACATACGAATTAAAACTAACATACAGAGACGCACTAAACAACCAATTCGAAGAAACACTATTAATAGAACAAAAACTAAGAGATGCAGAGAGTAATGGAAATGGAACAGGAACAATAATAGTAATACTTGTAATAATAGGAATAATAGCATACATATGGAATAAAAAAAGACAGAGACGAAAAAAAATGCTAGAAGAAGACGATGATTAAAAAAAACCTTTTTTTCTTATTATTTAAAAAAATAGGACTCAGAAAAAAATGATACAAGACTACTTCAAAATAGCATTAAAAAATCTTCTCAAAAAGAAAATGAGAAGCTGGCTAACCCTAATAGGAATATTCATAGGGATTGCAACAGTAGTCGGAATAATAAGCCTCGGCCAAGGCCTAGAGAGTGCGGTTGCACAACAATTCCAAGTCCTAGGTGCGGATAGAATAAGTGTCTCAGCAGTAGGATCAGTTGGAGGGCCACCAGGCACAAGTGCCGTTGAACCAATAACAAGAAATGATTTACAAGTAGTGCAGAGAACAAGAGGCGTCAGCATAGCAACAGGACAATTAATAGAACAAGGAACCATGGAATTTGGAGATGAATCAAGAACCGCATTTATAACAACACTACCAAGAGATACACGAGAGAGAAACTTTGCAAAAGACACAAATAACTATGAAATAGCAATAGGCAGAATGATAAGACCAGATGAGAGAACAAAAGTAGTACTAGGCTCAAGATGGGAAGATAGACCAATATTTGAGAGAACACTAAGAACGGGAGATGAAATAAAAATACGAGGACAAACCTTTGAGATAGTAGGATTCTTAGAGAGAACAGGATCTTTCCAAGTAGATGGTGTAGTACTAATGGCAGAAGAGGTGGCAAGAACTCTTTTTGAAAAAGAAAATGAGTACGCAACGATACTTGCAACCCCAACAAATGTACAAGAAATAAACACAGTTAGAGATAGAATACAAGAAAACATAAGACGAGATAGAGGAGAAGAGGAAGGACGAGAAAACTTTGAAGCCACAACAAGCCAAGAAACACTAGACTCACTAAATGAAATACTCTCAATTGTAACATACTTTTTAGTCGGAATAGCCGCAATAAGCATCCTAGTCGGAGGAATAGGCGTAATGAACACAATGTTCACATCAGTACTTGAGAGAACACGAGAGATAGGAATAATGAAATCAATAGGCGCAAGAAACTCAGATATACAAAACATGTTCCTAATAGAATCAGGACTACTAGGATTAACAGGAGGAATTATAGGATTACTACTAGGGATGGGCTTTGGACTACTAGTACAAACACTAGGAAGACTAGCACTTGGAACAGATTTAATACAAGCAATATTCACAATAGAACTAATAATTGGAGCGCTACTATTTTCATTTTTAATAGGTGCAATCGCAGGACTACTACCAGCAATAAGAGCAGCCAAAATGAACCCAGTAGATTCAATAAGACAATAAAAAAAAGGAAGAAAATGATACTCGAATACCTAAAAATAGCAATAAACAACATAAAAAAAAGAAGCCTTAGAAGCTGGCTCACACTAATAGGAATATTCATAGGAATAACAGCCGTCGTAAGCCTCGTCGGAATAGGCCAAGGCCTACAAGACGTAGTACAAGAAGAATTTGAAGACCTAGGCGCAAATAGAATAATCATACAAACATCAGGAAGCTTCTTTGGACTTGGAGGCGCAGGAGACCCACTCACAAAAGACGATGTAGAAGTAGTAGAGAGAGTATCACAAGTGAGAATAGCAAGCTATACAAACTTCGAAGTAGGACGAATGACATGGGGAGATGATACAGAGATAGGATTTGTAATGAACATACCAACAGGCGAGAGAGGACAATTATTACAAAACATAATGCGATCAGATGATTTAATATCAGGATCAATACTAAGAGATAACGAGAGAGGACGCGCAATACTAGGATACGACTACGCACACTCAAACAGATACGATACAAAACTAACCGTGGGCAGAAAAATATACATAAACGACAAAGAATTTGAAGTCGCAGGAATAAAAACAAGCGAAGGAAACAGAGAAGATGACACACAAGTATTCATAAACGAAGAAGACTTCAAAGAATTATTTGACGTAGACGATGAAGTAAACTTAATCGTAGCAGAAGTATTCCAAGGACGAGTACCTGCAGAAATAGTACCAGATATCGAAGATGCACTAAGAAGACACAGAGATTTGAGCAGAGGAGATGAAGACTTCCAAGTAGAAACCTTCGAGGAAGTACTAGAATCATTCTTAGTACTACTAAACGTAATAAATGCAATAATAATAGGAATAGCATCAATAAGCCTATTTGTAGGCGCCGTTGGAATCATGAATACAATGTACACAGCAGTTATCGAGAGAACAAAAGAAATAGGAATAATGAAATCAATAGGCGCAAAAAACAAAGACATACAAAACATGTTCTTAATAGAATCAGGACTACTAGGCCTTGCTGGAGGAATCATAGGAGTTCTTGCAGGAATAGGAATAGGAAAACTAGTCGAGACAATAGCTGCAAACGAATTAGGCCCAGGACTACTAGAACCAGTATTCCCAGCATGGCTAATAATAGGAGCATTACTCTTCGCATTCATACTTGGAAGCATATCAGGATACTACCCAGCAAAAAGAGCAGCCAAGATGAACCCAGTAGACGCACTCGCAACAGAATAAAAAAAATAACTCCTCGACCAGCAAATTTCCAAAAAATTTATAAATACTAATCATAAAAACAAAGACATGGTGGCAAAGAAAGACTACACGCCAATATTTAAAGCGTATGATATAAGGGGAATATACAAAAAAGAACTCGATGATGCATTCGCATACAAACTCGGAAGAGCATTTATTTCTTACACAAAAGCAAAAGAAGTCGTAATAGGATACGATGGGAGACGAAGCTCCCCAAAACTATTTGAAAACTTAAAGAAAGGAATACAAGATAGCGGGGCAGACGTAGTAGACATAGGCCTTGTAAGCACCCCGATGAGCTATTATGCAGTAATAAGTGGAAAACACGATGCAGGAATAATGATAACAGCAAGCCACAACCCAAAAGAATGGAACGGCTTTAAATTAATGCTAAAAAAAGCAAAACCCTTATACTCAGAGAACGGCTCAAAAGAAATACTAAACATAATAAATAATGAAAACTACATAAAAATGAGCAAAAGAGGAAAAGCAAAGAAAAAAAGCTACGCAAGAGAATATGAAAACTTTCTAAAAAAACAATTTCTAAAACAAACAAAAAAAGAACTAAAAATAATAATAGACCAAAGCAACGGTTCAGGATTACATGAAGTGAACACAATAAAGAAATTATACCCAAAAACAAAAATACTAAACGGAAAAGTATCCCCAAACCCAACACACGAACCAAACCCACTATCACATGACGCAAGAAAAAAAATAGTCGCAGAAGTAAAAAAACAAAAAGCAGACATAGGACTAATATTTGACGGAGACGCAGACAGAGTAGGATTTATAACAAACAAAGGACACTTCATAAGACCAGACATAATATTAACACTTCTCGCAAAACAATTAAAAAAAGGAACAATCGTATACGACACAAGATCCTCAAAACAAGTAAGCGAGGCAAGCAAAGAGAGAGGCGTAAACGCAATTATGTCGAAGGCAGGAAGAACATATATATACGAAGCAATGAGCGAGGAGAGAGCAGAGATAGGCGGAGAAAACTCAGGACACTACTTCTTCAAAGAAGCATCATACCTAGATAATGCAGGAATATGTGCAATAAAAGTATTAAACATACTAAAAAACACAGAAGACACAATGCATGAGATAATAAAAAAAATAAACAAATACAACCACTCAGGCGAGATAAATTACAAAGTAAAAAACACAAGCAAAGCATTCCTACTCGTAGAACAAGCATTCTTAGAACCAATAAAAACACTATTCATAGACGGACTATCAGTTTACTATGAAGACTTCTGGTTTAATTTGAGAAAAAGTAACACAGAAAACATAGTAAGATTGAACGCTGAGGCAGAGACAAAAGAAGAACTAGAAAAAAATCTCAAAAAAATAAACAACATAATGTCACTTGCAAAGTAACATTATAGATGTGATAATTATGAAATATCTAAAAATAACTATAGTAATAGCTACGATTTTAATACTTATAACAGCTTTAATGAATAATAATACAGAATATACAAATGACTTTGAAAATATAACAATCCTATTTTGCCCTACGATGAAAATCCACTTAGATAATACAAGCATAGATAATGCAAACTTAAAAAAAGTAATGAATACACAAAAAGCACTTGAAAAACTCAACACCGGAGAGGGAGATCTTGCATTAGTTGGAAGATTGAAAAGACCATTTGAACTCAATGATCATTTTAGAGAATTAATACTATTTAACAGATACACAATCGCATCGAATGAAAGATTTGCATTAGATGAAAAAGATTTAGCTAAAATTGATGTTCACACATACCTACTAGAAGAAAAATTAAAAGAATTCAATTTAAACTTTGTTTTTCACAAGTCTAAAGAAAATGCCATGCGAGACGGAGAAATATTTTTAATACCTTGGAATGATTTTGATGAAAACTTAGAACTAGTTAATGTCATGCAAGGACAAAATAAGGTAGAAAAATACAGAAACCCAGTTATTTATTACAATGAAGAAAAAGAACAGTTAGCAAAAAAATTATACAAAAAAATAAAAAAATACGATATTAATTAGGAACCTCGCAACCAGTTAAATCAGCAAGAGCTGTAACACTTCTAGATCCCTCATATAATTCACCATCAAATTGAATTTCAGGAACATAACCAGCTTTAGCTTCCTCAGCACACCTTTCTTGCTCTTCTGTGCATTCAACATAAACAGGCTCAACAGCATCTGATCCACCAAGAGATTCTACTAAAGCACTACACGCAGGACACCAAGCAGAACCATAAATTACAACACCGTTATCAGCAAGGCACTGATTAAAATCTAACATGCTATTATCAACATCATTATTATCATTATCAATATCATTATCATTATTATC
>CAZCTY010000025.1:0-880 GCA_964501945.1 uncultured Methanosarcinales archaeon
AACACAAAAACCTGACGGCACAAAAGCCATCCAATACCAAAACATCACCGCTTTGGTTAATGAAGGTATCAAGGAGTTGTTGGTTGATGTTAGGAGTAAAAGGAAAAATATTAGAGAGATGATTGCTGTTTTAAAAGAAAAAATGGGAGGAGGTGAATCTTTATGAAAAAATTAAGATTTAATCTTCCTTCTATTTTTGAGGAAAATGTTGAAAGTGTTGAAACTATTAGGTTCAAGCAAGAATTAGTTGTTAGTGGTGTTGCTTCTTTCTCTGATGTTCTTCTTGGTGTTCATCCTACTGCCGTATCTCCTGATAATCAGGTTGCTACTAAAAAGTATGTTGATGATGCTCAAGAACAAGGACCTCAGGGTCCTACTGGACCTCAAGGCCATGTTGGTCCTGATGGTGTTGATGGAAACGTTGGTCCTCAGGGACCTCAGGGCTATCAAGGTGATATTGGTAATATAGGTTCTACTGGTCCTCAAGGAGACGTTGGACCTCAAGGAGACGTTGGACCTCAAGGAGACGTTGGACCTCAAGGTTATCAAGGTGAAATTGGGAATGTAGGCGATAGGGGGCCGCAAGGGCCTTCTCCTCAAGGCGATGTTGGTCCTCAAGGACCTACTGGTCCAACTGGTCCTGCGGGTTTTCAAGGGAACACTGGGCCTACTGGTCCCCGTGGGAGCCAAGGTGGTACTTTAACAGGATTTCAAGGTCCTGAGGGCCCTACGGGGAGTACTGGTCCAACGGGTTTTCAGGGAGACACAGGTCCTACAGGGCCGAGAGGAAGTCAGGGCTCTTCACCGACTGGCTCGCAGGGGCCGACAGGACCAAGAGGACCACAAGGCCCACAAGGACCACAAGGCTACCAAGGAAGAA
>CAZCTY010000025.1:980-15107 GCA_964501945.1 uncultured Methanosarcinales archaeon
CAGGACCAACAGGACCAACAGGACCATCCCCAACAGGACCACAAGGACCACAAGGCCCACAAGGCTCGCAAGGACCACAAGGATACCAAGGAGATACAGGACCAAGAGGAAGAACAGGACCAACAGGACCATCACCAACAGGACCAACAGGACCACAAGGACCAAGAGGACCACAAGGCCCACAAGGACCACAAGGCTACCAAGGAAGAACAGGACCAACAGGACCAACAGGACCATCCCCAACAGGACCACAAGGACCACAAGGGCCAAGAGGGCCTCAAGGATCGCAGGGGCCTCAGGGGCGTACTGGTTCGACGGGGCCTTCCGGTGATCAGGGGCCTCAAGGACCTCAGGGCTCTCAAGGTGATCAAGGGCGTTCAGGTTCTCAGGGTCCTCAAGGTACTGGTGGGCCTGGTGGGCCGCAGGGGCCTCAAGGACCTCAAGGGAATACAGGTCCTCGAGGGGATCGTGGTCCTCAAGGACCTCAAGGACCTTCTGGATTTAATGGTCCGACTGGTCCTGCGGGAGATACAGGTCCACGGGGGCCGCGGGGTGATCGTGGTCCTCAGGGTTATCAGGGTCATCAAGGACCTGCTGGTCCTGATTGTACTTGTGATACGTCGTCGCGTTCGGCTTGTTCGCATATGATGATGTGTCATGATAGTGGGGGTTCGTTGTCTAGTGTTCTTCCTGATGGCGATAATGATTCTCTTGAGTCTTTTAATGAAACTTATTTTTGTCATCGTGGTCCTCAGGGTTTGAGGGGTCAGCAGGGTCCTCAGGGGCCTGCGCCTGTTGTTGATTTTTCTTTGGTTAATGCTTTGGATACTGGTGTTGGTTCGTCGTTTTTTCCTTTGTTTATTGATGAGGCTGGTGTTGAGACTGGTGTTAATGTTAAGTCTTTGAGTGATTCTTTTAGGTTTAGTGCTGATAAGGATACTGTTTTTGTTGGTGGTTTGAGTGCTGATAATATTAGTGCTGTCTCTGATGAGTCTTTGAAGAAAAATGTTATCTTGATTAAGGATGCTTTATCGAAGATTCTTAGTATGAGGGGTGTTTCTTTTGAATTCGCTAACGACGATTTTGGTGATAAGCTTGTTCCTTGTAGTGTTGGTTTTATTGCGCAGGAATTGGAAAAGATACTTCCAGAAGTTGTTAGTGTTACTGGTTCTGGTGGTCGTTTTAAGGCTGTTAGTTATGAGAACATTGTTGCGCTTCACAACGAGGGTATTAAGGAGTTGTTATCTGAGTTTAGTGGTTTGGAGAAGGATTTGGAGGAGTTGGAGCGTTTAATTGAGTCTTTTGAGAGTTAATTTTTTTTATGTTTCTTTGAGTTTTTTTAGGGGAAAAATATTGGTGTTATCCATACTTCTAGTATTGCTGCGAAGAATATTAGGCTTACGGCTATTAGTAGTAGGTCTGCTGCATCAAGTATTATGTGTTCGAATTTTGCTGTTCCTATGTCGTGTCTTATTATTGCGACGCTTATTATTCCTCCTGCGAGTGCTCCGACGAAGAATCCTAGTATTTCAAAAAATCCGTGTATTAGGTATTGGAATATTCCTACATACATTACTTCTAGGAAGCTTACTGCTTTTGTTATTCCTGTGAGTTGTGCGATTAGTAGTAGTTCTGTTTTTATGAAGTATCCTATTGCTATTCCGATTACTGTTGCGTTCCATGTTAGTACGAATATTGCTCCTGCGCCGTATATGAATGAGAATATTATTGCGATTAGTAGTACTGTTATGTTGTTGAAGAATATGGTTGAGAATCTTGATAGGTTGTTTGTTTGTGTTGTGTCTGTTGCTTTGCTTGTTATTCCTCCTATTTCTGCGAATGTGTTGTATTGTACTTCGAATACTTGTGTTTCTACGCCTGTTGGTAGGAAGATGTATAGTGCTGCTGATGCTATTACTACTCCTAGGAATAGGTACATGAATGCTTTTAGTGCTTTCCAGTGTTCTAGTAGTAGTATTCTTTGTGGTAGGTCTTGTAGGTCTTTTTGTTCTTCGTATTTTATTATTCTGTATATTAGTGGTGTTGCGCCTATGGCTACGAAGGCTACTACTATTATGCTTGCGTATTCTTTAAAGAATTGGTATCCTATGAGTGATCCGAGCAGTGTTAGTGCTATTCCTATTGGTATCATTAGGTGCGGTTTTTTTTCTGCTTTTGTTGGGTCTAGGATTGATTCTACTACCATTTAGTTTTTTTTGTTTTGATAAATATTTATATAGTTTTCTAACATTTTTTGTTTTTATGAAGCATTTATCTAGGCGCGATATTAAATATTTTAGTGGCTCGGTTGAGTTCTTTGAGGATTTGCTTCGTGTTATTAGTCGTGCTGAGCGTTCTATTTTTTTGGAGACTTATCGTTTGAATGGTTCTTTTGCTGTTCGTTTAAAAGATGTTTTAATTAAAAAAGCGAAGGAGGGAGTTGTTGTTAAGTTGTTGTTGGATCATTGGGGTTCTTTGATTCGTGAGGATTTTTTTAGTGAGCTTGAAGCGCTTGGGGGCGAGGTTCGTTTTTTTAGGGTTTTTAAGTTTACGACTAATGTTATTTCTTATAATAATAGGCGTGATCATCGTAAGCTCGTTGTTGTTGATGATTTTTGTTATATTGGTTCTGCTAATCTTACATCTCATAGTAAGGATTGGCGTGAGTTTGTTGTTCGTATTCGTGATTCTGTTTTTGCTGATAAGATGCGGATGATTTTTATTGATAATTTTAAGATTCATGATTTCTTTTTTCACAGTCCTAAAAATCATTTGAGTCCTTTGCGTTTTGAATCTTTAGAGGTTGTTCGTGATGTTCCCTCTATTCGTTATCAGAAAATTAGAAATAAGATGTTGCATCTTATTAGAAATGCTAAGTCGCGTGTTGTTATTGAGACGCCTTATTTTGTTCCTGATGCTAAGATGATTCTTGGTTTGATTCGTGCTGCGCGTAGGGGTGTTGATGTTAGTATTATTATTCCTAAGCGTAGTGATGTTCGTTTGGTTGATATTTTAACGCAGTCTTTGCTTGGTGAGCTTCATCGGCGCGGTGTTAAGATTTTTTTGTTCTCTCCTGGTTTTAGTCATGCGAAGGTTGGTTTGTTTGATGATTTCTTTTATTTTGGTTCTGCTAATTTTGATTATCGTAGTTTTAAGTATCAGTATGAGCTTGGTGTTTTTGGTAAGAATCGTGTTTTGGGGAATGTTGTTGAGGATCATTTGAGGGGTTCTTTTTCTTTATCTAAGAATTTTGATTTTGCTAGGTGGAAGAGGCGTTCTTTGTTTTTTCGTGCTTTAGAGGTTTTGTTGGAGCCTTTTAGGCATTTCTTTTAGTTTTTTTTTCGTTAGTTTTTTATATTCTTGTTTTTATTTATTTTTTTAATGGTTACTTTTATGTTTAATAATTTTGCTTGGAAGAGGGCTTTTAACTTTAATGATAAAGAGGCTTCTCTTGTTATTATTATTAGTTTGCTTAGTGGTTTTATTTTGAGTTTTAGGATGTGGGGTACTGATAGGTTTGATGCTAGTGTTGGTTTGAGTAATTTGTTTTTGTATTCTATTTTGTTTATGTTTTTATTTTTTATTTTTTTGGCGTCTCAGAAATTTATTGCTGCTACTATGGGTTTGGATGCTCGCGTTAGTGTTTGGAAGTATGGTCCACCTATTGGTGTTCTTGTTACTCTTATGAGTTATGGTTTGATTCCTTTTATTTTTATGGGTGGTGTTTCTCTAAAGGAAATTCCGAGGCTTCGTGTTGGTAAATTTATGGGTACTGCTGTTAATATTAAGGAGATGTTGTTTGTTGGTTTGTTTGGTCCTTTGGTTCTTATTTTGTTGTCGTTATTGGTGTTTTTTCCTCTATATTTGTTATCTGGTATAAGTGTTTTTTATGATTTGGTTTGGGTTTCTAGTTTGATTCTTGTGGTTACTGCGCTTCCTCTTCCAAGTCTTAATGGTTTGAATCTTTTGTTGAAGTATAGAGCGGTTTGGGTTCTTTATTTGTTGTATACTTTATTTTTGTTTATTCTTCTCAGTTTTCTTAAGAATCCTTGGGTTTATGCGTTAGCTTTAATTCTGTCTTTGTTTTTTGGTTGGCTTGTTAAAAAGGGCATTCATGATAGTAAGTATTTTTAGAGCATGAATCCTGTCATTGCTTTTTGTATTAGGTATATTGCTGCTATCCATGTTATTATTGTTACTGGTAGAAATATCATTATTACCATATAAATTGCGATGCACGCGTCTAAAAAGCTTGCGAAGTCTCCTCTAAACATTAGTGCTTTTAGTGCTAGGTATGCGATAAAGCTTATTAGTAGTCTTGTGTTTGTTGTGCCGTATTGGTATAGTATCATAACTATTGCTGTTATAATATCGAGTGCGCTCATTATTTTTACTATCATTTTTTTATTGTTGCAAATTCTACGTCTAATCCTTGCAAGTATCTTGTCTTGAATTCTTTTGGTGAACGTGTCAATAGCATTGACAAGTTTGTAAATCTATTCTTTTCATTTGTTTATTTATAAATATATAAATGTTTCTTTTTTTACTCTTCGATAGTGGTTATTATGTTTGTTTTTCTTTGTTTTTTATGCTTTCTCCTCTAAAAAAGCAAAAGATTTATATACTTCTCTTCGCAAGGGTATATTTAAGGGGATGAAATAAAAGTTTCCTTAACCAAACATTTTGGAGGTGTATTTGAAAAATGGCTCAGAAAGTAGAGAAAGTTGGAGTTAAAAAAGAAAGTGGGTACTTGTACTTCGTTGATAAAGCAGGAGACGTTTCCAGAGCAAAAATGGCTCGTGGCGGAGCAAAAACCAAAAAAGGTAAGCCTGAGAAGGTTGCTAAAGCTGGTGTTAAAAAAGAATCTGGTTTCTTGTATTTTGTTGATAAGCAAGGAGACATTTCTAGAGCAAAAATGGCTCGTGGTAGGAAGTAATTCCTAAACTTTTTTTTCTTTTTTTTATTTGTCGTATTCTTGTATGAGTTTTTCGTAGAATTTCTTGGTTTTTCTTATTAGTGATTTTTTAAATACTGTGTCTTTTGGTGCGTATGCTCGTCTGTATTTTTTTCTTATTCTCTCTTTTTGTTTTTCGTTTCCGTGGTAGAATACTTGGTTTTCTTCTATGTTTAATCTTCCGAGGTATTCAAATACGAATCTTGTTGATAGTTGTGGTATTGTTCCGTATTCGAGGGTTAGGTCTGTGTTTTTTTTGGCTCTTGATCTTGCGAGGAATAGGTCTGATATTGATCCTATTGGTTTTTTTATTGGTAGTTTTTGTCTTGATTTTATTTTTTTTAGTGTTTTTTTTAGTTTTTTGTATTCTTCTGTGTTTGGTTCTTGGTTTGTGTATCCGTGTACTTCGTATTTTCGTCCGATGCCTGAGTGTATGTCTATTAGTATTGCCTCGTCGTATCCTTTTGTTTTCTCTTCTATGTATGTTCTAAAGTGTAGTAGTGAATCTTCAAGTTTTACGCCTCTGTATGATACGCTTTTTGGGTATGTGTTTTGTCCTCTAACGCTTAGGTTTATTGTGTTTTTTAGTCCGTCTTTTCTTATTGATTTTAGTACTAGGCTGTAATATTTTATTCTCTCTATTATTCTGTGTGTTCTTGGGCGGTTTATTTTCATAAATAGTAAGGAGTCTGTCCATGCGTTTGCGAAGAATGTGTTTGGTACGCCTATCATTAGTCTTTCATCGTATATTGCGTTTCTGTTTAGGTCTACGTTGTTTTCATTTACTCGTCTGTCGTGTTTGAATCCGTATGGGTTTAGGCAGTGGATTAGGCATATGCTCGCATTTTTTATTTTTGGTAGGTAGTCTTGTAGTAGTATTTGTTGCGCGGCGCCTCCTAGGTATGTTTCTACTCCGTGTGTTCCTGCTACTATTATTATGAGTGTTTTTTTCTTTTTTCTCTCTTTTATTGCAAAGTCTATGTATAGTTTATTTTTGAGTCTTATGCTCTCTACTTTGAAATCCTTTGTCATTTCTAAGAATTTTTGTCTTGATTCTTCGTAGCTATCTGAGAAGTATTTTTTCATTTTTTTTCACTGTTTTATTTGTGTGTCTATTTTGAATTTTTCTTCGAAGTCTGTGTTTTTTGCGATTATTATTGGTTTTTGTTGTCCGCCTCTTGTTAGTCTTTCTTTGTCGAATTTGTCGTATTCTCCTTTTTTTAATATTGTGAGTACTGGTTTTTGTATTCGTCCAAATTCGTTTCTCATTTGTCTGTAGTCTTGTATGTTTTTTTGGAGGTTTTTCTCTATTGTTTTTAAAAATTGTTTTGCATCTGTCTCTTTCATTTTGTTTTTTGGTTCTATTATTATGTTGTATCTTGGTTTTTGTTTTTCTGATACTTTGTATGGTGCGTAGGTATATGCTCTAAGTTCTGTTTTTGTTTCTTTTTTTGTCTCCTCCATTGTCTCTATTAGTACTTTTTCGTGTGCGAGTTCTCCTGCTATGTTTAGGTAGCTTGTTCTCTCGTGGAATTTTATTAGTGGTATTGTGTCTTTAAAATCTACTACTTTTATTACATCTTTCATCTCGTATCTGTATAGTCCTTCTGCTGTTGTTATTATGACTTCGTATTTTTTGTTTTTCTTTAAATCTCCTGCGAGGTGTATTTTTCCTGTATCTGTGTCTTTGAATTCGAAGAAGTTTATTGTTGCTGGTACTATTCCTGCCTCAGCGCCTGGTTTTAGGCATAGTGAGATTCTGCCTTCACTGCTATATATTCCTGGGTCATTTATTAGAACGCCTGGTACTTTTTTTTCTAGTGCGTCTAGGTATGGTTTGTTTTGGTCTGATTTTATGCAGTTTATTACTTGTAGGTTTGGCCATAGTTCTTTTGGTGTGAACTTTTTTCTTTTGAGTATTCTCGCTTTCAGCCAGTTTCCGTCATTTTTTATTTCCTCTATTATTTTTTCTTTGTTTTTTTCTATGTATTCAAAAAACATTAGTACTTCTACTGGGAATGCGAATCCTACTTGTGTTATGTTTGATTTTACTGCGATCTTTGCAATTTTTGCAATTTTTTTGTTAAAGTCAAATTCGTTATATAATTTTGGGTTGAATGCGAGTCTTCTCTTTGCGACCCACGGTGTTTTATATGCTAGGTATCCTGATATGCTTCCATACATTATGTTTGCCTCTGTCCTTCCTTCATCGTATGGTCCTGCGAAGTATAGTAGTTTTCCGCTTAGAACTTTTGGGAATTTTCTTAGGAAATTAAAGCTCCAGAGGGATAATTCTTTTCTAAATGATTGTCTTCTCTGTTTTGTTATTGGTATTAGTTTTGGTTTTTTTGTTGTTCCTGATGTTGTTGCGAAAAATATTACTTTATCTTTTGTTAGTATGTTTTGTGCTCCTTTTTTTTGTAGGTCTACGTATTCTTCTATGTCTTCATAGTTTATTATTGGTACTTTTTTTTGAAAGTCTTTTATGTTCTTTATTTCTTTGAATTTGTGTTTTGTTCCGTATAGTGTGTCTTTGTTCTTTTTTATTATGCTTAAGAGTAGTTTTTCTTGTGCTTTATTCACATCTTTTCTTGCTTCTTTAAATTCGAAGATGTGGTTTACGTTTTCTAAGTATTTAAATGGCATATTTTTTTCATAAGCTGGTCTTTATTAAAAATGTTTCTCTTGTACTTGTGTTTTTGTTCGAAAGTTTTATATATTAAATTGTGAATTTTATTTTATTATTAGTCATTTAGTTTATTTTTTTTGGGTTTGGGGAGTGTGATTAAAATAGTGAGTAAAGATTTTAATTTGGATATGGATAGGTACCTTAAGGAGAGGCGTGCGAGAGATGAGTCTCCGCGCAGGGATTCTAAGAGTTTGGGTGAGAGGTTTTCTAGTATGAAAGAGAGTGTTGGTGAGTGGAATGTTTTTTCTTTGTTTAAGAAAAAAGAGGGTGATGAGGATATTTATGTTGATGATTTAAAATCTGAGGAAGATTTTTCTGAGGAGGAATCTGAAATTGAGGCTATTGATGAGATGGAGGATGAATTAGAGGAGCGTCGTGAGAGTGCTTTAAAGCGTTTTTTTAAGAAGCTTCATTTTTTTGGTAGGCGTTCTCGTCGTTATGAGGATGATGATGAGGATGGTTATGATGATTATGATGAGGAGAATGATGATTCTGTTGATGACTTAGAAGATATTAAAGAAGTTATTAAGATTACGCATAAGTGGCTTGAGCGTCTTCCTCCTGAGGATATGGCTCGTTTTAAGCGTAGTGAGGATTTTGAGAAGTATAAGGCGGTTTTAAGGCGTCTTGGTATGATTAAATAATTCTTTTTTTTGCTTTTTTTTAGTATGGGACTTTGTTTGTGTGGTAGATGAAGCTTTCTTCTTTTATTATATCTGTGAGTTTTTTTGTTGCTGGGTGTGTTAGTTTTCTTTTTTGGTGTTTTATTTCGTGGTTTTTGTCTTTTATTGTTGTTTTTGGTACTTTTGATGTAATTCTGCTGATTGGTTCTTTTTGTGTTATTCTTGTGTATGTGTGTCTTATTATTGTTATTGTGTCGTATTCGAATAGTCCTGTTTTTTCTTGTGAGTCTTCTGGTTTTATGTAGTATAAGAATTGTTCTGTTATTTTTTCTTTTTTTCTTCCTGTTATTTTGCTTGTTTGTTTATTCGTCCATGATCTTTCTGCGTCATATGTTCTCTTTCCTATTGCTTTGTGTTTGTTTAATTCGTCTACGTCTTCTATTTTGTGTCTTAGTGTATAGCTTGCTTTTAGCGCGTCTAGCTCGTCTAGTGTTATATTATTGTCTCTCATCTTAGTAGTTCTTCTGCTCTTTTTAGGTCTTTTTGTGTTAGTATGTATATTTTTGTGTCTATGTTTGTGTATATTGTTTGTGTTTGTGGTTCTTGTAGTTTTTTTTGTGTAAGTTTTGCATCTTTTATTCTTTTTATTTGTTCAAATCCTCTGTCATATCCTATTCCGAATATTCCTAGTGGTCCTCTTACTTTGTGTTTGTAATCTTCAAATAATTGTAATTGTGCTTCTAGTATTTCATCGTAGCATGTTGTTATTTGTTCAGGGTTTACTTGGATGTGGTTTGTTAAGAAGTATGTTAGGTTTTGTTTTGTGTTATATCCTCGTCTTGGTGCTTCTTGTCTTTTCTCTTTTGATATTCCTATTCCTGCAATGTCTTGTTGTAGTATTTCTTCTATATTATCTCTGTAGGCAATGTTTTGTTGTAGGTTTTCTATTAGATTTTTAAATTTGTTAAAGTTTTTTTCTCGTCTTTGTGTTTGCTTTTCGAAGTATTTTTGTGCAGCTCTATCTTGGTTCATATGATATCATCTTTTTTTGGTCTTTGTTTTTTTCTTTCTCTTCTGTGTTTTTCTTGGAGTTTTTGTATTTTTATTTTTTGCTGTCTTTGTAGTTTTAGTTTTTTTGGTCTTTGCTGTCTTCGTAGTTTTTTTTGCGGTTTTTCTTGTTTTTGTATCTTCTTTGTTTTTTTTGTCGTTTCTTGTTTTTTTGGTTTTTGCCAGTATTGTTATTATTAAGAGTATTATTATTAGTGCTATGTTTATGTGTGGGCAGTATTTTTCGTATGTTTCTTTTGTTGTTAGTTTTGTTTTCTCTACTACTTCTATATTGTATCTTGGTGTTGTTACTCTTCCTCCTCGTCCATCGTCCGCCTTTACTCTAAATCTGTCGCTTTCTGTAAAGTTTTCTGTGTGTATTGTTATTTTGTTGTGTTCTTGTTCTAGTCTTAAGTATCTAGGTTCGCTCTCTATTGTGAAGTTTAGTGGGTCTCCGTCTGGGTCTTTTATGTAATCATATAGATCTATTTTTATTTTTTGGCCTTCATATACTTTAAATGCGTATGGGTCTTCTGGTTGTTCTAGTCTTGGGTTTATTCTCTCTGGTAGTCCTTGGTATATTAGCATTATTGTAATAATTAGTACTAATATGATTGCAATTATTGTTTTCACCTTCGCATTTATTGGTATTGTTGTAAGCGTTATTGCGTATATTATGATTATTGCAAGTAGTATTAATCCTACTGCGAAGCAAGGGTTTTCTCTTGCGTAGTCTAGTATTTGTTCTGTTATTGGTGTTCCTGTTAGTATTAATCTGAATTCTTTGTTATATCTCTCGCCTGTTGTTGTTTCCAAAGTTAGTTCGAAGTAGTATTCTTCTTGTTCGTGTTCTCTTGTTTTATTTAGTGTGATTGTTTTATCTTCTCCTGGTTTTATTGTTATTTCTTTTGTAAGCAGGTCTAAATAGTCGCTCCCGTTATAGTTTACTGTGTATGTTTCTTTTTGTATTCCCTCATTTGTAACGCTTATCCATACTTGTTCTTCGTAGTATCTTGAATAGACATTATATCTTCGTGGGAAGCTTATCTTTGAGCAATCTTCGCTTTTTACTACATCTATTATTATTGTATCTTCCCAATGTTTTAGTAAGTCTCTTGTTGAGTATGCATCGATTTGGAATAATATTTTATCTTCAAATTCTGTTGTATCTATTGTTAGTTTTGTTGTTTTTTCTTCTCCTGGCATTATTGTTAGTGTTTCATTTTCTAGTGTTGCTTTTGGTGTGTTTGTTTTTAATTCGTATGTTTCTGTTCTATCTCCTCTATTTTCTAATTTTACTTCTAATTCTTGTATTCCTTGGCACACTCTTAGATCTTCTGGGTCTTTTATTGTAAGTGTTGCTTCATAGCAATCATTTATGTTTAGTTCTATTTCTTTTTTGGCTTCTTGGTTTCCTATTTTTGTTTTTGCGTCTAATGTAAATTCGTATTGTTCGCGTGTTCTAAATCCTGGTTCTATTATTAGGTTTATTTTTTTAGTCTCATCTGGTTCTAGTGTTATTTTTTCTTTTTCTAATTCGACAAAGTTAGGGTTTCCTCTAAGTCTTAATTCGTATGTATTATTTATTAAGCCGTTGTTTGTTATTGTGTATTCTTTTTTTATTTTCTCGTATCTGCACGTATTTATTTCGTCTAATCCATGCATTATAAAATCATATCCTGGTTTTATTGTTAGTTCATGATTTAAATTTGCTTGGAGGTTTGATTTGTTTGCTTGTATTCTAAATTCATTATTTATTTTTCCGTGTGCATCGCAGCTTGGCAAGAATGTGAAATTTAGTATTGATTTTTGGTTTGGTTTTAGTATTACTTCATACCCCCTCTCCTCGAACCATTCTACGTTTCTAAGTGGTCCTATTAGGTATTGTTCTTCGAAGGTTGATGGGTTTTCTAGTTCTATTGTGTATGTTGTTGGGGCGCATATATTCGTTGTGTTTGTATCGGCATATAGTTTTGCTGTAATTGTTTGGCATTCTTTTATCTCTAGGTTTCTTTGTATTGTTTGTTCTCTGCCTGTTGTGCTTCTTATTTTTACGTCGTATTCTTTTATGGTTGGTTTTTCATCGCATCTCGCGCGTAGTATGATTGGTATTTTCATTTCTTGTTGTGGGTTTAGTGTTACTTGTCTCACTGGTATTTCTGCTCTATCAAGGTTTGTTGTTATATCAAATACTTGTGGGTATGGTGCTTCGTTTCTTATTGTTATCTCGTCTGTTTTCTCTTCGCATAGGCATAGTGTTGGGCCTTTTTTTGCGCCTGTGAAGAATTCTGTTGAGTATGTTTCTATTTGTATCTCTGCTGCGACTAGTGTTAGTGTGCTTATTATTGTAATTATTAGGAATAATAGTAAGGGTATTATTTTTTTCATTTCTTTTGCCTCCTTGGGCTTTTTGTTTTGTGATTTTGTGATTTTTTTGATTGTAATGTTTTTTGGTTTGGTTTTTTTGTGAGTGATTTTTTATGTATTGTTTGTGTGTTTGTTAGAATGTTTGTTTGGTTTATTTTTCTCATAGCTATCACTCTTTTTAATCTGTATTTTAAAAGAAAAAAAAGAAAAAAAGTTTAAAAAATTTAATAATAGGTTTGGTCGTCTTCTTCTTCGTTGTTTTTTTTCATTTTTCTAAAAACAACGATTAGTCCTAAAACGATTAATACTATTATTAATACTACTAGTGCCCATTCGAGTACTTGTCTTGCTTCCCAAGATCTAGCTTCTTCTCTATCTTCTGGCACAACGACTTTTGCAAGTACTGATTGTTCCTTTACTTCTTCTCCTGTTTGTACTTTAACGTTTAGCATTCTATCGCCTGCTTCTACGCCGTCTTGTGCTTTAATTCTTAGGTAAGCTGTTTGTGTTTGTCCGCCTCTTACTACGAATGCTGATGATGGTTCAAAGGTTACTGTTGCCCATCCTTCGTGTCCTGATACGCTTAGTATGTAGGTTTTTGAGGATGCTCCTTTGTTCTCTATCAGTATTGGATACATTGATCCTTGGTAGTCTTGTGATGCGGTAACTTCTACTCTCTCTGGCATTGTTATTGTTGATATGCCATCTTTTCCTGAGACTATTTCTTCTGTTTTTGTTACTTCGAATGTTTTGCTCTCACTTACGCTTTGGAATCTGTCGTAATCTACTGTTGCGATTACTTCATAGTTTCCTGCTTTTGCATCTTGTGGTATCCTTAGTAATAAGGATTCGAATGATTTTGTTTCATCTACATCTAGCCAATCGATTGTTTCGTGTGTTTTTATGTTTAATTCTGGTACTTCTACTCTTACTGTTACATCATCTAAATCGTGGTTTCCGTGGTTTCTTACTTGTACTTTAAATGACATTGCTCTTCCTGCTTCGATTGTATTCGATGGGCTTATGAAGAAATTTCTTATATTTACTGCTGATCCTTCTTCTGCTCCATAGATTGCTAATTGGTAATTAAACGTTACAACTGATGCGCTGTTCTCGTCGAATAGTATTAATCTTAGTTTTGCATCTTTTTGTTCAATTTCCATTGGGACTTCTACTTCTAAGTCAAATGATCTTTTGTGTCCTTCTGGTATGTTGAATGTTGGTGTGTGGTCCATTACCATTCTTGGTTCGTGGTGTGCGTGTCTATATCCTGATAGGTACGCGCCCATGTATGCATTTCTTACTTCTTCATTGGTTTGTAGTACGACTCTTAGGTTTATCGTATCTCCTCTCTCAACGTATAGTACGTCTTCGTCGTGTGCTACATCTCCGTTAATTCTTACTTGTTCTATGTACATGTGATCTTCGTTGTTCTCTTCTGCGCTTATCATTGGCATTAATGATACTACCAATAACATCAACATGATGCTTGCACTTATTTTTTTGTATTTCATATTTTTTCCTCCTCCCATTTTTGATGGTTTTTTTAGCTTTATAGTGTCTTGAAAAGACCTATTTATTTATAAATTTTTCGTTTTTGTAACTATTTTTAAGTGGTTATTATATTATTGTTGCTGGAAAGTAGTTGTATCTTGTTATTCCTTGTCCTGACACTCCTAATAGTAAATCGTGGTCTCCTGTTGGTATGTAGTCCGCATCTGTTATTAGTGTATGGAATTGTACGGTCTTTGTCTGTCCTGCTCTTAAATTAAAAAATCCGCTTCTCTCTTGTATTCCGTATTCTGGTAATGCGAACGTCGTTCTTAAATTTCTTAGGTTTTCATCTCCTCTGTTTGTCACTGTTATGTATACTGTGAAGTGTTCGTTTAATTCCATTACTCCGTAGCTTGGTCCGTATACGTAGTGGTAGTCCACTGTTAGTTTTTGTCCAAAGCCTGGGTCGTCTGCGTGTTGTCCGTATGGTCTTGATGCGTATATTTCTTTTGTTGTTTGTGCTTGTTCTCCGTGTTCGTTTGTTACTATTAGTGTTAGCATGTGTCTTCCATTTACTTTAAATTCGTGTTCGAATGTTGGTTCTGTGCTTGTATGTGTTGCTATCACTTGGTTGTTTTGTTCCATTACCCATGCATATGATATTATTTCTGCTCCGCTTGCATCGTATGATTGTGATCCGTCGTATTCTTTTACATCTCCTACGAATGGGCTTTGTGGGCCTGTTATTATTGCTTTTAGTTCTGTTGGTTTTGTTTGTACTGTGATTGTTTTTGTTTTTGTATCTCTCGCGCCGTCGTTATCTTCTACTTTGATTTTTGCGTCGTATGTTCCTTCTTCTTGGAATTGTGCGTTAAAGCTTGTTTGATTGATGCCTTCGTGTACTAGGTTTCCGTTTATGAACCACTCTTCTTTTACAATATAACCATCAGGAT
>CAZCTY010000026.1:0-13715 GCA_964501945.1 uncultured Methanosarcinales archaeon
TGTTTGTAAATTGTTGTGTTGATAGAAGGACGCCACGACCCGGATTCGAACCGGGCGAACTCAAATTTTGGTTTTCGAGGCCCGTTGTCGAATCTTGATGATCTTTTTTTTATGTGTTGTTGTTTGTAAATTGTTGTGTTGATAGAAGGACGCCACGACCCGGATTCGAACCGGGAATCCCAAAAGGGACAAGCTATCCTCACTGGCGTTCGGGACATGCGTCCAAAACGCAAGTTTCCAGGCTTGCGCAATACCAGATTATGCGATCGTGGCAAAACTACAAATACAAGGAACTAAGAGTCATTTAAAAGCTTTATTCCTTTAACACTTTATCAACAAGCATAACGTTTTTAACATTAAGCGTTGCAATAATATCACTTTCTTGAACGATTTCAAAGTCAACAAGCTTTAACTTCTTTTTAAAAAAAGGCGCATCCAACACTAAAGATTCAAACTCTCCACCCTCCCCGGCAGGATTCAAACCCAAATTGTTTTTTAAAGAAATTAACCTATCAAAATCTTCCCTTAATAAAGTACGACCAAGCCAAGACTTATCAAGACCCTCCGCGGCGATTTTCACCAAACAAAAATCTATCCCTTTAACATCAAGAATCTCCAATTCTTTTACCTGATCCATGTGCCAGAGAGGAGCGAAAACTTTTAAACCAAGCTCATCACAAATAATCTCGATTCTCTTCCTTTGATAATTAGAAAACAAAGCACCACTAACAACGCCTTCCACGTGATGCTCTTTAATTGCAAAACTTAAAGCACTCTTCAAATCACCAAGCTCATCCTCTTTAGCCTTATTTGAATCAAACAAAACTAACGGAATATCGCTCGCAACAGAATGAAATTCTGCTAGAGTAGTATTAGGACCATGATACATATAAGAATCTTTATCACTAGGATTAATTGTGATTAAACAACGCAAAAAATAATTTTGCTCTAACATTATCTGAGTAGCAAGACAACCATCTTTACCAGTACTCCACAAAGAACCAAGCCTAACATTACCACAATCAAGAAACTTTTTTAGAAAACCAGATTTAGAGAGACCTTCTTTTTTAGAAAATTTAGCTAAAGCCTTATCAAAGTTAGAACCATACTGCGCAGCCATCTTTTTACGAAACGCAAATTCTTTAGGCAAACCTATGTCTTCACTAAGCTTTCTTAAAATAAATTTGTTATCATCTCCTTTGATTTTTAAATAAGGAGGAATAGATAGAGAAAAATTTACTAAATCTAAATCAAGAAAAGGATTTCTAAGCTCAAGACTGGCACTCATAGTAATCACATCATCCCTATACAAATCACGCTCAAATAACTTACGAAAACCACTAAGGCACTCCTCATTAAGCTCATAACTATTCAAATGACGATTATAACCAGCAAACAATTCCTCGCTGCCAAGACCTGAGAAAATGACTTTAAAACCATCATCCCTAGCGCGTCTTGAACACATTAAAAAAGAAGCGCCAACACTTACTTTAGTAACATTATTATCTTCAATTAATTTTGTGACATCATTTAACACATCTTCATATTCTATAAGAGATGTATGAACAACTTCTAAATCTAAATCAAGAACTTTTGCAGCTCTCAAACTCCAAGACTCATCATGACTTTTTTGAAAAGTCTCATGATGCAATGATGCGGTATAACACTTAAAATCAACACCTAGCTTTTTTAAAATTAAAGCTAAAACACAAGAATCAACACCACCTGAGAAAAGCAATGCCACTTTATTTGAAGGAGGAATTCTTTTACGAACAGCATCTTCTAAAAGCGTCATTGTTTTTTCAAAAAAGAAATCATCGCTCTCATCTAATTTTTTAATCCCGAAAAAACCTTTATAATCTTGACTAAGCGTTTTTTTATCTAAATCAAAAGTTAAAATATGCCTTGGATGAACTTCTCTTATTAAAAGAGGGTTTAAACCAAGCTCTAATAAAACTTTTTTCTCTGATGCGAAAGCAAAGCTTGATTCATCAAAAAAATACCATAGTGGTTTCTCGCCGAGTATGTCTCTTGTAATTATTACTTTTTTTTGCTCCAAATCCCATAAACTAAGAGTGTAGACTCCATCAAGTTCTTCAAGACTTTTTTTACTAAAGCCTTTTTTTAAAAAGAAATCAAGCAAAGCCTCCGAATCACTCTCACAACCGTCGTTTTGAGGATTTAATTTTTTAAAGTTATAAATCTCGCAATTAGCACTTAAAACTAAATTTTCTTTAACTAAAGGCATAGGATTAAAACCATTAATTGCATGAAGACGATGACCAACACAATTTTTAGAAACAGATTCTTCATTGTCAAAAGAGGAACCATCAAAAAACTTAAAACCATCCATGCCCCGATGCTCCATTAAATCCAAACCTTTTCTAACTAGACTTGCACCGTTATCAAAATTAAAAAAACCTATGATTCCACACATAAAAAACAAGAAATAAATCAAACTTTAAAAAAATACGCATTAAACATTTTTAATTACTGAGAACTTCGCTCCACCTATAAAAAACGTGCTCGGCGTCTTTATTCCTAATAGAATTCATTAAACCAACATTTAAAGGATCATCATCGAAATCAACATCATCCCACCAATAACCATAATGGAAGATGCCTTCAAGCCGAGGCTGAACTTCTTGTATTGCCCTAAAAAAACCCTCAAAAGCATTAGCTTGCAACCTAAAATCACTCGCATGAGCCCTATCAAGATGAGGCAAATCCCAAACCTCAAACCACTGCTGTTCAATGTAGGCATCATAGCTCATAGTAGAAATCATCTGAAAAATTTTAATATCTTCACTAAAAAAATCATTACTGAAATAATCTACAAAAAATTCTTCAAAAGACTCAACATCGTTTTCCACTCCAAAGTATTTGTATGGCAGGTGCCCTCCAATAATAACACAATCAGCCAACATATAATAATCAATTTCAGGATTATCTTTTAAAAAAATCAAATCTTTAAAATGAACACAAACCTCTCCATCAAAATTGTTTTTTGCTAAATTGATCAATTCTTTATTTCTAGTATTTTGAACGTCTATATGGTTTAAAAAATGAAAATGAGTATCTTCAGGATTTACAACTATGTAATCAGCACCGTCCCACCTATCTAAATTTTTTAATAAAACCTCTTCCCAAGCATCAAATAATAAATTCATATTCTCAACGCTTGGATCCCAATAATCAACCGCTTTTGCTTGTAGAGAACCACCAAATTTTTTATCTTCACCAAAATCATTTATTTCCATGTGTCTCCCAGCAGAATCATCAAGGAACAAATTCAGAAGAACCATGGTATTTAAATCATGCTTTTCTGCGAGCTCAAGCTTATCGTTGATTGTCTTTTGACTTAACGAGCCTTTTCCTAAAAAAATGTTTTTACTACCGTCTATTCTAACATAATCAGTGAAAACAACGAAATCAGAGTTAAGAGAATCAATCCTGCTGAGAGTAGAGGAAACTTTTGTTCTAGGATCAATACATAAAGAAAAACTTCTACAAACAGGCCAAAAAAAATCAGTTACCGCGATACCAAAATCTAAAGAAAAATCATTAACCTCAGAAGGCTTTTCAAAATAATCAATATTATCTGAATTAGGATCATAAATACTCTCGGGATTGTTTGATCCAGGGAACCATTCAATTAACTTAGCCCTTAAAGCTCCTTCGAGGCCTTTAGTGCTAAAGTCCCTTTCGAAAAATTCAAGGTTAGTGCACCAAGGAGGTTGAGGCCCAGAATCTATAGGGGGGCAAAGCCTGAATACAGCCATAAATATAATACTTAAAAACGCAAATATGATAACTCCTCCTGCCACTAATAAAGTATATTTGATTTTTTTATTCATCTATTGCTACTTTGTAAGTATATACTTATAAAATTTTTTACAATATAATACAAAAACACTGGTTTTAATGTCATCGTTAAGTGATAACAAATAGTTAAATTTATATAATTAACAGTATTACTAAAATAACTATGTCAAAATTATTAAAGATAATAAATCAATCATATAGAGGCGACTCTAGCAATAGTATAATTGCTAAAGCAAAAACAAGCGAAATGGAGAAGATGGGTGTTTTACCAACTAAGATAAAAACGCCAAGAACATTTAATCCGCCATTAGAACTTGATGGGATACTCATTGATATAGGTTATATAAAAAATCAGCTAGGGGTCGAGCCTAATATAAGATATGATGTGAAAAAAATAAAAACAGATGAGCATGAAATTGATTTAAGCGACTTAGAAAAAACTGCGAAAGAGGATTTTAAAGATAGAAAAAGACTTCCTAGAAAAAGCGTTAACAAAACAATTAAAGAATACGCACAAAACATGGATGTATCTTACGATTTTACAATTAAAAGAAATAAAAAAGGAGGCTTCGCACTCAAAATAAATAATATCGAAGTCTTATCAAAATACCAGGGCAGAGAAGTAAAAACAAATTTAGATATAACGAGTCTGAGAAAGGTTATTCGGGACTCTTTTGAGGGATTATTAAAAAACAACTATCAACGCGAGAGAAAAAAGATCTCCGAAAAAGATGCATTTCAAGAAAAAGGACAAGAAAAATATACTGCGCGAAGCGTAACAACAGCATATTATGATGGGGAAATACAAGAGTACAGAGAACCTATATCGCAGACAATGATTACAAGGGAATCAGCTCCGAAAGGAATACATGTACGTGATGCTCATAAAAGATTTTATAGAAAAAGCGGAAAAGAAGTAGCACTTCCTCCAAACGTAATAAATAAATACTTATATAAAAAAGATCTAAAAGATTTAGGATTTGAGCCTCACGATTCTAAAAAACCATGCGCTCCAACAATAGAGGCATTATTGGAATACAGAGGGAACTTATCAGACAGTGAATTGAGAAGCTTACAAGAAGAAAACGAATTTAGATCAATGAAAGAAGTATATGGCACTTGCAGGTTAGATGTAGATTATAATGAAGCTAAAAAAATATTTAAAGATGAAAACTGGGACCAAGTAATATTTGAAAAATACGAAAAAAGACCTTTGAGAAAAGACCTAAGCAAATCTAATATAAGAGTGATCTGCACAGGTACATTTGAGTATTAAAAATAATTAAACACAAAAAAAGAAAATTACGCTTCTATAAAAAATTTAAAGCAATATTTATAAAATAAAGAGTATCACACCACAACATGAACAAAAAAGAATCACAAAAAGCAAGAGAAGAATTAATGAGCTTCATATCCGAGAAAGGATTCATACACGGCCCAAGCCCAGAAATATATGACGGAGGAGTCTCAGGATTTTATGACTTCGGCCCTTTAGGAAAAACACTAAAAAACAATATCGAAAACACAATCAGAAAATATTTCCAAAAACTAATGTTCTTTGAAGTAGAATGCCCCATCGTAACGCCAAGAAAAGTATGGGAGGCATCAGGGCACCTAGGAAATTTCTCAGATCCACTAGTTGAGTGCGAAAAATGTAAAAGCATATTCCGCGCAGATAATTTAATCGAGGAAACCCATGACGTTGATGCGGAAGCAATGACTGAGAAAGACTTAAAAAAATTCTTTGAAGAAAATGAAATAAAATGCCCAACATGCGGAACAAAACTACCATCAAAAATAGAACCACATATGCTAATGCTACAAACACAAGTAGGACTAAAACAAGAAATGTACAACAGACCAGAAACCGCCACAACATCTTACCTGCCATTCCTAAATTATTTAAGATTTTACCGAGATAAACTCCCGTTTGGAATATTTCAAGTAGGAAACGCATACAGAAACGAGATAAGCCCTCGGCAGCACCTAATAAGAACACGCGAATTCACACAAGCCGAAGCGCAACTATTCATATTTAAAGATCAAAAACAAGACTTTGAAAGATTCAAAGAATATGAAGACTTAGAAATAAACATGCTCAGCGCAAATATGCAAAAAGAAAATAAAGAAGCACAAAAAATAAAACTAAAAGACGCAGTAAAAAAAGGACTGATAAAAAACAAAGCATACGCTTGGACACTAGGAATGACACAATCAATATTCCAAGAACTAGGATTCCCAGAAGACATACTAAGATTAAAACAACACATGCCTGAGAAAATGTCTTTTTACGCAGAAGATGCATGGGACCTTGAAGTGAAATTCAAAAGCTACGGATGGATAGAGGGATGTGGATGCCATGATAGAACAGATTACGATTTAACAGTGCACAGCAAACACTCAGGAAAAGAACTAAAAGCACAAAACCCCGTAACTGGTCAAAAGGAAACACCACACGTACTAGAAATCGCAATGGGAACAAGCAGATTATTACTCGCATTTTTAGACATGGCGTATAACAAACAAGAAATCAAAGAAGGCAAAACCAAACTAAGAATACCAAAACAACTCGCGCCTGTTTCTGTGGCTATAATGCCTTTATTAAAAAAAGAACCACTACAAGAAGTCGCGCACAAAATCAAAAAAGAATTACTAGAAGAGGGCTTAATCGTACAATACGACGAATCAGGAAGTATAGGAAAACGATACTTAAGACAAGACTCAATAGGAACACCTTACTGTATAACAATCGACTTTGAAACAATCGAGGAAGGAGAAAATAAAGGAACAGTAACAATCAGAGAACGAGACACAGAGAAACAAGAGAGAATAAAAATAGAAAACATAAAAGAATTCATAATAAAAAACGTGAAATAAAAAAGTAAGATATTCAAAAAATATTAAATCTAAAAATATTTTTTAATCAACTAATTTTAATATGACTAGAAACTAATATAAATAACCTTTTCTTTACAAAAATATTATGATGCTAAAACTATATAATACCTTAACAAAGAAAAAAGAAGAATTCAAACCACTCGAGAGCGGGAGAGCAAAAATTTACACATGCGGACCCACGGTTTATAATTACGCACACATAGGCAATCTTAGAGCATATGTGTTCGCAGACATTTTAAGAAAAACCCTAGAATTTAACGACTATGAAGTATTACAAGTAGTAAACATAACAGATGTAGGGCATTTAACAAGCGATGAGGATGAAGGCGAAGATAAATTAATTAAAGGCGCGAAACGAGAGAATAAAACAGTCTGGGAAATTGCAAAACACTACGAGGAAGCATTCTATGAAGATATGAACTTAATGAACATAAAACCAGCACACAAATACCCAAAAGCAACACAACACATACAAGAAATGATAGATTTCATAAAAAAAATAGAAGCACAAGGCTACACATACGAGGCAGAAGGCAACATTTACTTTGACACATCCAAGTTCAAAGATTACGGAAAATTAATAGGAAAAGAAATTAGAGAAGAGGACACACAATCAAGAGTAGAAGTAGACGAACATAAGAAAAGCAAAACAGACTTCGTCTTGTGGTTTACAAGGCACAAATACAAAAATCACGAAATGGAATGGGACTCACCATGGGGAAGAGGCTTCCCTGGTTGGCACATAGAATGTAGCGCTATGTCATGCAAATACCTAGGAGAAAAATTTGACATACACACAGGAGGCGTAGACCACGTACCAATACACCACACAAATGAAATCGCACAAAGCGAGGCAGCATTTGGAGATGAATGGGTAAATTATTGGATGCACAACGAATTCTTAGTAATGCAGGAAAACGAAAAAATGTCAAAGTCAAAAGACGGATTTTTAACACTAAAAGTACTAATAGATAAAGGATACAAACCAGAAGAGTACAGATACTTCTTATTAGGCACGCATTACAGAAAAAAAATAAACTTTTCATATGATGCAATGAATTCAGCAAAAAACTCACTGCAAAGACTAAATACAAAAATCAGGGAATTAAAAAAAACAAAAAACAACCAAGAAATACAAAAAAAACAATACGAAGAACAAATAAAAAAATTCCAAGAAAACATAAACGATGACCTAAACACACCAAAAGCACTAGCAACAATGTGGGAAACACTAGACCTTGAAATAAATGAAACAACAAAACTTTCACTAATAGAAAAATTCGAAGAAGTACTGGGCCTAAGAATTCTCGAAGAAGAGACAATACCAAAAGAAATAATAGAACTACAAAAAAAACGAGATGACGCGAGAGCAAAAAAAGAATGGCAAAAAAGCGACGAACTACGAGATTTAATACAAAAAAAAGGATACAAAGTTCTAGACTCAAAACAAGGAAGCGAAATAATAAAACAATAACACCTTTTTTACTTTCTATTAATTTTTATAATATTTAGATGCAACAAATTTTGAGAGCGCACAACTAACAGCATTCTCAAACTGATCAACACGAGTATACAAACCATTAGTAAGCACACCAAGAGCGCCTAAACTGTGACGAATCTCATTCTCAGAATCATTCATTAAATCTTGAATAACAGGACCAAGCTCTTCACCTGCTTCAATTCTCTCTCTTAAATAATGAGGAAGCAAAACAGAACCACTACTGCCAATACTCACAACACCATCTTTACTTACAATAGCGACCCAACCACGAATAAACATACCATATTTATTAGTATTAACAGTACCTTCAAGACCAACACCAAAATCAAAATCGCTAAATTTTTTTAAAGCGCCCTCAGCACGATTAATCGCGCCCAAAATAGCCTCATCATCACACAAAGGCTGTTCCCTAACTCCAGAACTAACATTTACTTGCTCGAAATCAATATTTTCAAAAACCTTATTAAAAACATTTCTAACAGCCTCTCCTTTCGCCCTATTCAAAGAACCAATAACAACTCTCATAAAAAAAATAAAAACTACACACATATAAAAATATATTCAAAAAAACCAAAAAATTACGCAACCTTTTTATAAACAAAACAAAACATTAATTTTATGAGTGAACATTACTACACAGAAAAACCACTATCAAAAGAAGAAATCACGAAGATTGAAATAAATATAAAAAAAGATTCGTTCGAATTATACACAGCTACAGGACTCTTTTCAAAACAAGAATTAGACAAAGCAACAAAACTACTAATAGAAAACGTTGAGATAAAAGGCAAAAAAATCTTAGATTTAGGGTGTGGATACGGAGTTATAGGTATATCAATTCTAAGAAAAAACCCTGATGTTCAAGTAACTTTCACAGATATTAATGAGAGGGCAATAAAAATCACAAAGAAAAACCTTGAAAAACACAAACTAAAAGGAAAAATAATAAAATCGAACCTATATGAAAACATACAAGACACATTTGATGTAATACTATCAAATCCGCCGATGGCGGCTGGAAGAGAAACATGCTATGAATTAATAGAGAAAGCACATAAATATTTAAATAAATGTGGAACGCTACAAATAGTGGCAAGACACACCAAAGGAGGCAAAACGCTCTCTAAAAAAATGGATGATGTCTTCGGAGAACACGAAGTCCTAGCAAAACAAGGCGGATTTAGAATATATAAAGCAATCAAAAATTAGAAAAAAGAGGAGAAAAAAATTGTTTGATAACGTATTCATAGAACTTTCTTTAGTACTTGTAATAGCAGTAATAGTCTCAGGGATTATGAGATTGTTAAAACAACCACTGATCATAGGGCACATAGCAACAGGTATACTCGTAAGCCCTCTCGTCTTAAATTTAGTAAAAACAGGAGACGATTCTTTTGAAGCATTCGCGCACATGGGAGTTGCAATACTACTATTCATGGTAGGCCTACACCTAAACCCGAAAGCGGTGAAAGATGTAGGAAAAATAGCACTAATAACGGGGCTTGGGCAAATAATATTTACATCGCTTGTAGGATTTTTAATAGTAAGAATGCTAGGATTTGAAACAATCCCCGCACTATACATAGCAATAGCGTTAACATTCAGTAGCACGATTATAATATTAAAATTAGTATCAGATAAAAAAGATATGGATACACTATACGGGAGAATCGCAATAGGATTCTTAATAGTACAAGACATAGTCGCAATGTTGATATTGATGATAGTATCCTCATCAGCAGGAGCCGCAGGAATATCAGCAGTTATAATAATTGAAATAATAATAAAATTAATCGCGATACTCGTAGCAGTTTTCATAATAGCAAAATTTATTTTCCCACTATTTACAGGGAAAATCGCAAAGTCTCAAGAATTCTTGTTGTTTTTTGCAATAGCATGGTGCTTTATAGTCGCAACAGTTTTTGAGATGATGGATTTTTCAATAGAGGCAGGAGCGCTCCTCGCAGGAGTAGCGCTATCAATGTCACCATTCAAATACGAAATAAGTTCTAAACTAAAACCACTAAGGGATTTTTTCATATTATTGTTCTTTGTATGGCTTGGAAGCCAAATGGTATTTGACAACTTCTTGCAATTCCTCTGGCCAATAATAATACTATCAATATTCGTACTAATAGGAAACCCACTAATAGTGATGATACTAATGGGATCACAAGGATACTCAAAGAGAAACAGTCTATTTGCAGGATTTACAGTAGCACAAATAAGCGAGTTCTCACTTATAATGGTAGGACTTGGAATAACCGTTGGACACATATCAGGAGAAGTATTATCATTAGTAACGTTTGTTGGAATATTAACAATTGCAGGCTCAACGTACATGATATTATATAATAAAAAAATATATGAGAAACTATCTCCTTATTTAACAATCTTTGAGAGAAAGAAAACAATAGATAAATACGAAAAAGAAACAGAAAAACCACACGAGGTAGCTCTGTTCGGCTACAACAGAATAGGCTTTGATTTAGCAGAGTCATTTACAAAAATGAAAAAGAAATTCTTAGTAATAGATAATAATCCTGACACAGTAAAACAAGTAAAAAAACAAGGAATAGACTCAATTTATGGAGATGCAGATAACCGAGAATTCTTAGAGGATATAAATTTTTCAAAAATAAAAATGATAGTATCAACGATACCAGACCAAGAGACAAATATGGTGTTAATAAAAACACTAAAAGAAATAAATAAAGACGCAATAATTATAGCTGTTGCAAACCAAATTAATCCCGCATTAGAATTATATGACGCGGGCGCAGATTATGTAATAATGCCGCACATGCTTGGAGGAAAACATACAGCTTCACTGATAAAAGAGAGCGGATTTGACAAAAGAAAATTCTCAAAAGAGAAAAGAAACCATCTAAAACACATGGAAAAACGCAAAAAATACAAAGATTTTAAAACAAAACTACAAAAAGAACATAACTAAAACAAACAAATTTCAAAAAATATATAAAACAAAACAACTCGTAACAACCCTGAGGGCAAAAAAGTGGAAATAATAAAAAGACAAAACAAAATATTATTTGAAGGATTCTCACTATTCTCACTACTATTACTACTAACAATCATAGTAATAACAGCATTTAGCACGAATTCACCACTCTTATACGTAGTCATAGGATTTTTACCCGCGATAATAACAGTAGTATTAAGCCTAGTTTACTTTGAAGAATCATTCCACCACAAATTAACAATCTGGTTAATACCACTATTAATTGCAGGATCATTTTTTGCAATAGGAACAAGCTACGATCCTATGAATTATAACATGGACGTACCAACACTCACATCCATAAATATAATATTTTCATTACTATACCTAGGAATATTTTTCTCACTAATACAAATAACAAAACCCGGACGAAAAGAAAAAAAACAACGCCCAGAAGAGAAAATTATAATACAAAAACCAGAAGTAGACATACAAGAATACATAGCCTCAATAGAAGAGAAAAGCAAAGCACTAAACTTCGCAATAGGAAGAACATATAACAAATACCACGGAGGAACACTAGAACTTAGAAAAACAATAAACCTCAAACCAGAGTGGTACAACGAATTATCAGAAGCACTACAAAACGAAGAAAAAGCAGACAAACTAAGACTATTTATGATAATAGAAAACATAGAAAAACACCTAGCAAACCTAAAGAAAAAAGAAAAAGAAGTATTCACAAAAAAACAACTAGAAAATCTAAAAAACCTCGACAGAGACCTAGATGGAGAAGACATAATACTCGAAGTCCTGAAAAGAAACGACGCGGACCCAGTCGAGCTATACTACAAAGGAATGGAAGAGTTCTGCGAGACAATACGACGAGAACTCGAAGAGAAAACAGAAGAAAAAATGAAAGGAAAATGAAATTTATCTTGTTTTTATTATTTTTATTAATTCTTGGAGGATGCAGCTATGAATGCATCGATGAAATATGCTTTGAAAACACTTGCTATGAGGTAGAACTTCCAAAAACAAACGAAGAATTCATGCAAGGACTAATGTTTAGAGAACACCTGCCACAAAATGAAGGCATGCTATTTGTATTCCAAGAAGAAAACAAACACAGCTTCTGGATGAAAAACACACTAATACCACTAGATATGATCTGGCTAAATAAAGACTTAGAAGTAGTCCACATAGAAACCGCAAAACCATGCAAAGAAGAACCCTGCCCAACATACACACCAAAAGAAAAAGCACAATACGTCCTAGAAATAAATGCTGGTCACGCAGAAAAAAATAATATAGGGATAGGAAATAAAGCAAAAACCTTTCTCTGCGAGTGAGAAATACGAGAGAAAAATAACGTAGTTTTTCAAACTTTTTAATATGAATTGTGGTCTTGCTAAAATATTATTTTATTTGTTTATATAATTCATTTCCAATTGCTACTTTTTGTTTTAAAGGCATACCAAAAACAGTATTATCAAAAGCATATTTTCTAAAAATATTGCTTGATTTATGATTTTCTGAGCTCATTATTTTTTCTAGAGGTTTTTTTAATGATTTTATTCCATCATATCCTTTTATGAAACTGGCTATGGCTTCTTCCGCATTTAAATCTGACCTTAAAACGCAAGAAACAAGCATCTGATACGCACTTTTTGCTTTTATCAACTCATCATCATTAAAGGATTTGTTTTAAATTCAAAATCTACTAAGTACATTTCATCTTTCTTTTTTAATATATTCCCGGTCCAAGGATCGCCGTGATAGCTTATTTCTCCGCGTGATTCATCTACAACCGAATTAAACCAGGAAAGAAGATGTCCTACTTCTTCAATTAAATCAGCGCGCTTAGAATTGTTTCTTTGTTCTAGCAACGTAGCCACATTTTCTAGATTTGACTCATAAAGAGTTAAAACAACTTTCTTAGATAAAGCATATTCTTCAGGAAGTAAATCTTGCATAGACGTAAGCGTTGGAAATCCTTTGCCGTTCAAATATTGATATGTTTTTGTTTCATTAGAATAAGAATCGGATATACTTTGAGACGCTGAATAAGAATCATTCCATAAATGCTCGCCTATGTGTCTTATTTTTCGTATTAATAAATCACCAAAAATAGTGGGGTGCTTTATATTTATAGGCAAATAACCATACATTATTAACTTATGTCCATTAGTAAATTTTAAATTATCAAAATCAAATCCCTCTACTGCACCAGTTGTAATTGATTTTTGTATTTGGCTTATTGTTTGAGGATCTAAACTTTTTTCAACAAAAGAAGAATTGACTCTTGTTTGCTTATGTGCATTAGTCCAAATATGTTTTTTAGGGTTAAAACCAGCAAAGGGAGGAAATAAGTTACTAACATAGTCTAAGATCTCTTCTTGATTATTTATTATTGGCAATGCTTGAGTTTGCATAAGGGTAGTCTGCTTTTATAATTTATAAAATTTTCGTTTTTTGTTACACGAAAAAACCGTAAAGCCTTGTCCCTTTAGGGCGAGGATGTAAGGT
>CAZCTY010000027.1:0-13111 GCA_964501945.1 uncultured Methanosarcinales archaeon
AATGATGATTTTAAAAAATTGGCGTTGCAAATAAAAAATCAAGAAAGTGTTTTACTTTCGTGGTGCGTTGATGTTGCTAACAAAAAGATTTCTCCAAAAATTCCTAAAAATAATAAAGATGTAATAGTGTTTATTAAAAAAATAGGTTCGTCTAATAGGTGTGTTGTTTTAAAGTTAAAAGATGAAGAATTCATAGAGTGTCATTTGGGGAATCATAAGTATTATGATTATTTGAGGAAGCAAATTGGGGTGTGATTAGTTTTTTTTATTTCTTTTTGAATTTAAATAATATGAATGTTGGTAGTGTCGTTGTTATTTTGTATTTGTCTTTATCTATTTGCTTCGTTTCGCTTTTTGGTTTTGCGTCTTTGTAATCGATTAGCTCAAATCCGTTTTTTATTCCTGTTTTTAGAAGTGTTTCGTATGTGAAGTTTCTGTGGATAAATTTGTCTGTGTTTCCGTATTTTGTTATTTTAAATTTTTCATCAAAGTAATTTCCATATATTATTCTTTTTCCTGTGGTTTTCTTTGTGCCTATTAAGTGGTTTTCTGTTTGGTTTATTAGGTTAAAGATTGGGTGTCCTGTTGAGAATACAAACGTGCCTCCTTTTTTTAGGACTCTTTTTATTTCTTTAAATAATTTGTCGATGTTTTTTGCGTAATGTATTGAAAGGGAGATAAAAACTACGTCGAATGTGCTGTCTTCAAATTTTAGTTTTTTATTCATATCTCCTACGTAGAACTCCGCATTTTTTATGTTTAGGTTCTTTGCTATTTTGATTAGTTCTCGGCTTATATCAAATCCTATGATTTTCTTTGGTTTCTTTTTTGATAATATCTTTGCGTGATCGCCAAACCCACATCCTATGTCCAGTATGGTTTTATCTTTAACTGGGCCCATCATTTTTATCATCGCAGGCACTTCTATATCTCTGTTAAAGTCAAATCTTTTTTTATCTTGTCTTCTTTTATAATAGAATTTGGCTAGATCATCGTAGGTTTTCATATATGTTTACTTGTTTTTACTCATTATAAATATTTTGTTTTTTTTAGGTCAGTTTTATAAATGTGTGTTTACTTCTTTTTTTGTATGGATTATTTGTTTTCAATTGTAACTGAGAAAAACTGTGAGTCTCTTTGTGCTTTAGAGCTCTCTGACAGATTTAATTTAGAAGGTTCTTTGCGTGATGGCTTTGTTGATTTTAGTGCTGATTTTAAGACAGCGGTTAGGGTTGCTTATTTTTCTCAGTCTGCGAGGCGTTTGATTTTAAAGGTTGGTAGTGGTTCTTTTAATGAATTAGATGATTTGTTATCTTCTATTTCTAGTGATTTGAAGAATGGTTCTTGGTCTGATTTTTTTTCTAATAAGTATAGGGTTTCTTGTGCGAGGCAGGGCGTTCATGATTTTAATAGTGTCATAGTTGAGCAGGAGGTTTCTGCTTTAATAAAAAATGAGTTATCTGCGAGGGATATTGAGGGTGTTGCTGATTATAATACGAGGGATTTGATTTTCTTTGTTCATATCGTTGATGGTACTTATTTGTTTGGTTTGGATTTTGCGGGTAAGGATTTGAGTAAGAGGCATTATTTGTTTTTTAATAATCCTATCGCGGTTAAAGGCACTCTTGCTTTTAATTTGATTTTATTTTCGGGGTTTAAACCTGGTTTTTCTCTTTTGGATTGTTTTGCGCTCGCAGGGGTTATTCCTATTGAGGCTGCGTTATATGATTCTAATCGTTCTATTAACTCTTTTTCTAAAGAGTTCTTTTTTCCCATAAAGGTTCGTGAGGAGGCTGTTGGGTTTTTAAAAGAGTTTGATTTGGAGGTTACAAGTTCTAAGACGTCTAATATTTTTTCTTGTGATTCTAGTTTTCCGAATTTGGCTGCTCAAAAAAAGAATTCTAGGATTGCGGGTGTTGAGAAGAACATCGCGTTTTCTAGGACTGATGCGTTTGATTTAGATATTAAGAATTTTGGGAAGGATATTGATGTTGTTTGTTCTAGGGTTCTTGAGCCTTCTAAGAAGATATCTGAGTCTGTGGCTGTTCGTTCTTATGAGGATTTTTTTTCTGCGTGTGATTCTTTTTTGAAGAAATCAGGTGTTGTATGTTTTGTTGTGAGAAATCCTCTTCTTGTTGAAAAAGTTGCACTAAAGCACGGGTTTAAAGTTGTTGATAAGTTGGAAACTTCTCAGGGGTTGCAAGATTTTTTCTTTGTTAAATTTTCTAGGGCTTAAAATTTTTTTTTGAGAAGTTTTTTATATATTATTGTTTTTCTACTTTATTATGGCTAAGTTTTTTAAAATTGGTTTTTTTTTGTTTTTTTGTTTTTTATTCTTTTCTCTTGTTAGTGTTTTCTCTTCTGCGGTTTTGCAATCAGAGTCTGCTATTTTGGATGTGAGTCTTGATTTGCCTGTGGAATTTGATATTGGTCCTGGGGGTTCTTTTGTTAGTTTGAATATTAATTTCATTTCAACTCCTTTTAATAGTTCTCGTCAGCGTGTTTTATCGCAGGAGTATTCTTTAGATCCTGTTAATGTTTCTGGGGGAATTGCGAGTTTTGTTGTTTATGAGCCTGATGATTTTGTTTTAAGTTCTAATTTTAGAGTTGAGACTAGCGCGGAGTATTCTTTTATTGATAGAAAAGTTAGATTTCCTTTATCTAATATTGATTCTTCTTATTATGATTATATCTCTCCGTCTGATGTTTATGATATTAATTCTGATATTGAGGCTTTAGCTGTTTCGCTTGCTGGTGAGGATGATGATTTATTTGTTGTTGTCTCATCCCTCGCGGATTGGGTTCATAGGAATGTTGAGTATGATTTAGATGTTGTTGATGGTTCTCAGTTGCCTGCTTCGTGGGTGTTTGATAATAGGGTTGGTGTTTGTACTGAGTATACTTCACTATTTATTGCTCTTGCAAGGAGTTTAGGTATTCCATCAAGGGAGGTTTCTGGTTTTGCGTTCACTGAGTCTGATTTATTTCCTTCGGGTTGGGAGTTTCATTCTTGGGCTGAGGTTTATTTTCCTGGGTTTGGCTGGGTGCCTTTTGATCCTACTTATGGTCAGTTTGGTTTTGTTGATGCAGGTCATGTCCAAGTTGGTCCTAGCGTTGAGGATGGTGTTCTTAGTAATTCGTTTTCTTGGAGGGGTAGGGATGTTAATGTTATTCCTGGTTCTACTGATTTGAGTGTTGATGTTATTTCTCGTAGTGGTTCGCGTAATATCTCTTCTTTTGAGGTGGATTGGTTTTTATTAGAAGATGTTGTTGGTTTTGGTTCTTATAATTTTTTGAGGGTTGATTTATTTAATGAGAATTCTTATTATGTTGCTGAAACGATAAGGTTTGCTGATGTTAATGGTTTATCATTTTTATCAGATTTATCGTCTTCTGTTGTTGTTCCTCCAAATTCTGATAGGTCTGTGTATTTTGTTTTCAAAGTTGATGAATCCTTAGATGGTGGGTTTGTTTATACTTTTCCTTTAACTTTTTTCTTAAACGAGGAGCGTTTTTCAACTACACTTCAAGCAATTGATGATAGTGTTTTTGTAAGTGAGGATGTTGTCTCTCCTTACGTGGTTGATTCTTTTAGTCGCGTTGAGAGTTTTTCTTGTTTTGCTGATGAATTTGTATCGCTCAATGAAAATTTTACTATTTCTTGTTCTTCTCTAAATGTATCAGGAGAGCTTTGTTTTAGGAATTTTTGTAAGGACTTTGATGAGAGATCTTCCTTAGAATTATCTGTTTTTTTAGATGAGCCTGGTATTTTTACAGATGTTGTCTCTTTTACCTCAGATGATTCTTATTATGTTAGTTATTTAAACTTCATGGTTGTTGATGCTCCGAGCCTATCTTTGGAGGAGTCTTCTATTTCTAGTGTTGTATCTCCATCCGATATTGTTGTGATTAATGCGTCTCTTATCAAGCAGTCTTCATCTATTCCTTCAAATGTTTCTCTATCATTTAATCATGATTATTTCTCTGAAACTTTTTTTATTGGTGATGTTGATTCTGCTTTTTTATTTGAATATTCGATTCCTGCAAATAATTTAAAAAAAGGAATTAATGAAATAACAGTAAAGGCAAAGTTTCAAGATGTTTTTGGGGAAGTATTTGAAGAATCAATAATGCTTAATGTAAGCGTTGAGGGGTTATCTTTATTAAATGAAGTTGAGTTCTTTTTTAATAGGGTTTATTTTTGGTTTAAGAATTTATGGTGATTTTTTTGAATAAAAATTTAAAAGATAAAACAAGGTTGGATGCATCGAAGGAAACTTCTGTGAATGAAGTTGTCGTTCCTGATACTAGTATAATTGTTCATGGTACTATTTCTAGGGAAGTTGAGGCTGGTTCTCTTATTTTTAAAAAGATTTTAATTCATGAAGCTGTTATAGCTGAGCTTGAAAGCCAGGCAAATAAAGGTAGGGAATCTGGCTTTCTTGGTTTAGATGAGATTAAAAAAATCAGGGAGCTTTCTTCTTCTTTTTCATTTGACGTTGAATTTCTTGGTAGTAGGCCTGGTGATTTTGAGATTAAATTTGCAAAAGCCGGGGAGATCGATTCTTTAATTAGGGATCTTGCTATTAAAAATAATGCGACTCTTTTAACTGCTGATTTGGTTCAGGGCAAGGTTTCTTTGGCGAAGGGGTTGAGTGTTAAAATATTTGAAGTTCTGCTTGAGAAAGTTGGTTTTTTAGGTGTTGAAAAGTTTTTTATTAAAGGTGCTATGAGCGTTCATTTAAGGGAGGGGTGCAGGCCTAAGGCAAAAGTTGGGCGGCCTGGCTCGTGGGAATATGTGGATGTTGGGGATGAGGTTTTATCTTTAGAATTATTGGAATCTTTTAATCGTGAAATAATTGACTTTGTCAAATCTAATGAGGATAGTTTTATTGAATCTGAAAAGAAGTTTAGCGTAGTTGTTCAAATAAAAGATATGCGTGTTGTCATTGTGAGGTCGCCTTTCTCTGATGCTTTTGAGATAACTTGTGTGAGGCCTATTTCTAATTTATCTTTTGAAGATTATAAGCTATCAGAGTCTCTTCAAGATCGTTTGCTCAAAAACGCTGAAGGATTATTAATTGCAGGACCTCCAGGTCATGGTAAAAGCACTTTTGTTCAAGCTTTAGCTAACTCGTATTCATCTTTGAACAAATCTGTTAAAACATTAGAATCTCCGAGGGATTTAGTTGTTGATAAGTCTATTACTCGTTATGGTTCATCTCACGCTCATAACTCTGATATAAGGGATGTTTTATTACTTAGCAGGCCTGACTTTGTTTTATTTGATGAGGTTAGAAACGTTGAGGATTTTCGTTTATTTTCTGATTTAAGATTATCAGGTATTGGCATGCTCGGTGTTCTTCACGCATCTGAGCCTATTGATGCTGTTCAGCGTTTTATTGGTCGGGTAGATCTTGGGGTTATTCCTCATGTTCTTGACACTGTTGTTTTTATTTTAGATGGTGTTATCAAAAAAGTTTTTTCGCTCTCACTCAGTGTTAAAGTACCCTCTGGCATGGTTGAGGCTGATCTTGCTCGTCCTGTTATCATGGTTAATGATTTTTTTACAGGGGAGTTAGAATTTGAGGTTTATAGTTATGGTGAGGAAGCTATAGTTGTTCCTATTAATTCTTTTTCTATGAAAAAGCCTGCATACACTCTCGCAGAAAAGCTTATTTTAAGCGAGGTTAAAAATCTTGGTTTTGATGATGTCTCCGTTGAATTTTTATCTGATAATAAGTGCGCGATTTATGTTCCTAAAGATTTTGTTTCATCTTTAATTGGGCCTAAAGGTTCTAATATTTCTGCGCTTGAAAAAAAGTTTAATTTGAAAATTGATGTTTTAGAAAAGAAAGCTTCTAAAAAATCTAAAGTTTCTACTATGGTGAATTTTGATATGAGGGTAACATCTAAGCACGTTATTTTTGATTTGGATAATTGTGCGAGTGATTCTTTAGTATCTTTGTTTGTTGATGACGCTTTTTTGATGAGTGTTAAGGCGAGTAAAAAATCTCAGTTAAAAATTAATATTGACAGTCCTAATGGTAAGTTATTATCTGATGCTAAAAACCTTGGGAAGAAGATTAGTATTTTTTTAAATTAATTATCTGTCTTTTTTTTATTGTGTGCTACTCGCAGCGCGGGTTTTTGGATATGTGCTTTGGGCATTTATTTGCTCTGAGCCGTTATGCATCTTAGCGAATTGTGAATTCTCTGATTCGTATATGACTTCGTATCGTGTAGGTTTTACTCTCTTTATTATGTGTTCTACTCTCTTTCCTTTTACAAATAATGCGTATTGTCCATCTACTATGTATCTTGTATCGCTTGGTGCGAGGTGTGGTTCTAAATTATTTGTTTTATTCAAATATAGTATTGTTGATGCGATCATATCAATTCTTCTTCGTGTAACTGGTAAGAAGAAGGGGATGAATCCTATGTCGTGTTCGTTTAAATATTCATTTAATTTTTTAACACCTGTCTTTAAGGGTTTATATTTCTTTTTTTGCTGTAATTCATCTCTTGCGCCCATTAATAAGAAATCTAGTTGTCTATCTGGGAATAATGATTTTATTGGTTTAATGATTTTTCTATATATTTCTTCTTGTCCGTTTTCTTTCGCTTTCAAGTATCCTAAGTTTCCAACTTTTGATTCGCATATTATAAGTCCTTTTGTTCTTCCCGCAGTATATGTGAATAAGCCGTCATATTCTGTTTGACAATACATCTCAGGTATTGTTTTGTCTAATACTATTTGGTTATATCTTGAAATTCCTAGCAAGCGGTATTCGTCATTTTCTCTAATTATTCTATTATCTTCATATGGGTTCAAATCTGTTTTTATAAAGCCTATGTCTTTTAGAAGTTGTTTTCGTTGAACTCGTCTAAAAAACTCGCTTACAACTATTCTCATAATGCTCTCTCCGAGCAATCCTGCAAAATTATCTGGTTTTATATTCTCACCAGAATTTTCTCCGTTTTTATGATAATCAAGTAAATATTTTCGCTCTCTGTAAATCGGCACTGAGGGGGAGTGTACTGAAAATTCGAAGTTCCTGCCAAGATTTCTAAATCCTAGAGGTTTAACTCCGTGTCCTTGTTTCACTTTCAACTCATCGCTCTCATCAACAAGCGCGGGGTAGAAATCTTTCATTATTCTGCTCTCAAGGTCCATCTATTCAGTTTCATAGATTTGCTCACTTATTAATTTTACCATTTCTAAATAGGTATCACTAGACACATTAAGAAAATGTTTATAAGTAAATCTTTTTTTTATTTTTTTTAATTATGGGTTTTTTACGATGGCTAAATTATTAACAAAATCTAAATACATGAATGGTCTTGAGAGTGATGCTTTGCTTTGGATGGTTGTAAATCAAAAAGAGAGCCTTCCTGAAGTTGATGATGCTACGCAGGCAAAATTTGATGCTGGTAAAGAAATTGAGATTCTTGCGCGTAAAATGTTTCCTGGGATTGATTTGTCTGAGGCTGATTTTAAAGAAAACTTGGCTGAAACCAAAAAATACATTTCTCAAAACAAAATCATTTACGAAGCAGGTTTTATGATTGATAATCTTTATTCTAGGAGCGATATAATAATTCCTAATTCTGATGGTTCTTGGGATTTAATTGAAATTAAAGGTTCGACTAAGGTGAAGGAGAGTCATGTTAAGGATTTGGCTTTTCAAAAACATGTCTTAGAGCTTTCTGGTTTGAAAATTAATGATTGTTTTGTTATTCATCTAAATAGGGATTATGTTCGCAAAGATTTTTTAGATATTGGTTTGTTATTCAGTAAATCAGATGTTACTAGGCGTGTTAATAAAGAAATTGTGGGCATAGAGCAGAGAATTGAGCACATGTTTGATGTAATTAATTTGCCTCAATGTCCTATGTTTGATTATAGGGATATTTTAAAATCGGAGTATGGTAATTATTTAATTGATGAGTTCTATGAGGATTTACCTGAGAACTCTGTTTTTGACTTGTATAACATAGAGGTTGAGAGGGCATTAAATCTTCTTGATAGAGGCATTTTATTAATATCTGATTTGCCTGATGATTTCATTTTAACTGCTGTTCAAAAAATTCAAAAAGATTGTATTATAAATGATAAAGTGCACATTCAAAAAGATGATTTAAAAGCGTTTAATGGCGGTTTAAAGTTTCCTATTTGTTATTTGGACGTTGCTGCGATGATGCCTGCTATTCCTTTATTTGAGAGTTCTAGGGCGTATGATCAAATCCCATATCAATACAGTTTGCGTATTGAGCATGAATCAGGTAAGGTTGAGCATAAAAATTTTTTATATGATGGTTCTGATGATCCTAGGATTTTTTTCTTAGATAATCTTAAAAAAGACTTAGAGGGTGCGGGTTCCGTTGTTATTTACAATGAGGCTTTTGAGCTTTATAGGTTAAAAGCGCTTGCAAAGTCTTTTCCTAATCATTCTTGGCTTGATGGTGTCTTAGATAACATTGTTGATTTAGCTTTTCCATTCAAATCGTTTGCTTATTATAATCCAAAGCAAGGTGGCGCTGTTTCTTTAAATAAAGTGATGTCTTTGTTTTTTGATAAATCTCATGAATCTCTTGTCATAAAAAACGTTGATGATGCTTCAAGGCTGTATTATGCTAATTTTGGTAATTTAAACGAGGTTCTTAAAAATGACTTGGTGAAGTGTTGCGATTTAAACACTGAAGGTATGTATTTTACTTTTAAAAGTTTGAGGGGCTTAGTGTCTAATACTTGAATATGTTCATGTTTTAAGCGTTTTCTAAAGTTTTTTATATTCTCTTTCATTTCTTTTTTTTAATGGTAAATATTTTGGCTTTTTCAGATGAAGAATTAATATCAAAGCATTACGATGATTCATACGGTTTAAAATTTAATGTTCCAAGCGATGTTGATTTGTTAATAAATTGCGGGGATTTATCTCCATCATATGCTGAGTACATAAGATTTCATTTTAATCCATCTAATGCTTTAATGGTTCACGGTAATCATGATAAGAATTTTTTAAAAAAATCTTCATTTGGCAAATACGATTCTTCTCCTTTCGGCGCCTTTAAAATTTTAAATGCTGACTATTTGACTTTAGAAAATATGCAAGGTTTAATTGTTGCAGGATTTTCAGGGGCTGATAATAGGGGGTCTTGGCCTTTTTTCTTTAAAGAAAAACACATCAAAAACTTTATTAAGAATCTATCTAAAAACTTTGATTCTTTAGATATAATGCTCTCTCATCATCCTCCTGATATTGGCAGGGTTATTCCTTCTGTGAGTGCATACCACACACCTTCTAAGGTATTAGGTGAAGTTTATGACTTATTCAAGCCCAGTATTTGGTTTTATGGTCACGTTCATGGCAGGTATACTTCTGAGAATTTAGATTTTTTAATCAAAGACTCTCAGGGTAATGAAACTTATTTAATCAATACAACGCCGTACAAATTCTTAGAATTTGATCCTGAGTCAAAAAAAGTTAATCCTTCTTTTGATGTTGAAATGAGGCATATAAAATAATTTTTTTAGAATATAAATCATTAAAAAATAAATCGTGCTCTCAAAGAAAATGTCAGAAGATTTTTTTGAAGAATATATGCGTGCGAGAAGTAAAGCAATGCTTCAAGTAGGCATGTCTTTTTTGAAAAGGGAAGATTTGTATGTTCCTGTCTTAGAAGATGTTTTAAAAAATCACAATGATATTACTATAAACAAAAAACCTTATTATGGTGGTTTTGTTTCTGTTAAAAGCATCATCGGCGTTTACGATTCTGGCAGGAGGAAAAATTTTGCGAGTAACTTCATGCCTCTTCCAAAAAAGAGAGAGGGTGATTTTGCAAACAAATGGGCTCGAGTAGAAAAAACCGTTCCGTCGTGGCTAGAATCGGGTAACAAGATTAAATTATTTGAATTCTTACATGACTTATACGTCGCGGAGGGTAATAGAAGGGTGAGTGTTGCAAAGTACAAAGATATTCCTTTTGTTGACGCAACGATTACTCGCATAATTCCATCCATTGAAAATGCGTCCAAAGAAGTAAAGCTGTACCATGATTTTTTAGAATTTGAAAAAAGAACCAAGATTAGTAATTTGTGGTTCGGCGCTGAGAGTAAATATGATGAATTAGAAGAATATGCTAATTTCTATGCCGAATCGTACAAGGGCGATTACTCTGATTTTTTTAAAGATGTTTTTTATCCTTTCAAAAACGCTTTTAATAAACTATCAGATAATAGGCATCAAAGATATGTTGGTGATATATTCTTAATTTATCTAAGAGAATTTGACTTAAACAAAAAAGATGATTATAAATTAAAAGATTTTAACAAATTGACAAGAAAAGCTATGAGGGTTTTTGATAAAAAATAAAAAAAATAAAATTTTTATCGTCTAATCGCTGACGCTATCGTACTCGCAGCGCTCAATATTCCTGCGGTGAATACTACCCAGTCCCCGCTGAGATTGGTGTATCCTGCAAATCCTGCGCCTACTTTTATTATCCATACGTTAATAAAGAAAAATACTATGCTCATAATAATGAACATCGCAGCGCTTAGTATGGTAAATCCAAATGCTAATCCTATTGGTGCAGCTCTTCTTCTCATTTTTTATCATCCTCCATAATTTAAGGTGTTAACAATTAGTAATTATTTGTTTTTTATGTATTTTATGTTTTTTTAGAAACATTTAAATTATTATTATATTTGTAAGTTTTTTATTTGAGGTGTAATTATAATGAAGCGTTTTTTTAGTGAGCCAGAACCGAGGAAGATTGCTTATTTTTCGATGGAGATTGGTCTTGATGGTAGTATGCCTACATACAGTGGGGGTTTGGGTGTTCTTGCAGGGGATACGATTCGTAGCGCTGCGGATTTGAGTGTTCCAATGGTCGCTGTTAGTTTGGTTCATGAAAAGGGTTATTTTTCTCAAAAGCTTCATGGTGATGGTTCTCAAGAAGAGGTTCCTAGTTCTTGGAGAGTGGAGGATTTTCTTGAGCCTTTAGATGTTCAGGTAATTATAACTATTGAGGGGCGTGAGGTTAGGATTAAGCCTTGGCGTAAAATAATTCGCGGTGAGAAGGGTTATGAGGTTCCTATAATTTTCTTAGATACTAACGTTCCTGGTAATTCTGATTATGATAAAACGCTTACATCTCATCTTTATGGTGGTGATCAGAAATATAGATTCGCGCAGGAGATGATTCTTGGTATTGGTGGTCTTCGTATGTTAAACGCGCTTGGTTTTAACAATCTTAGAAAGTATCATATGAATGAGGGTCATGCGAGTTTGCTCACTCTTGAATTATATAAAGAAAGCGATAATGAAAATTTAGAGAACGTGCGTCATAAGTGTGTTTTTACAACGCACACTCCTGTTCCTGCGGGGCATGATCGTTTTGAAACGGGTCTTGTAAAAGAGTTAATGCCGAATTTTCCTTTTGAAATAAGAGATTTGATTGATGGTGATGGTAAAGTTAACATGACGCTTATTGGTCTTTATTTTAGTAACTACGTAAATGGTGTTGCTAAAAAGCACGGCGAGGTTTCTCAGGAGATGTTTCCAAATTATCCTATTCACTCTATTACTAATGGTGTTCACTCTGCGTCTTGGACTAGTTCTGAGATGAGAGAATTATTTGATAGGTTTATTCCTGATTGGCGTCTTGATCCTTTCACGCTTAGGTACGCTGCGGGTATTCCTGATAAGGAAATTCTTGATGCGCATCGTGAAAACAAAAAAGTCTTGGTTGATGAGATAAATGCGCGTCATAATACATCGCTTAAACCTGATGTTTTCACTATTGGTTTTGCTCGTCGTGCTACTTCTTATAAGAGGCCTGATTTGTTATTTTTTGATATTGAGCGTTTAAAAAAAATCGCTGAGGAGCACGGTAAGATTCAACTTGTATATGCGGGTAAGGCTCATAAAAAAGATTTTGCTGGTAAAGACATTATTAAGAGGCTTGTTAGTATTGGCAAAGAACTCGGTGATAAGATTGAGATGGTTTACTTGGATGATTATGATATTACTTTGGCAAAAGTTTTAATTCCTGGCGTTGATATTTGGCTCAATACACCTATGCGTCCTAAAGAAGCCTCTGGTACAAGTGGTATGAAAGCTGCTCACAACGGTGTTCCAAGTCTTAGTATTCTTGATGGTTGGTGGCTTGAAGGCTGCATTGAAGGCGTGACTGGTTGGAGCATTGGAGATAAGAATCCTGTTATGGATGAGCAAGCTCAAAACGTCAAGGACGCTGATTCTCTGTATGGCAAACTCGAAAAAATAATTCCTCTATATTATAATGATAAGCATGAGTGGGCTGAGATTATGAAGCACACAATAGTAATAAACGCATCATTCTTTAACACGCATCGAATGGTGAGTCAATACGTATTAAAGGCTTATTTCCATTAATTTTTTATAGTTTTAATTTTTTTTTATAGATGGTGAAGATTCATATATTCGGAGGCCCAGGCTCGGGAAAAACAACTCTCGCATCTAAATTATTTGTTGAACTAAAAATTCCTCATTATGATTTAGATTTTTTTAGGTATAAAGAGGAAGATACGAATTATACTCTTTGCGAAGATGAAGAAGTTCGTGATAAAAAATTAAAAAAAGTTATTTCAAAAAAGAGTTGGATTACTGAGGGGTCTTATAGTGATTTTGCGTGGCCTTGCTTTGAAAAAGCAGATATAATAATAGTTTTAGAGCCAAATTTATTTGTTTCTAATTATAGAATTCTCAAAAGATTTTTACATCATAAACTTGGAATAAAAAAAAGGCCTAAGCCTGAGCGTTGGAGGAATCTTCCAGGGCTCTTAAAGTGGAGTCATGTAGTTACTTACAAAAAATTGCCATTGATGAAAGAAAGATTAAAACCCATAAGTCATAAAGTTATTTATTTAAAGAAAAACTTTGACTTTGATGAGTTAATAATAAGAATAAAAAAATAAAAAAGGTGTTTTAGTTATGTTTGGCCCGTTTATTAGTTCTTTTTTTATGTTGTCAATATATTTTTTCAAATAGGTCTTATTGGTTATCATAAAAGTCAAGCCCTGGTTTCGTTCCACCTAGTTCTCGTATTCCTCTGCTTGCAT
>CAZCTY010000028.1:0-12806 GCA_964501945.1 uncultured Methanosarcinales archaeon
AATAAACACACTAATCGGTGAGAAAGGATACCAACTAAGCGGAGGCGAGAGACAAAGAGTAGGAATTGCAAGAGCAATATACAAAGATGCACCAATACTAATACTTGATGAAGCCACAAGCGCACTTGATAGCAAAACAGAGAGTGAAATAAAAAAATAGTTAAATAAAAAACAAAAAGAAAAAACCTTGCTAATAATCGCACACAGAATAAGCACACTAAAAGAAACAGATAAAATCATAGTACTAGACAAAGGAAAAATAATAGAACAAGGAACATACAAAGAACTACAAAGAAATAAAAAAGGAAAATTCAACGAAATATACAAAGCGCAAAGAAGATGACCTTAAAAAAACACGAAATACAAATACTTGAAGATAATATTTCTAAGTTAATCAATAAATTAAATGAAGAACTTATGTCTTGCGAAAGACTTGATGATGATAAATCATTTTGTAATCCTATTTATTCCATAACTTCCAAGTCTGGAAAAAACTATATCTTAAAAGTCATAAATCCTCTCGAAAAATGGAAAAAGAAAAAAACAATAAACGAAGTTTTCACCATAAAACTAATAGAACAAAAAACTAATTTGCCTGTTCCAAAAATCTACGATTATAGCACTGAATGTGATGAGATAGGATTTGAATATATTTTAATGGAAAAAATAGACGGAAACAATTTAACAGAAAAATTTTCTCAAGACAAAATTAATTATTTAAAACAAATAGCAAATTTTGTAGAAGAGTTTCAAAAAATAAAATTTAACAAAATAGGAAGTTTGAATGAAAAATATGAAGTGGTAGAAGATTTAGATATTGGCGAAGGTCCTTTTAATTCTTTTAAAGAATGGGCGCAAGCCACAATACAGAGCAGACTAATTGATTTAGAAAAAACTAAGTTTAAACATTACGCTCCAAGATTTGAAAAATTCTCTAAATTAATAGATGACATCTCTTCACCCATAGTTTTTTGCCACTCAGATTTAGAACTAAAAAACTTCATTGAACGGAATGGAAAAATTGTAGGACTAATAGATTTTGAATGGGCAGGAGCATATCCCTACATTCAAGACATTTCTAGTTTTGAACACGATTATAAATTAACTAAAGAAGAATTGGAAGAATTTGAAAAAATACTTGAAGAACAAAATGTAATTTATAAGATGCCCGAAAAAGTAAAAGATGCAAAACATATAAAAAGTTTTACAATGGTGCTTTGTTCATATAAAGATTGGTTTGTGGGAAAAGAAAAAGAAGCGGAAGAATATATAAAAAAAGAAGAAAAAAAATTGGTTGAACTTTTTGAGAAATATGGCGTCTAAATATTATTATTGTCTGCATATTTCTTTAATTATGTTTAAGTAAATATCTTTTCCCTTAATTAAGTCTTCTTTACTTATTTGTTCATCGTCAGAATGCGCAAATTCATACTTACCAGGTCCTAAAACTATGGTGTTTGATTTTTTTGCCCAAAAGTACATCTCCGTAAAATATGACACAAACAAATTGCTAAAAGAAAATTTCTCCCAGAAATCAATGTTTTTATTTAATACTAAATCATAGCTAAAAACTATCTCTAAACAATTCACAGGAATAATTTCTCTTAAAGCAAAAATTACTTCCTCATTAGGCCTAGTTGTTCTAATCTCAGCTATCGCCTCTGCGTAATCGGAGACAACGTTAGGCGCAAAACCACCACTTATTAAACCTATGTTCATAGTTGTTTTTCCAAGAGTTTCATCTTCAGGAAGTTTTGCTGATTTTAATTTAGCAAGTATATCTATTAATTTGTTTATTGCAGAAACCCCTTTATCAGGTACAGATCCTGGAGCAGATTTACCAACACATTTTATTTTTAATTGAATTAAACCTTTCTGACCAAAAACAAGATTAAAATCAGTAGGCTCGCCAACTACTGTAAACTCAGGATTTATTTCATCAACAGCTTTTAATATTCCAGAAAAGTCAGACTCTTCACTAACATCAAAAACCATTCCAAAATCTTTGAGTCCTTGTTCAGATGCTTCCTCACAAGCACAAATCATACAAGCAAGTATTCCCTTAGCATCACAAGAACCCCTACCATAAATGTTCTTCTCATCTTCTTTAAACAATATTTGCTTTGGAACAGTATCCATGTGCGTTGTTAAAACTAATCTAGGCTTTCCTTTAATAGCAAAAACATTAAACCTATCGCCAACCTTTTGAATCTTAACATCAAAGTTTTTCTTTAAACGCTCAGCCATAAATAAACCAACTTCTTTTTCTTGCCCCGAAGGGGAAGGGATTTTTAGCAAATCCCTTACTAAATTTAAAACACTCATTTATATCGACCTCCTTAAATAAACCCTATTTGAAAAATTAGGATCATAAACAAAGCCATTAGGACTTTGAGAATCAGGAATTTTTTCAAATCCCAATTTTTCAAACAAACGCATCGACGCAACATTTCTTTCATCAGTTCTTAAAACAATCTCTGAAAGACCTTGTTCTTTTACTTTTTGAAAATACGCTTCCCCTATAAAAGTAGCAACACCTTTAGTCCTAGCATCTCCGCTTACTGCAATTTCATCCAGGTAATTAGAGTTCTCAGAAACCTTACCTTTTAGAAAAGGAAATTTCTCAATAGGTAATTTATAACCCCAACTAAAACCAATAACATTGTTTTCTCGCTCAGCAACTAAAACAAAAGAATAAGATTGTTCTTTAGCAAATTCCAAGTCTTTAGTAATTTCCTCAGAACCCCAATACTCCTTAAGATTTAAAGGCTCATCGCATTTCTTGCAATCATCTTTTGCTTCTTTTACTTCTTCTAGCCCATACTCGACGTTGCAAGAAGAGCACTTCATATATTCATTCCAAGGAGGCTGAGCGAAAGCAGATTGATAAACACTAATTAACTGCTCTAAATCAGCTCCCCTATAAGGTCTGACAACTACCTCAGTGAATACAACCAGCGCTACGCTGCGCCACTGCCTCCTCTAAACTTCTCGTTGTTGTTTTTGTTTTTTTTTCTTTTTGGTTTTCCATTTTTTTATTTCCTCCGCATATTTTTTTATCTTTCTTAAAAAAAGAACATGAAAAAAGAATAGAACAATAATCTGATAAACTCCAAATTAGCAGAAATTAGTCTAAAATCTGGAGAATTACCAGAATATTAATGATGATGAGAAATACAACTAGCAAAATCTTTTTCTACTAATGATTTAACATAAAATCTTGCCAACATGAAAATTGATAAAGCAGTTTTGTTTTTAAATTTTTTGAAAAAATAACCGGAAAATTTCTGAATAGTAAAAAAAAGAATAATTTATATAATAATAAAAAAAATAAAAAGTGATTAAAACTAAAACAGGTAAAAACATGAAAATGAGAGAACTTGTAAGAAAAGGATATAATGAAGGAAAGTATGAAGAAAAGTACTCTAGAAAAAACATGAAAATGGATGAACTAGAAAAATTCTTATGCGAAGAAATAATAAAAAGAACAAAAAAAGAAGCTAAAATCCTAGACCTTGGCTGCGGAACAGGACTTCCTTATGATAAATACTTCGTAAGTAAAGGCTTTAAGTTAACTGGCGTAGACATATCTGAAAGACACATAAGTCTTGCAAAGAAGAATGTTAAAACAGCCAAATATATCTTAGGAGATTTTTTCTCTGAAGAAATTAAAGGCAAACATGATGCAATCACTAGTTTTTATGCAATATTTCACATACCAAGAGAAGAACATTTTAAATTATTCAAAAGAATACATGAATTATTAAAAAAAGACGGACACATATTAATTACTTTAGCAACAGACCCTATGAAAAAAGATATTAACCCTGACTTCGCAGGAGCACCAATGGCTTGGAGCTCATACGGAATAGAAAAAAACAAGAAACTAATAAAAGACGCAGGTTTTGAAATAATAGTTATGGCAGAAGATTATAGAACTGAGAGGCATATGTGGATACTTGCAAAGAAAAAATGATAAACGAAATCGAAGTAAAAATATTGAATGTTGACGCAGATAAAATACTAGCAATTCTTAAAGAAAACAAAGCTAAGTTTGTTAAAGACGTATTTCAAAGAAACACAATATATGCTAATAGCCACACTAAGAAAGAAAAAGTAGCAGTTAGAATAAGAGAAGAAACAAACAAAGACAAAAAAACAACCATACTAACCATAAAGTCACCAAAGAAAATAGTAAACAATCACAAAATAAGAAAAGAATACGAAATAATAATACCGAGCTTTGAATTTGGAGATGAAATGCTAAAGCTCCAAGACTACAAAATAATAGGACTAACAGAAATAAAAAGAAAATACTACCATCTAAACAAATGCTCCGTAGAAATAATAAATATGCCAAACATACCAACATTCATAGAAATAGAAGGAGACGAAGAAAACATACTAAAAGTAGCAAAACTACTCGGATACAGTGAGAAAGATTATGAAACTAGAAATGTTATTAACATATTCAAACCAAAGAACAATTATTTAAGATTTGAATAAAAAAAAGGTGAAAAAATGAAACTCAAAGAAGCTCAGCAAAAAACACGAAAATACTTTGAGGAAACTAATTTTAAAGTATGGCCTAAGTTCGCAATACTTGCAAGACTTGAAGAAGAAATATCGGAAATAGGAAGAATAATCTCAGTAGAAGAAGGACTCCGAGAAGAATCTAAAGTGCAAAATATGAATTACACTGACGAGTTTGGAGATGCATTATTTCAACTAATACACCTAGCAAACCAATGCAATGTAGATGTTGAAGAAGCGATGCAACATGTATTTGATAAATATGATAAATATAAGAAAAAATAAAACTAAGTTCAATAAAAAAAATAATTAAAATGATAACACTTTCAAAAGATGATTTGTAAAAACAAGAAATACTTTCTAAACTATCAAAAAAATTTGAAAAAAAATAAAGAATACAACGAAATGGAAGTCAGCAACATAATTAAATCATTCAATGTTGACTATTATGCATTATTTAGAAGAAAACTTGTTAATTTCAATTACCTCTAAAAAGATTCATATAAAGGAATATACTGGGTTAAAAAACACGAATTAACAGAAGAAGAAATAAAAAAAATCAAATAAAAAAAAAAAATTAAAGTAAATAAATACCTTTTTCTTCAGCCTCTTTTTCCATGGATTCAGGCCAAACACTACTTTGAACTTCACCGATGTGTCTCTTTTCAAGAAAAAACATACAAAGCCTTGATTGCCCAATACCGCCACCAATCGTTAATGGAATTGTTTCATCCAATATTGATTTGTGAAAATCTAGTTTTTTAAGATGATCTAAGCCATGCATCTTTAACTGAAGTTCTAAAGCCTTTTTATCAACACGAATACCCATAGAGGATAGCTCCAAAGTTTTTTGCCTTAAGTCATCCCAAACCAATATGTCACCATCAAGACCATGATATCCTAGCTTAGTTTCTGTAGACCAATCATCATAATCAGCAGCCCTCAAATCATGAGGTTTGCCAGATACTAAAGGATGACCTATACCTATAAGGAAAACCGCTCCGTGCTTCTTCGTTATGAAATCCTCTCTTTCTTTATCCGTGCTTTCAGGAAGCATTCTTTCAAGATCTTCAGCGTGAACAAAAGTTATCTTATCAGGAAGTCTTTTCCTTAAAACAGGCAACTCTTTTAGTATTGTGGCTTCTGTTTTTTTCATAGCTCCAAAAATCTTTTCAACGATGCTCTTTAAAAAATCAAGAGATCTTTGTTCTTTACTAATTACGAGCTCCCAATCCCATTGATCAACGTAAGCACTATGAATTTCGCTTAACTTTTCATCTTTACGAACCGCATCCATATCAGTATAAAGACCTCTTCCTATCGGGAAGTGATGTTTTCCTAATATGAAACGTTTCCACTTAGCTAAACTATGCACGAATTCAATTGTTCTTGGTTCATCTTTTATCTTGAAACTTACAGGAACTTGAGTTCCTGCGAGGTCATCTTGCAACCCCGTTCCTTGAACAAGGAATCTTGGCGCAGTCACTCTTAAAAGAGACAATTCTTCTGCAAGCGCTTTTTCAAAAGCATCCTTAACTAATTTTATTCCTTGCTCTGTTTCAATGAAACCAAGCTTCGATGATTGCTTTGTTTCCAATACTGTTTCTTGTTTTGTTTTTTTCATAATATCACCTTTGTTTTGTTTTTGTTTTTTCACAACTTAGTTGTGATAATGTTTAGTAAAACTACGTTTTATAAATAAATAATCCGAAAAAAATGGAAAAATATAACAAAAAATAGCAATATTTATATAATAAATGAAACATTTGTTTCATTAACATGAATACTTTAGACGAAAAAGACATTAAAATACTTGAATTATTGAAAGAAGACAGTAGTTTAACGACTAGGCAAATAGCAAAGAAAACACTCATACCAATAACGACTGTGCACCACAGAGTAAAAAAGCTAAAAGCAGAGAAGTACATTAAGAAATACACGGTTAATCTAGATTATAAAAAACTTGGAAAAGGATTTACAGCAATAATACTTGTTAGCTGTGATTACAAAACACTACGAGAAGCAAAACGAGATCAACACAAACTCGCAAAAGAAATAAGCATCATGAAAGAAGTAGAAAAAGTCGACATCGTAACAGGCGGAACAGACATGGTTGTTCGAGTCAGAGTAAAAGATGTTGAAGAATACGACTCATTCCTTCTAAAGAAATTTCAAAGAATAACAGGAATAGATAAAACACAATCACTTATCGTGATACATGAGAGTTGAACTAAAAATGATAAGACTAGAAAGACCAAACACTAAATTCAAAGAAACATATATTGATGCCGTAAAAGAAATTCAAAATAAAGGCGCAGATAATGAATCAAACGAACAATACTTAAAACAAAATGTGGAAGACTTACAACACAATTTTGAAGAATTTGTTAAAGACCAATTAGAAACACATAAAGGATTAGATGAAGGAAGGGTTCCAAACACTAATTTCTGGATAATAGATAAAAACGACGAATACTGTGGAAGAATATCATTAAGACACTACCTAAATGAAAAACTAGAAAGATTCGGAGGACACATAGGATACGACATAATACCTTCAAAAAGAGGAAAAAGTTATGCAACAAAAGCATTAACACTTTGCCTAGAAGAAGCAAAGAAACTAGGACTTGAAAAAGTCATGCTAACCTGCGACAATGATAATATACCTTCAATAAAAATCATAGAACGAAATGGAGGAATGATGCAAGACAAAATAAAACACAAAGAAGACGTTCTAACTATACGATATTCTATAGAATTAAAATGAAACTCTACATTATAAGACACCCAGTAACCGAGTCCAATATTAAACGAATTACACAAGGATGGGCAGACTCACCATTAATACCTGAAAGCATGAAACTAGCAGAAGAACATGGAAAAAACTTGAAAAATAAACAAATAAATAAGATATACACAAGCGACCTTGGAAGATGTGTTCAAACAAGCAACATAATAAATGAATTATTAAAAGTTGAAATAATAAAAACAAAGGAACTAAGAGAACAAAACCTAGGAATATATAACGGAGTTCATAAAGATATAATAAAAAAATACTTTGACGAACACGACCACCAAGCAAAACCACCAGAAGGTGAGAGCTTTAAAGAAATGAAAACGAGAGTATTAAATTTCATAAAACAACTAGAACAAGAAAATAAAGAAGAAACAATCTTAATAGTAACACATACAGGATGCCTTGAAGGAATAATGCAAGAAGCATTAAAAGAACCTTTAAATTCAAAAGAATGCAAAACAAAACCTGAAAATATTTATTTATTTGAAATAAAAGAAGGAATGATTAAAATTCTCAAACAAGAAAGTACAAAAATCATTTCTTCTTAACAACATAAATTAACCTATATGTATTTTTAGATGGTTTTTTCAAAATGCCATTAAGATCTTCCGCGTCCATTTTTTCAAGAATTTTGAAATGTTTCTTTAACTCTTTTTCAACACTCCCCACACTAAAAATTCTCTCAGAAAATTTATATTCGTTCAGTTCATACTTGTCATTTTTAATTTTTTCAAAGATATGAAAATTCCAAATTAATTTATTTCCTTTAACAATCGCTTTATCCCACATGAAACCAAACTTTTCTTTTGAAAAAATACTCCAAGACTTAGCTTTTTCAAGCATTAAAGGAGTGTACATATCAAAAACCAAAATCCCATCATCTTCTAAATGATTATGAACTGTTTTGAATGTTTGCTTCCATTGATTAAAATTATCTAAGAAATTAATGGAATCAAAAATAGAGAAAATAACATCGAAGTTTTTGTCGAATTTAAAATTGTGCATACTTGATGAAATTAAATTAGCACGAGGAATCTTTTTCCTTGCTAAAGAAACATATTTAGGCTCCACATCTAAGCCTGAAAGAACATATTTTTTTGGAAAATTCTTCAAAACATTACCATTACCAACACCCAATTCTAAAACTGATTTAGCACCTTTATTGTACTTATTAATAAGCCTTAGAACTATGCTTGCCCTTGTGCGAGCAGCTTTTACATCAGCCAAATCATCCCAATAATCACCGAAATCTTTTACCATAATAATATAATAGAATCTTTTTTATTTAAATAGTATTGGTTTGAAAATAAAAAACTCGCAACATTTAAATAAAACCTTTCGAATTTAAAAAAATGTTAAAATTACAAATTTCCAAGGAAAAAAATAATTCAAAATGACTAGAAAAAACAAAAAACTATTGTTATTTGCTGGGCTTCCTGGGACCGGGAAGAGTTATTGCGCTAGTATTCTTAATAATAAATTAAAATCTTATTATTTTGATTCTGATAAGTTCGCAAAGGATGTTTCTATGAAGAACTTTGACTTCAAGAAAGCAAGTGACTCCGAGTTACTAGACTGGAGAATTGAATCTCAAAAAAATAAAATAAAGATAATAAAAGAACTTTTCAAGGAACACGATATAATTATTATTGATACTTGTCTTGATTTAATAGAGAGCAGAAAATTGTATTTTGAACTTGATGAAATATGTGAAGTCATTGTAATTGAAGTTCGATGCGATGAAGAAATAGTTAAGACGCGAATATTTGAAAAAGAACATGATGAAGATAGACAAGTTGGAACCCCTCAGAGTCGATTTGAAATATATAAGAAAATGAAACAAGATTGGAAAGACATTGAATGGAAAAATCATTTCGTTGTGAATAGCGAAGATGGTGTTGAAGAACAAATAAATAAATTTATCAATAATTATAAATTAAATTATTAAAACTCCCGATCTAATTCTCTTAATTTTTCTTGAATGAATTTAATCCTCGAAGATGTATTTTCTTTTTTAACTGATTCATTAAATACAGGAACAATTATTATTTTATAACCTTCAGTTTCATAAGATTGTCTTAGTTCATCGAATTTTTTTAATCTGATTTCATAAGAATCTCTACCCTCTCCATCAATTGATTTTAATGGCGCACATAGAAAAACTGTTTCTTCGAAGTTTTTTTGAGATAAAACTTCTTTGATTTTGTCTGAGATATCTACGCCTTGCTCTTTGCAGAATTTTTCTGCTGAGTAAATACTTCTATCAAAGAAGTATGTTTTAGTCGGATCGTTTGCATCAGATAAGTATTTTGCCGAGATTTCTAGTACTCTCTCAGCTAAGCTCTTTCTGTCTTTTTTACCGTTTATTCCCATTTCTTTAAGTCTTTTATGAGCTTCCTCTGATGCTTCAGGAATGCAAGTTGCGATAGATTCTAAAGAGGATAAATTTTGAGGAGAATCATCTCTGTGACTGTGACCGAATAATAAAGTGCTTTTACCAGACATCCTCGGACCATCGACGATGTATCGTTTCGGAGATTGATTTGAATAAACCATATAGTACTCTTGAACTACAAATATATAAAACTTTTGTTTATTCACTACTTTTTAATGATAAAAAGCGAAAGGTTTATAAATTTAGGACGAGTACTTGAAGACATGATTAAAAATAAAGAACAAGTACAGGATTCTATTAAAGGCGCCATAATAGGATGTGCTTGTGGAGATGCATATGGGATGCCTTATGAAGGTCTAACAAAAGAACAGATTACGACCTTTCATGGCAAAAAAATAAGTGAAAAATACATAGACTCAGAATATTCTCGACACACTAAAGGTTTAAAAAGAGGATCATATACAGACGATACTCAACTCACTCTTGCAACAGTAGAATCTATATTGGAAAAAGAAGACGTGGATGTAGAAGACATAGGTAGAAGATTTGCAGAATTATATAAACATAAAAAATTAATCGGCGCAGGAAGATCAACAAAATTCGCACTCAAAAACATAACTAAAGGCGCATCTGCTTATGAGTCCGGGCTCGAAGATGCCTATGGATGCGGAGCTGCAATGAGAATATCCCCTCTAGCAGCAATATCTGCCGAAGGACACTATAAAAGCATAATAGTTAATCATGTCGCGAGCATAACACATAATAACAAAATAGGTTTTCAATCAGCATATTTACTAGGCGGTGCAATAAAAACAGTGATGTTTGATGACGATTATTTAGATAAAGAATTATTGAAAAGCAATTTTAAAAACATACCTAAGCTAAATAGATTCGATTTTGAGCCCAAAAAATATAGCCTAATAAAAAAAATACACGACAATCTAGACCATATTGATGAACCTATAGATGTTCTAGCAGAAAAAATTGGCGTGTCAGGATTAGCAAATGAATCTGTTGTATATGCCTTATTTTGTTTTGTGAAAGAACCGCATGATTTTAAAAAACTCATGAATTATTCTGTTAGAAATGGCGGCGACACTGATTCAATAGCATCTATGACAGGCACTTTATATGGCGCATTACAAGGATTTTCAAAAATACCTAAATCTTACGTGATAAATTTAAAAGACACACATAAAATACAAAAACTTTCAGAAGAATATGCAACATATTCAGTCGACAAGCTCTTTAGATAATCCCACATAGCCCCAATAATATTCTAAAGGATCATCTACAAAAATTATTTTATCTCCGTATTTTTTTACAAATCTATTAAATTCGAATTTTTTACCAACATTAATAATTATTTTTTCAAAAAAATCACCAGGTATTTTATGCTCCACTATACCTTCAGGAAATAAAGAAACATTTTCTTTAAGAATATCATTACTTACAATAGTACCCATAAAATATTTTCTAAGCTTTAAATGTTTAATTTGATAAAATAAATATTTAAGCATAATATTTTTGTTTGAAAATTGTCTTTGACTTAATAAATATCTAATTTCCGATATTTGATCATCAGATAAATTATTTTTCGCAACATCAAAAATTTTATCAGGATATGCGCCACTATCTCTAGGATAAAAAACAGAAGCCATATCCAATAAATCTTTTTTAAAAATAATAAGACAAGGATAATCAAATGTGTCACCTTTTAAATGATAATAAGGACCTCCAACACTAAAAAATATAGCGTGCTCTTGATTTTTTATTATCTTCATATATCTTTCTTTTGTATTAGGATCACCTGGATCTGCAAGTAAACAACCAGATTCCAATATATTAATCATTGACGAATATTTACCTACAACATGACAAGGTTTTAATTTACCCATAATATTAAAAACTTCTTGATTAGTTAAATTAATAGAATACATATTTATGATAGGGTCTTTTAACACTTGATCAATTTGTTGTATTTTAGATTTTAATTCACTAATAAAATGTTCAAACCAATTTATTTGATTAGATTTTAAATCGTCTTTTTCATATCTCCTCAATTGCTTTTCAACATCAGCTAACAAATATTTATAATCTTCAGTTAATTCTTTTATTTTTTTCCTATTATGTTGATCATTCGTTAAATTATAATCATTAAAATTATTTGTTTCAAAAGCTATTTTTAAAAATAATTCATCTAAAAGATGTTTATCTTCTTTAAATTCCATCATTTTTTTATCTAGTTTAACATCTAATTTAATACGCTTATCTAATTCTTTTTTTACAACAACCAAATCATTATTAACAACATCAAACATTAAAGAATTCTGAACAATTATTAAATCAGAAAGTTCCCCAAAATTTTTTTTTTTATCATTTAAACTTTGATTATTTTTAAACCAAGCAATTTGTTCATTCAAATTTATAATATATTGAGAAAATAGATGTTTTAAATGAATTTTTATCTCTTCGCGTATACTTAGTTCTCTTAAAAAATGAATAAAAATAGGAGTTAAATCTCTACGAATTTTTATTTCTTCACAAATCTTTTCGTGAATAACATTCAAATTTTTTTCATCAACATTTTCTTTTATTCTATAACATATATTTAATTTAAATTTAGAAATAGCAAAAATCTTTAATAAAAGTAATTTATTTTTTCTGAAAAAATTAAGTGAAGTAACTTTTTTGTCAATACCTAATATCCATTTTAAAAATCCCATTTTAAACGCCATACCGCGAATTTTTAATTATTTTTTATTTTTATTGCTTATAAACATTTCTTTTTATAGTTTTTTTAGAAACTTTCAATGATTTAATCAATAAAAACGAATCAAAAAATAAAAAAAAGGTTAATTCTTGAAGCCTAGCTCTATCGAGTCTTCGTCTTGTAGTTCGTGGTTTAGGCTTACTTGTTGATTTTCGAACTTCGCGCTTGTTCCTGTGATTCGTGCGTATTTGAACTTTTTTATTAGGTCTTTGTGAATTGAGTTAATTACATCTTCTACTGTTGCGCCTTTTTCAAGTATTAAGGGCTCTGTTTCTTTTCTTGTGTAAACTCTTATCAAATTACTACGC
>CAZCTY010000029.1:0-12154 GCA_964501945.1 uncultured Methanosarcinales archaeon
AAAAAATGAAAATAAAAATATATGCAAGAGATAGAGAAAAACTACCTTGCCTAAAAAAGAAAATACTAAAATTAAATCCTAAAGCAAGGTTTTCAAACAAACCAGATATAATAATATGCTTTGGAGGAGACGGCACGCTGCTACACGCAGAAAAACTAAACCCTCAAGTACCAAAACTTGTAATAAGAGATAAAAGCATATGCAAAACATGCAACACAGGAGATCTAAAAACAATACTAACCAAATTTTTTAAAAACCAATATGAGATAAAAGATGAAATAAAAATAGAAGCAATAGCAAAAAACAAGAAACTAATAGCAACAAATGATGTAGTAATAAGAAATGCTGACCAACACCACGCAATAAGATTCGAAGTTAAAACAGACAGAGAAAAAATAGACGCGATAGGAGACGGAGTAGTAGTAGCAACACCTTTTGGAAGCACCGCGTACTACAACTCAATAACAAGAAATACAATAAAAAAAGGAATCGGAATCGCATTTAACAACACGACTGAGGAAATAAAACCAATAAATACAGAAAAAAACATCAAAATAAAAATTAAAAGAAATAAAGCATATCTGACAAGCGATAATCATTCTAAGAAAATAATACTTCAAGAAGGAGATGAAATAATAATACAAAAGAGCAAAGAGAAGCTTAAACTCATAAAAATAATAAATTAACTAATCAATTACAAAACGCCAAAGCAAATGAGTATCATTTTTAATACCGATTCTCTTTTTAGCAACAACTTTCGCTTTAAAATTATCATCAAAAATCTTAAACCTAGAACCAATAAAGGTATTATTATCTTTTTTAGAAATATTCAAAGCACTGCAAAGCTTGCCAGGTCCATCACAGTTTTGCATATCAAGACGTCTAATTAAAACAGCGCCAGGACCATTAATGTCGCAGGTAAAATTCAAACAATGATACATACCATAAATTAAATAAACATAAACCTTGCCAAAAGAATCAAACATAATCTCGCTGCGAGGCGTTCTTTTCCTAGCATGACTCGCCTCATCATCTTTATATGCTTCAACATCTAATATGCGGCTGCAAACACCATCAATACACAATATTTTACCAACTAAATTCTTTGCAACAAAAACAGCATCTTTTTTAAAAAAATTAATATCGAGCTCTCTCATAAATAATAAGAATATAGAAATAAATAAAAAACTTACTGAGAAAAAAAATAAAAATAATTATTTTTCAATAAAATCATACTTTGATTTAACAGCTTGTCTAGAATTATTAATAAGGTTGTATATATCTTTTTCAAACTTACTTGAAATATCGACTCCAATAAAAGCTCTAAGAGATTCCTCTAAAAAATTATATGTATGTCCTTTATTGGATTGAAGTAAAGATTCATTAAATACTTCGGATTTATCAATATTAGCGCTGAAAATATTAGAATCATTTGACAAATTTCTCAAGCCAGCATACAAATTCATTAAAGGAACTTTAAACTCAGGGTGCTTATAATTTACGTGTTGTTTAAATAAAGCACTCTCCAAACTATTGCCATAAATATAATATTCAGGACCGTCAATTTCATCGTGAAGCGCCAATTCATTTAACATAATATCACCAACAATTAAAATAAATAATTAGTATATAAACTTTTTCATTTTAACTATTATGGAGTAAATAATGCTCGTTGGGGGGTGTGCATAAAAGAAAACAATTAAATAATACAAAACCTAAAGGAAGCATAAATGAGAGATATAATAATAAAAATAATTGCTGCGATATTATACGTGGGAGTCATAGTCACAAATTACCTGGCAAACGCACTACCAATAAATAATATTGCAACAGGAGAAGTATCAGATAAATACGCAAACCTATTCGCTCCAGCAGGAATAACCTTCTCAATATGGGGAATGATATACATACTACTAGGATTATACATCCTTTACCAATTTGGAGCATTTAAAAAAATAAAATATAAAAAAGAAAAAGAACTAATAAGACGAATAAATATAAATTTTATAATAACATCTATTGCAAATATCTTATGGATATTCGCATGGCACTACGACTACATAGGATTATCAGTAATAATAATGATAACACTACTAATATTTCTAATAAGAATAGCAAATATACTCAGAAAACAAAAATTTAATACAAAAGAATACATATTAGTAAAACTACCATTCAGCATATACTTCGGATGGATAACAATAGCAACAATCGCAAACATAACAACGTACCTAGTTAGCATAAACTGGGACGGCTTTGGAATACCAGATAATATATGGATGATAATAATACTACTAATAGGAACAACAATAGGAATAATCAGAACAATGAAAGATAAAAATATAGCCTACGCACTAGTATTTATATGGGCATACACAGGAATAATAATAAAACACACAACCAAAGCAGGATTTGACAACCAATACCCAGAAATAATAACAATAACAGCAATAAGCATGATATTAATAATTACAACAATAAGCGTTTTAATACACAAAAAAATAAAACATAATAAAACAATAAAAAAATCAAATAGGTGAAACTATGGCAAAGAAAAAAACAAAAACAAAAACAAAAACAAAATCAAGAAAACAAAAATACGCAGAAGAATTAGAAGAGATAGAACACGCAAAGAAAGTACTCAAAAAGGCGGGAAAATTAAAAAAAGACGACTCAGAAGCAATATTTATACCTGCAGGAGTACTACTTGGAATGGGCTTTGGATTTTTATACGGAAACCTCGTCGCAGGACTATTTTTAGGACTTGGAGTCGGATTCGTATTATTTGCACTACTTGCAACAATAAAAAGCTTCAAGAAATAAATATTAAACAATTTTTTTTATTTAATTAACACTTTTCTTTTTTCCTGATTTTTTAAACTCAAAAGAAACATCTTTCTTCTCATCAGATTTAACTTTTTTAAAACAAGAATCACAATAAACCTCAGGACGCCGCGGCTTAAACGGCAAAACAAACTCTTTTTTACAAACACAACAAAAAACATTAGTCAAATCCTTCCTAGAATTAGTCTTATGACGCTCCTTATTAAAATTAATATGCTTATTTAAACTATAACCTCGATGAGCATGCCGTCTCTTCATAACAATAAGAAAACAACAAGACTATAAAAATATAATTGAAAAAACTAAAAAAACTCAAATTTTTATAAAATTTTAAATACTTAAACGAATTACTACTAATAATAAGAAGTGATTTGAGCAATTTAATTTATTATTTTTTTATATATGTGTAATCTCTAAAAAAATTGCTCCCCAGACATGAAACAAGTAAATAAACTCATCAAAAAAAAGAGTTTATTGGAGGATGTTTCAATGAAAAAAATAAAAAAAATAAGTATTTTATTTGCTGCGCTATTAATTTTTAGCATAACATTATTTTTGGTAAGTGCAGAAGAGCAAACAACTCGAACAAACGAAGAAACAACGAGTATTCAATACTGCGATGATGGAACCAGGGTGAGAGACATTAATGAGTGCCCAGAGAACAGAGATGATGAAATAACGCGCTATGAAGATGATGATGAGCTTGATGCAGAACAAAAAAAATCAAACACCACTAGAACTGGTAGAAACCCGCAAACAGGAAAAGAAATACAAATACCAGCAGAAAACGTAAACGAAAACACACAAAAAGAAATAAACACGAGAGCAATAATACATAGAGAAAACAAAGAAAACGTATATACAAGCGCGAGAATAACAAAAAACATAGATGAAATAAACCAAATAAAAGAAAATAATATGCAAGCTAGATGCGGAGTCTCAAGAAATAATGAGATAGTCTGCGTAGTTACACCATACGATGGCGACGATGAGACAAGAATAGAACAAGACCATACTATTTACTGCTGGGGAAACAATGAACTAAGAGAATGCCCACGAGAAGAAATCACTCAAACAAGAGGCGGCGGCGCAGGGAAAGTATCAGTTCAAGATATCAAAATAAATTCTAGAAGCACAGATTCTGATGATGAAATAGAAATCTTATCATGGACATGGGGCGCGAGCGGCGCGGTAACAAATGATGAAGATAGACCAATAATAAATTATGCTTGGATAATAAATGATGAACCAATAGCAAGCGATTCATCCCCATCAGAAACACTAAGCCTAAGCTTTACAAAAATAGAACTTGAATTAGGAAACGATGAAGATGAAGAAATACGAGTTAGCCTTGAAATACCTGAAGTTAGAATACCAAAAAATAAACTCGTATATACAACAATAGAACTCGGACAAGAAACCCAAAAAGAAAACGGAGAGTACTGCGGTGAAACAGGACACTTACTTGCAGGCGGGGACTGCGATGATGAGGATGTAGAAATAAGACCTGACATGACGCGAGAGGAAACACCAAATTACATAGATGAAGACGATGATGGAGATGAAATGCTAGATGAGGCTTATCAAAGAAACACTAGTAATAGAGAAGATGCACTAAGACGAGCATTCGGAGAAGACATGCCTAGAGAAGGGATGGGAAACCAAGCAAGAATTATAAGATCAAATGAGTGGAGCGAACAAGATAGAGAGAGAATAAGAGACTACATAGAACACCTAGACGATATACGAGGACAAGACTTCGGATTAGCAATAGCATACCACGCAAGCAACAACGAGAGAGTAAGAGAGATAAGATACAATAACGAAACAAACACAGTAGAAATAGATTACGATGAAGAACTAAGAATACTAGGGCTAGTTAGAATGAATACGCGAGCAACAACGATTTTAGATGATGGTGGACTAGACGAGACAAGAAGACCATGGTGGAGCTTTCTTGCAACAAAACCAAAAGATGCACCAAATTTCAAAGCAGGCGCAGAAATATCAAAAAGCGTTAACTAATTTTTTTTATTTTTTTATTTTTTTAAATTCATCGCGCAACTTCATCTCACGACGCTTTTTATTATAATTAATCGCAAAATTATGAGTAGCATCCCTAATGCGCCTCAAAAACAACATCATAGGAGATGACTTATCTAAGCGCAAGGAGGTTTTATCCTCTTTGAATATTTCCTCATTTTTCTTTGCAATACTAATCAAATTCAAATCAACCCTGGCCTCAATTAAAGCTTTCTTTGCAGCCATTAACTGACCACGCCCACCATCAATAATAACTAAATCAGGCAAAGCAGACTTCTCCTCACGAAGCTTATTATACCTCCTAAAAACAGCCTCGAAAATAGCAGCATAATCATCTTGACTTTGAGTGTTTTTTATTAAAAAACGCCTATACTCACTCTTATTTGCAACACCATCTTTAAACTGAGTCATACCAACAACTATGTGCTCATCCCCAAGATTTGACGCATCAAAACACTCAATTACAAAAGGGGGCTTCGATAATTTTAATTCTTTTTTTATATCAAATAAAACCTTAGGTGTTTTAATGTTTAATTTCGCATTCTCCTCAGCAATTTCAATTAACTTATTTTTATCACCTCGCTCAGGCTTTATTACTTTAACTTTTGAGCCTTTAAGCTTGCTTAAATAATTCTCAATTGCAAAAAGCTCATCTGAATCCTCCCAGAATTTAGTATTCACAATTATTTCTTTAGGAATTTTCTCAGAGTTGATATTTGAATAATACATCTTAACAAATTCTTGAAGAATATCATCTTTAAAATCAAAAGTATAATTTTTCTTTGATAAGATCAAACCCTTAGATATGTGAATGATTGTAATAATTGCACGCTCAAAATCATTTAACATAACAACAACGTCCTCATCATAATCTTTAATCCGCTCAGCCCCCTGCTTTGCATGCAAGTTTTCAATACGCACAATTTTATCACGAATATCTTTTGCGCGCTCAAATTCCTCACGCAAAGAATACGCCTTCATCTGAGATTCTAATTCTTCAATAACAGGCTTAAAGTTACCTTTGAGAAGATTTATCGCACGATCAACATTTAAAAGATATTCTTCTTTAATGTTTTTGTTAATACACGGAGCATCACACAAATTTAAATGATGCTGTAAACAAGGCTTTTTTGGCAACTTCTTGCAAATCCTAATCTTGTATAACTGCGTTATTAACTTAATAATATCGCGCCTAATCGCGCCATCAGTGTATGGGCCAAAGTATTTAGCATTATCATCAATAATTTTCCTCGCAGTCTCAATACGAGGGTATTCCTCATTAGTAATTTTTATGTAAGCATAAGTTTTAGAATCTTTTAAAACAACGTTGTACTTCGGCGAGTGCTTTTTAATTAAATTATTTTCAAGAAGCAAAGCCTCAGTCTCATTTTGAACAACGATGAAATCAACACTCTCAATTTTAGATACCAATACCTTGGTTTTAGGACTTTGATTAGTGGAATAAAAATAACTTTTAACACGCTTATATAAATCCTTAGCCTTACCAATATAAATGATGCTATTACTATCATCAAAGAATTGATAGACACCAGGCTTTTTTGGAATATTATCAAAATTAATATTTTTTGAAACCACCATTTTCAATGTTAATTACCCAAGCAATTTTTTTAAATACTTCGCCGTATGCGACTTCGTCTTCAAAATACTTTTACTCGATGCAAGTTCCTCTGGAGTACCAGTTGCAATAACTCTGCCGCCATTATCGCCGCCCTCAGGACCCAAATCAATTACGTAATCACAATTTTTAATTACATCAAGATTATGCTCAATTACATAAATAGTATTACCCTTATCAGTTAAACGATTTAAAACACTAAGCAATTTATTAACATCCTCAAAATGCAAACCAGTAGTAGGCTCATCGAGCAAATAAATCGTGTTACCACGCTTTTGCTTACTTAACTCTTTAGAAATTTTAACGCGCTGAGACTCACCACCTGAGAGAGTAGTAGAACTCTGCCCGAGCTTAATATAACCAAGACCAACATCCCTTAAAGTCTCAAGTTTCCGCCTAACACTTGGATGATTTTCAAAGAAAATGACGGCTTCATCAACACTCATATTCAACACATCCGCGATGTTCTTTGTTTTATAATGAACTTCAAGAGTTTCCCTATTATAACGCTTACCACGACAAGCCTCACACTCAACAAAGACATCAGGCAAAAAATTCATCTCAATTTTGATAACGCCATCTCCTCGACACTCCTCACACCTACCGCCTTTAACATTAAAAGAAAACCGCCCAGGCTTATAACCACGACTCTTAGCCTCTTTTGTCATAGAGAAAATAGTTCTAATCTCATCAAATAACTTTGTATACGTAGCAGGATTAGACCGAGGCGTTTTACCAATAGGATCTTGATTAATTAAAATAGTGTTATTAATCTCGAATGGAACATTTATGCTTGAGACTTTACCTATGCGCTCATTAGTAGTAGAACCAAAATACTTTTTTAAATAAGGCATTAAAATTTGATTCATAAGAGAACTTTTACCAGACCCTGAAACACCAGTAATCGCACAAAGCACCTCAGTTGGCAATTTTACATCAATCTTCTTAAGATTATTCTCAGCAGCACCAAATACCTCAATAAAATTTTTAGGAGACCTGCGAGTTTTAGGCGTATCTATTTTTTTAGCACGAGAGAGATAATTACCAGTAATACTTTTTTTATTCTGCTCAATTTCAAGAGGTGTTCCCTGCGCGGTTATATGCCCGCCATTAACACCTGCCCCTGGGCCGATGTCAATTATATGATCAGCAGACCTAATAGTGTCCTCATCATGCTCAACCACAATTAAAGTATTACCAAGATCTCTTAATTTTAACAAAGTTTTAATTAACTTATTATTATCTCTTTGATGCAAACCAATCGAGGGCTCATCTAAAATATAAATAACACCCATAAGATTAGACCCAATTTGAGTTGCAAGCCTAATCCTTTGAGCCTCACCACCAGATAGAGTGCGAGCAGACCTTGACATCGTCAAATAATTCAAACCAACATTATCAAGAAACCTCAAACGCTCATTAATCTCTTTTAAAACTTGTTTTGCAATTTTTTTCTCAGTCTCATTTAATTTATCATCAAGCGCTGAAAAGAAATCAATTGCAGACTCAATACTCAAATCAGTAACATCAATAATAGATTTATTATCAATTTTCACAGCGAGAATAGTATCTTTTAACTTTTTACCAAGACACACCTTACAAGGATTTGAAACCATGTATTTTTCAATTTCCTCCTTACGCCACTCAGACTCAGTTTGCCGATACAACCTCTCCGTTTGAGGAATAACTCCCTCAAAACCATTATGCATATTCATAGAAGAACCATCATCCCACTTAGCTTTAATAGACTCAGTTGTACCATACAACAAAACCCTTAATTGCTTTGATGAAAACTTTTTAATCGGCATAAAGATATCAAAACCAAACTTTTTACCAACAGTCGCAATTTGCTGAGCACGCCAACCAATATCCATCTTATTATAAATAGCTATCGCGCCATCAATAATAGACTTATTTTTATCAGGAATAATAAGATCCTCAGATACTTGCATAATTTCACCAATACCATGACACTCAGGACACGCACCAAACGGGGAGTTGAATGAAAACATACGAGGCTCAAGAGGCTCAAAGACAATCTCAGGATGCTTAGGACACGCACCATGAGTCGTATAAACACTCTCACCCTGCCCCCTACTAAGCTCTTTTTTACCCCTCATACCTTGGCCTGCTAGCTTCGTATCTAATGTAATCATACGCCCCTTACCAAAACTCAAAGCCTGCTCAATAGCCTCACTAATCCTCTGCTTCTCATCATCACAAATAACAACGGTGTCAATAACAGCCTCAATCCAATGCTTCTCATAACGCTTCAATTTAATCTCATCTTTAACAGTATCCAAATCATAAATTTTCTCATCAACACGAACCTGCACGAAACCCTCCTTTTTTAAAAAATCAAAAACCTGCTCATGAGTTCCCTTAATACCACGAATAATCGGAGCGAGAAATAACAACTCCTTTTTTTTCTCCTGCATAATCAAAGAACTAATACTCTCAGGAGTTTGAGGCTTTAACTCACTTGAACACTTAGGACAATGCATAATGCCAACCCTTGAGAATAACAACCTCAAATAATCATAAATCTCAGTTACAGTACCAACAGTTGAGCGAGGATTTTTTGAAGTAGACTTTTGCTCAATAGAAATAGCAGGAGATAGACCATCAATAGAATCAATATCAGGCTTATTCATAAGCCCCAAGAACTGACGCGCATACGCAGACAAACTCTCAACATAACGCCTCTGACCCTCAGCGTAAATAGTATCAAAGGCAAGAGTACTCTTACCTGAACCAGAAATACCAGTAATCACAGAGAACTTATTCCTCGGAATTTTAACTGTGATATTTTTTAAATTATGCTCCCTCGCACCCCTAATAACAATATAATCATTCATTTTTTCAAAACACCTTTTTTATCTCTACTGCTAGATTCTTGATAATTTCGAAGAGCAGACAACTCTTCACGAACCATTATAGCTTTTTCAAAATCAAGCTTCTCAGCATACTCACGCATCTTCGCCTCAAGCTCAATAATTTTCTTATCAGTATCAACCTTACTCAAATGCTTATGCTTCAAATCACGCCTCTTCTCATCAACCTTTTTCAAAATACTACGAGGATTAATACCAAATTTTTTATTATGCTCAATTTGCGCCAAACGCCTCTTTTTAGTAATATCAATAGTACGCCTCATAGAATTAGTAATTTTATTCGCATACAAAATGACCTTACCATTAACATTACGAGCAGCCCTACCAATAGTTTGAATTAAACTACGCTCATCACGAAGAAAACCCTCACGATCAGCATCAAGCACACAAATAAGACTAACCTCAGGCAAATCCAAACCCTCACGCAAAAGATTAATACCAACAAGAACATCAAACTCACCAGCCCTCAACTGACGAATAAGCTCAACCCTATCAAGATTACCAATCTCAGAGTGCATATACCTAACCTTAATATTCTCTTTTGCAAGATACTCAGTGAGATCCTCAGCCATACGCTTTGTGAGAGTCGTTATAAGAGTCCTATCACCCATCTCACACCTCTTATGAATCTCACCAATCAAATCACTCATCTGATTCTCCTCAGGCCTAACCTCAATTACAGGATCAAGCAAACCAGTAGGCCTCACAATCAAATCAACCTTACCATCAGACTTCTCAAGCTCATAATCACCCGGAGTTGCAGAAACAAATAAAGCCTGCTTAAAATATTTTTCAAACTCAACAAACTTCAAAGGCCTATTATCAAAAGCACAAGGCAACCTAAAACCATGCTCAACCAAATTCTTCTTACGCGCAAAATCACCATTAAACATAGCTCTTGACTGCGGAATAGTCTGATGAGACTCATCAATAATTAAAAAGAAATCATCAGGAAAATAATCAAGCAAAACAAAAGGAGGCTCACCAGTACTACGACCATCAAAATGCTTAGAATAATTCTCAATACCAGAACAATAACCAACCTCCTCAAGCATCTCAACATCATACTTCACACGCTTTTTAAGACGCTCAGCCTCAAGCGGACCCAAACTTGGCAGAGTATCATCAAGCTCGCGCAAAATACTATTTATCGCCTGACGCTGCTTTTCCTCAGGCACAACGTACTGCTTTGCAGGATAAATAGTAAACTCATCTAAAGACGAAACCCTTTTTAAACTAACCTTTTCAAGCTCACTAATCTTTTTAATACTATTACCTGCAAGCTCAATACGAATAACACTATCATCATATGCAAGCATTACATCAATAATATTACCACGAACCCTAAATTTGCCAGCCTCAAGCGCAGCATCATTACGCTCAAATTGAATACTCACAAGCCGCTTTATCAAAGAAGCCCTACTAAAAGAATCACCAACACGCAGAGGAATTGCAAGATTCAAAAAATCACTAGGATTACCAAGACCATAAATACAAGAAATAGACGCAACAACAATAACATCACTACGAGACATTAAACTAGAAACCGCCCTGAGCCTAAACTTCTCAATCTCCTCATTAATAGTAGCCTCTTTTTCAATATATGTATCAGTCGTCGGCAAATAACTCTCAGGCTGATAATAATCATAATACGAAATAAAAAACTCCACTTTGTTTTCAGGAAACAACTGCTTAATCTCAGAGTACAACTGAGCTGCAAGAGTCTTATTATGCGAGATGATTAGAGTAGGCTTTTGCACACGCTCAACCATGTTCGCCATAACAAAAGTCTTACCACTACCAGTAATACCAAGCAAGGTCTGAATGTTTTTTGATTCAACAAAGTTTTTATGAAGCGAACTAACAGCGTCTTTTTGCCCCAAAGACATCTTATATGGAGATTTTAGTTTAAATTTCATAAGAAATACCTGCAAAATAGTTACAGAGAATAGAAATTAAATAAGGTTTATATACTTTTTCTGAAAATGACTAGTGCTAAAGTGCAAACAGAGAAAACAATTTGATAAGGAATAAATGAATGAAAAAAACTTATTTTGATGCGAAAAACACTATGTTTTTAAATACGAGAGCGCTAAATTAAATAGATGCCAAAGATTATAATAATAAGAGGGTCATTAGGAGTAGGAAAATCTACGATATCAAGAAAATTAGCAAAAGAATTAGACGCGATGTATTTCTCAGTTGATGAGATACTTGCAAAAAACAAATTAGATGTGATTGATTTTAAAATAGGATGCATTAGCGAAGAAAATTTTCTTAAAATAAATGATTTGATAATTCCTGAAATACTTGAAAACATGAAAAAGAATAAATCAGCTGTAATTGATGGAAATTTTTACCATAAACGAGCCATAGAACATTTTTTATTAAAGTTTAATAAAAAGGACGTTTTAGTTTTCACTCTAAAAGCTAATAAAGATACATGCATAAAAAGAGATTCTCAAAGAGAAAAACCTTACGGTGTTGTTGCTGCGGAGGCGGTTTATGATTTAGTATCTAGCTTTGATTATGGCACAATTATTTTAAATGAAGATGATAATATAGATGAAAAAATAAAAATTATGATGAATGAAATAAAATAATATTTTTCTTGAAATTATCTTTAGATGTAAAATATCTTGCCTTCTCAAATTATAAAAAAACATGGTTTTTATAGAATTTCGTTTCTCGTCTAAGTTTTCCCTCGACTATTCCAAAAGGTTAATAGCCCCGCCCG
>CAZCTY010000030.1:0-11529 GCA_964501945.1 uncultured Methanosarcinales archaeon
AAACCTTACATCCTCGCCCTAAAGGGACAAGGCTTTACGGTTTTTTCGTGTAACACTTAGGTAAATTTATAAATAAAAAGACAATACCTACAATAGTAAGTTAATGTGGCGAGTTGCTTCGCTGAAAACCTACACAAAAAAAAACAAATAAGAATGGAGGCAAAAACAAATGGGATATTTGAAATATTTAAGAAAAACAAATTCTAGTCCACAAGGACAACTAATAATGAGAGATAGACTCAGAGAATGGAGACGAGAACCAAGCACTATAAGAATACTGAGACCAACAAAGATAGATAGAGCAAGAAGCTTAGGCTATAAAGCAAAAAAAGGATTTTTAATAATAAGACAGAGAGCAATTAGAGGCGGAAGACAGAGACCAGACATTAAAGGAGGACGAAGAAGCGCACACTCAAGTCAAAGAAAAGATGTTGCAAAAAGTTACCAAACAATCTGCGAAGAAAAAGTAGCAAGAAAATATGTGAACTGCGAAGTATTAAACAGCTACTACGTAGGACGAGATGGAAAATACATATGGTATGAAGTAATATTAGTAGAGCGCGATAACCCATCAGTGTACTTAAATAAAGAAACCTCATGGGCAAGAGATACAAAGAACAAAGCCCTAAGAGGACTTACAAGCGCGAGCAAAAAATCAAGAGGCCTTAGAAAAAAAGGACTCGGCTCAGAGAAAACAAGACCTAGTAAAAGAGGCAATAGAAAATAAAAAAAACCTTTTTTAACCATTTTTTTATATTTTAATTTCTAAAAAAAATAAGGCAACCAAGTAAATGGAAATAATAAAAGAAGGACAAGCAAAAGTATACGCAGAGAAACAAAACATAGTAAATAAGAAAATGGAAGTATTCTACAACCCAGTAATGGTTGTAAATAGAGATTTTTCACTTCTAATAATAAACACACTCAAAAAAAAAGAGATAACCATAGGAGATGTACTTGCAGGATCTGGAATTAGAAGCATCAGACTACTAAAAGAGATAACACAAAAAAACATGAAAATAATAGTGAATGATAAGAAAAGTAAGTTTGAAGAATTGATGAACAAAAATCTGAAACTAAACAATATAAAAACAGAAGATGTAGAAATACGAAATGAAGATGCAAATAAAACACTACTAAGCCAACACTTTGACTACATAGAAATAGACCCCTTCGGAACCCCAAACCCATTTTTAGATAATGCAATAAAAGCAATAAGACGAGAAGGAATAATAAGCATAACCGCAACAGATACCTCAGCGCTTTGCGGAAGCTACCCCGCAGCGTGCGAGAGAAAGTACTGGGCAAAACCACTAAGAAATGAATTAATGCACGAGTTTGGAGCAAGAATACTAATACGAAAAGTACAATTACTCGGCGCACACCACGAAAAAGCACTAAACCCAATACTTACCTACGCAACAGACCACTACATAAAAATTTTCTTAAAGAGCACAAATAGCAAAGAAGAAATAAAAAAAATACTAAAACAACACGAAACATACAAAGACAAAGGACCAATATGGACAGGACCCATACACGATGAGAAAATAATAAAAGAAATAACAGAAAATAAAGATGAAATACCCATACATAAAAACACAGAGAGAATACTAAATATAATAAAAGATGAAATAACAATAAAAGAACCCTTCTTCTACGACATGCACAGAGAAGCAAAAGAACTAAAACTAAAAAACATACCAAAAACACAAGATGTAATAGCAGAACTCAAAGAAAAAAAATACAAAGCAACAAGAACACATTTCAAAGACACAAGCATAAAAACAAACGCAGAAAAAAGAGAATTCTTAAAAATACTAAAAACTATTTCTTCAAATTAAACTTCTTAAAAGTCTCACTCAAATCAACCATGTACTTACCATCCTCTAATTTATAAATTAAAGGCTGCTTACTTTTAAACAAGTTAACCAAATCAAGCTCATACTTACCAGGCGCAACAATATTAATACTCTCAAAATCAAGAACAACAGGCAAATCCACATCAACCTCAGAACCAATAATATCATAAACATCCTTTTCAATTTGAACCTTATCTTTCTTAGACAAATCCTGAGTACGCGCCTTAGCCTTCTCCAAATCACCCTTCTTCACATAGAAAAAAAGCTTACCACCACAACTAGTACAACCCTGCAAAATAGCACTAGACGCATCACCATGAAGAACACCACATTTAACACATTGATGAGGAATAATAACCACCTACCTAATTTTAGACAAGTCCTCAGTGAACAACTGAATCTTATCAGGATCTTGCTTGATTTCTTTAACAATCTTAGCAGGACCAATAATCGTCAAACCACGCCTATCACCAAGAAGCAAATTAACAATCCTAGCCCTTAAACGACGCAAAAAACCCTCCGTTAAAGACTCAGAATTAATAGTACTAAGCTCAATACCCTTAAACTTATCACTAATCTCAGCCATAGTCCTCTGAATGAGCTCAGCCTCCTCACTAGGCCTCAACCGCCCCTCAAGTAAAACAATTTTATTAGCCTTAACAGCCTTTAAAAGCTTGTTAATCCTCTTCTCAGAGCTCAAACCATCTATTTCAGTGTAAGGAATAAATTGTAATGTAAGCATATTATTTTTTACCATTGACCTAACCCGCTAACTCAAAGAGCTTTTCATAAAACTCATCCATGTTCTTACCGAACTTAGCACTAATACCCAAAACTTCGTATTGAGGAAAAGCCGCCTGAATCTTCTTAATATTCGCCTTTTTTAAATCGACTTTATTTGCAACAATTAAAACAGGAATCTTCCTCGCCTCCAAGTTACCAATAATAGTAATATTAACCTGACTGTAAGGATCTTGAGTAGCATCAAGAATAACAATGACAGTATCCATATCATCAAGCCACTTAATAGAATCAATGACACCTTTAGTAGCTTCTTTAGCCCTACCCTTAGCCTCTTTCTCATTCATACCAATCTTAACAAACTCCTCATAGTCAATTTTAGTAGCAATACCAGGCGTATCAACTAAATTAAAAGAAAGCTCTTTACCCTTAGATTTAATCGTGATATGCTCCTTGACTTGAATTTCACGAGTCTCATGAGCAACATTAGAAACAGAACCCATCTCCTCACCAAGCCAATCAACACAAATCTTATTTGCAAGAGTAGTCTTACCACCATTAGGCGGACCATAAAGACCAAGCTTAACTTTTTTCTTAGACTTAAAGAGCCTACTGAAAAATCTTTTAAAAAAACCCTTAAACTTCTTTATCATAAAAAAATAAACTAGCCCTAAGGTATATAAATGTTTTGATTACAAACAACAAAAAATAAGAAGAAAAAAACAAAAAAAACAAAAAAATTATTTCTTTTTAGCAGGCCTAAGAGTCTTAGAAGAACACTTCCTACACCTAACCTCGCCTTTTAAGACACGAAGATTAGTAGTCCTAACTTTACTCTTACACCTCCTACAAACAAAAATATTATCAAGCAACCTCGCAGCCGCTTCTGGAAATTTACCCATAATCAATCACCTAACCTATTCACTTTTTACCTGCTTTATAAGTTTATCATTTAAAATAACCCAATAAAGAACAGTACAACCTTCTTTGACCTCGCCTTGAAACTCAGCAGGAATGTTTAAATCAAAAGATTCAAAGGATTCAGAATCCATAACATTACAAACATTACCTTGAACACTCAAGACTTGCGCGTTCCTCTTATCAATAACAGGAATCTCAACAGTATCAGAACCCGGCGCGACCATGTTACGCTTTTTACCATCCATAATCCCAACACCGGAAAAATTAACCTTAGCATGCCCGTGCTTACCCGGCCTAGAAACACTAATATCCGACACGACGCAAGCAACACCATCAATCACGACGTAATTACCTTTCTGCAAACTCCCCGCAGTTTTATGTTTTATATCACTCATAATATCACTCCAAAAGTATACAGACGAGAACTACAAAGTGATTTATAAATATTATGTTTTTGAGAGAAAAAAAAAGAAAAAAAAGAAAAAAATTAGCCAAAGATTAACTCAGGCGGCCTGTTTCTATCCTTGACATTTACCTCAACTACTTCACTAGTCTCTAATATCCCATCACTAACAGTTACAGTGACGTAGTATGTAGCAATACAACCCGGCTCATCACAACCAAGCGGATGCGCATCGTCATATGTAGTCGTATACTCACTGGAATTCATCCAACCAGAATAACTAATAGTGATGTCATCCCCATCAGGATCATAAGCATCAACGTCAATTTTAACAGTTTCACCTTCCGAGACAGTTATAGGATCAATAGGCTTAATCACAGGAGCCCTATTACGCCTCTCAACAACAATAGTGAAGTGCTCAACAGTAGTATCCTCACCATCACTAGCAGTTACAGAAACATTGTACGTACCCCTATCACCAAAGTCAGGTGTCCAAGAACCATCCTCATCTAAAGGCTCAGAGAATGATAATGTAATCTCATCACCATCAGGATCAGTCACATTAGGAGAAACCGTAATAGTATCTGTTTCAATGACCCTTAATGTGCCAATAGGCTCAATTTCAGGAGGCCTGTTTTTCTTCTCAACAATTACCTTAACAGAGTCAGTGACTTCGTGCTCAGCATCTCTTGCCCTAACTAATACAGTGTAATTACCCTCATCACCATAATCAGTTTCCTTAGTAGATGAACGCATCCACCCCTCATAGGCAACAATTACAGGATCACCATCCTCATCAAAGATATTACAATCAAGCCTTACAGTTTCAGTTTCCTGAACAACAACTCTTTCAGGACACTCAATTACAGGAGGCCTATTCGCGCGCTCAATGATAACTAAGACATACTCAGATGTAGTTAACAAGCCATCAGTAACACTTACTTTAACTAAGTACTGACCTTCATCGCCAATCTCAGTTAACCAAAGACCTTCCTCGTTGAAAGGTTCTTCGAATGTTAAAGAAACATCCCCCCCATCAGGATCGTATGCTTGAACAGGGATTCTAACCAATTCCCCTTCAACAGCCGTTAGAGTGTATGCAGCTTTTGACGCATTTACAGGCTCACTCGGAACCTCAGGCTCCTCAGGCTCAAACACATCATCTAAATCATTATCAGATATGTTTAAATCATCTAAATCATCAACAGGCTCAACAGGCCCACAAGCAACAACTAATAAAAATGTTGCCAACAATACAAAAATTAATGCTTTCTTTTTCATGTTTATTTCACCACCCTCCAAATTAAACAAGCTCAAATATTGAAAAAAACAAAAAATGAATTTTTCACTACGAAATGAAAATAGTCAACAGTAGTATATAAATATTTCTATTATTTACCTATTGCTAAGTGAATACAACAAAACAATAGTAAAGAAAAATAACAATAAGAAAACAACAAAGCTTAAATAAAAAAAACATCAGAAAATAACATGCAACCAAAAACTAAATGGATCGTAGTCACAGGCGGAGTAATATCAACACTTGGAAAAGGAATAATCGCAAGTTCTATAGGCACATTATTAAAACAGAGAAAATACAAAGTTAGCAGCGTAAAAATCGACCCCTACATAAATATAGATGCAGGAACAATGAGACCCACAGAACACGGCGAAGTGTTTGTAACGCATGATGGAGGAGAAACAGACCAAGACCTCGGCAACTACGAAAGATTTCTAGGAATAAAACTCTCAAAAGAAGATAATATAACAACAGGACAAGTATATAAAAACGTGATTGAGAAAGAGAGAAATTTAGAATATAGAGGAAAATGCGTAGAAGTAATACCACACATACCCCTTGAAATCGAGAGACGATTAAAAGAGAGCGCGAAGAGAACAAAAGCAGACATAATGCTCATAGAAATAGGAGGCACAATAGGAGATTACCAAAACGTTCTATTCTTAGAAGCCCTGAGAACAATGAAACTAAAAAAAGAACCAGTAATATTCGTACACGCAACATACCTCCCAATCCCAAATACAGCAGGAGAGATGAAATCAAAACCCGCACAACACTCACTTAGAGCACTGAACGCAAACGGATTACAAGCAGATTTTGTAGTGTGCAGATCATCAAAAAAAATAGACGATGTGAGAAAAAACAAAATATCCCTTTTTGGAAACGTAAGAAAAGAAAACGTCATATCCTGCGAAGATGTAGATAACATATACGAAGTACCACTACTATTCAAAAAACAAGAACTAGACACAAAGATACTAAGAGAACTAAATGAAAAACCAAAGAAATTAAACAAAGAATATGATGACTGGGCACGAGAGATAGAGAAAATCAAAAAAATCAAAAAAACAGTAAATATAGGAATAATAGGAAAATACTTTGAGACAGGAGATTTCTCACTTGAAGACTCATACATATCAGTAATTGAAGCAATAAAACATGCATGCTACAAAAACGAAGTCAAACCACAAATAAAATGGATAAACTCAAACCAATTTAAAGATGAGAGCGAACTAAACGAATACGACGCAATAATAATACCTGGAGGCTTCGGCGCAACAGGAATAGACGGCAAAATAAACGCAATAAAATATGCACGAATAAAAAAAATACCCTTCCTAGGTTTGTGCTACGGATTACAACTCGCAGTAATAGAACATGCAAGAAACGTACTAGGATGGAGTGATGCCCACACAACAGAAATAAACCCATACACAAAATACCCCGTAATAGATTTACTACCAGAACAAAAAAATAACTTAAAAGAGAAAAAATACGGCGCAACAATGAGACTTGGAGAATACACCGCGCAACTAAAAAAAGATAGCAAAGTAAGAAAACTATACAACGCACCAAAAGCAACAGAGAGACACAGACACAGATACGAAGTTAATCCCCAATTAAAAGAACAACTAGCAATAAAAGGAATGCAAATAACAGGCACATCAGAAAATGAAAAACTAGTAGAATACATAGAACGAGAAGACCACCCTTACTTTATAGGAACACAAGCACACCCAGAATTTACAAGCAACTTCTTAAAACCAAACCCCTTATTTAACGGACTAATAAAAGCAGCAATAAAACACAAAAAACAAAGAAACTAAAAAAAAATTATTTTTTCAAGAAACGCTCAAACTCAGCAAAATAATCATTAGTTTGCTTTAAAAGAGAATCAAAATCCTCACCAGACACTTCTTTTATACGACCAGTAGTAATCTTTTTATGATAAGAATACAACTTCCTAAGCGTCCAAGGCAATTTTTTATCAACAAGCCTGCCACGAACAAGCTTATCCTCAACTAAGTTAGGCACCTCCTCAGGACTCACAGGGACCTCACCAATACTCATCAAAGCAGCATGAGCAACATCCATCGCGCCCCAATAAAGATCAACAACAGCATCAACCAAACGCTTTTTAGAACTTGTCAAAAATTGCTGACCCCTATTATAATAAGACCAAGTCGCCTCATCACTCGGCTTAATACGACCCTGCAACAACAATAACTGCATAGGCTCAAAAAAACCAGTATCATAAATAGCATAACCATCCCTAATAACATTAACCGCGATAGGATCACCAGCCCTAATATACTCCCAAAAAGATGAAAATTTCATAGAAGTAACATGAATTTTAGGAGAAATTTTTTGAACAGCTTTCTCAACAATAATCCTATACGTTTGAACAAGCTCAGGAACCAACCTAACAGAAACATCATCAAGAATAAGCAAAATATCAATATCATTAACGTCCTGCTTTTTCCTCGCAGCACTACCAAATAAAATAATACCCTTAACCAAATCACTTAACTCTTCATGAATCTCTTTAGAAAACCTATACGCTAAATCAATATTAGCTGCAGAATAATTATTTTTAGTCTTAGCAGATTTTTTATGAATATGAAAGTCCAATAAGCACCCCTCTTTTTAAAAAATACAAAATAACGCTTATTTAAATAATTTTCTAAACCAAAAACCACACAAAAAACAAAAGAATAAAAAAAAATGAGTGGGTCCGCGGAGATTCGAACTCCGGACCTCACGATTTCTCTGCCAGCACAAAAGAAAAAAATCTCCTGCGCAGAACATATCAGTCGTGCGCTCCACCAGGCTAAGCTACGGACCCAATAGATAACAAAGAGAGAGAATTAAAGAGGTATTTAAAAACTTTTCTTGTAAAAACAACAATAAAAATAAGAAAAAAAAGATAGAAAGATTTATATTATAAAGATTAAATAAAAAAAATATGATTTTTGATGAAATAACAACATTTTACATAGCAAGCATAATGACAGCATGGATAATATCCTGCATAATTAAAATGATCTTATACTCATATAGTGTAAAAAAAATTGATTTCCTATCAGGATTTAAAAACGGTGGAATGCCAAGCTCGCACACAGCGCTAATAAGCTCAACCACGCTTGCAATTTTTCTAACAGAAGGATTGAGCCCAATACTTTTTTTAGCAATAGTAGTATCAACTCTAATAATAAGAGACGCAGTTACAGTGAGACGAGAAGTAGGCATCATAGGAGATGAAATAAACAAAATGCTTGACAAAAAGATAAAAGTTGTACACGGACACACAATGCCACAAGTAATCATAGGCGGAATAATAGGCATCACAAGCACACTAATATTTTATGTAACAATACTATAAAGAGTTAGTTTTAAATAATATTAAAACAATAATAACTAAAGCATAAAAAAAGAGGAAAAAATAAATTAAATGGCAGATATTTTAACAGATTCGGAATTATTGGTAAAGTTTGGATTTATAAAAGAAAGCTGTAGACATATGTATAAGTATGATGATAAAAAAGAACACTACGTAATGCGAGAAGAATACAAAAAAGAAGAGAAAGAATACGATAAAAGCCACGCAAATGAAGAAATGGATGAAGAAAATAATTTATCCACAACAAACGCATACCAAAAAACAGGATACCCAAAAACACCAAAAAGATACAGATTAATAACAGAATCCTTTAACATGTCACTTGAAGAACTATACTACTGGTGCCTAAATTACATAAGACAAGACGCAGGATTTTCAAAAGTAGACAAAATATTAGATACATTCTCAGCAGCAGAAAACAGCGCGTTCTTCGGACAAAGCGTTCAAAGACGAGCAATACAAGAAGATAGAGCAAGCGGATTTCTCAGAGGAATATCAGAACTTGTAAAAACACTATTCCAAATAGTAAGAGAACTTAGAGTTATAGATGAGAGATTAGAAATATACAAAAACTGGAAAACATCAAAGAGCGCAGATGCAACACTTAAAGGATTATTCGCAGACTTCGCAGAAAATAAAGGCGGACAAATGCAACCAGGAAGCGTGTTCCACCTATCACAACAAGTAGGATACGCAGCACTACCAGACCTATTTTTTAACACAATAGTAAATTCAACAGACGAAATAGATGAAGTAGTAGACAAATTAGAATTTAACAAAAATGTAAAAACAGTACTAAAAAGAAAACTATACCAATTCCTAGTATGGACAGAGAAAACAGAAAAAGAATTATACACAAGAAAAAGATTCCAAGTAAAATACCTAAGACAACACTATGTAACTATCAAAACATACATCTCATGGGTTAAACCATACTTAAAGCACATTAAAAGATTACAAATGAGCGAGGAACAAATGGATAGCCCAGATATAATATCAACGTTCGAATCATCCGCAACAGAAATAGAAATACTCGCACAAAACCCATCACCAAAAGGAGACATACACGGATGCACACTTATGACATTCAAATTCAACACAAGACCCGTACTAAACTATAACCAAGACGCAGCAAGAGGACCCGTACATATAGGAAAAGGAGAAGCCACATTTAGATCATACGGATGGACCGACCACCAAATAAAAATGTATAAAAAAATGAAAGACTACGAAGACAGAGAATTACTCGGCATGGTAGATGACCAATTACAATCAGCAATGGAAATGCTAGGAGACGATTTAGAAAAATACCTAAAACTAGCAGAAGGCGAAATAGAAGAGGAAGAGAACGAAAAAAAAGAAACAAAACCAACAAAACTAACACCCATCGAAGGAAACATTAACGTATTTGAACCATTCATAAGTATGTTTAAAGGATTTGGAGAAATAGGGAAAGCATTCATGCCAAGCACCGTGAGTAAAAAACAAAAATCGAAAGGAAAAAGTAAAACACTAATACCAAAAGATAAAGCCTCTGAAGGCGTAGCGATGGGAATTGCAAAATTGCACATGTGGCTAGTATATAAAAACTACAAAAAAGCACACGGAATGATGGCATGGTAAATACTTATAAATAAATAATTCTTAACAAATATAAAAATGATTCCAATACTACAAGAATCAAAATACGAAGAAACTAAAAAGCACCCCCCAACACAAAAAAAATTTATAGAAGTAATAACAAAAAAGCACTTAAAAAAAGAAAAAGACCTAAATAAGATAATACAATACTTACAAACAAAAAAATATCCATGCTATGTAGTAGGCGGCGCGCCAAGAGATTTCTTAATAGGAGAAATACCAAAAGACTACGATATATTAGTTAAAAACATAAGCTTAGAGAAATTAAAAAAAGAATTAGAAAACTTTGGAGAGTTAACATTCCTCTCCCAAGTAAAAAACCACATAGGCTTAAAAATAAATAATAAAAAAATAGATTTTTTTATACCTAGTAAAGTTATAAAAGGTGAAACCAAGCATTCTGAGAATTACACGATAAAAGATCATTTAAACAGTTTTGATTTTACAATGAACGGCATCGGCATATGTTTTGAGACTTATCAATTATACGATGTGAAAAACGCGTTAAAAGACCTTTTTGATAATAAATTAAGATTAATAGAATTTTATAGTTTCAAAGACCTAAAAGATATAATAAAAAAAACAACTGCTTTTCTTAGAGCTTTAAGATTCTTATCAAAGAGAAAATATTTAGAACTAGAAAGCGAAACTTTAGTGCATTATAAAAATAATTTTGATAAAATAATAAAAAACATAAAAGAAGAACACATACAATATGAGTTTTACTACGCTCTCGCGCATGAATACGCCGGTAAAACGATTACATTACTAATTGAAGAAAACATGCTAGACCCATTATTTGAATTATACTTGTCTTCGCAAGATTGGATCTTGGAATCAAACAATTACTCAAATAACCTACCAAGAAAACAAAGCTTTCAAATAACTAATATGAACGTTGAATACGGCGAGTTTAAAAAAAAAGGATGGTTCGCATTTAAAGACATTAATAATTCAATTGTCAAAGAAATAATTAAGAGAATAAAAGAATTAAATATAAAAAAAGAATATGAAGTATACATAGCAGGAAGCATACTTGATAATTGGTTTACGTGGGATTTAGATATAAGCATCTCCGGCCCCTACGACGAGGAATACATACAAGAAATACTACGCGATATAACAAAGATAGGATTTGATTATCATTTTTACATAGATGCCTCATACGTCCCTGAGAGCTTTAAGGAGATAGAAAAAAAATCATTTAACGAACAAGCAAAAAAAGGAAACATACTAAGAGAAACATACATATACTCAAACA
>CAZCTY010000031.1:0-11523 GCA_964501945.1 uncultured Methanosarcinales archaeon
CTACATTTATTCTGTTACTGTTGCACCGATGCTCCCTGTTGCTTGCTGGTCAATTAAGCCTCCAGCTCTTCTGAATTTAACAATTATATCTCCTTGGAACCGCTCTCCTGCAACATATTCTGTGCCAGAGGTGAATTCGCACTCGTATAATAGATGTCTTCCTTCTATAATTCTATCTCCAGACGTGACAGGGTCATTTGTGTCTGTGGTTGTTCCATCACATTGAATTTCTAGAGGGTCACTTGTCGCGGAAGTTGTTACAGTAACATTTTCTATTTGTACTGAGTAGCCTTGTCTGTTTACCATTACAAATTGGACTCCGTTTGATTCACTCACTCCAAATTCTGAACAACTAAATCCTGCCGGGAAGCTACATCTTGCAGGTACTAGTCCTGCTGGGTTTAGTACGTCGAAATATACGAATGCTCCTATTACGATTAAAATAACTAGGAATGCCCATCCGTATGTCATTAAGAATTCTAATGCTGCTTGACCTTTTCTTTTTCGTTTCATTTTTAACTATTCACCTCAATTATTTATTAGTAAGTTTTAACCTCTTTTTTGTGTTATTCTCTTAATGTTGCATTAGTATTATTTAAACATTTCTATTTATTTTTTTATTTTTTTCTTGGGAATATTTATATATGTTTGAGTTTTCTATTTCATTCATGGATTTAAAACAAGTGATTGTTATTCGTGCTGATTTGAAAATGCCTAAAGGTAAGCTTGCGGCTCAAGTTGCTCATGGTAGCGTTGAGGCTGTTTTTAATTCTGATTCTAAGCTTGTTCAATCTTGGAAGAGGCAGGGCATGAAAAAATCTGTTTTAAAAGTTCAATCTGAATCTGATCTTAGGGCTTTGCTCATTCAAGCAAAAAATGCTGGTTTGAAAGTTGGGTTGATTAATGATGCAGGTCGCACGTTTCTTGAGCCTGGGACGACTACTGCTTTGGGTATTGGTCCTGATGAGTCTGATAAAATTGATAAGATAACAGGTCATCTCTCACTTCTCTAAAAACTTGTTAGCGTGGTTTGTATTTTTCCATTCACTCTCAGAAATGGCGCGGCTTGTTTGATGTTCGCGCCTAGTTTTTGTATTTCTTTCATATTCATTATTTTTTGTTTTTCTCTCGTTGAAATTATTTTTGATGTGGCTTTGAGGCCTATGCCTGGTATTCTTATTAATTCATCTCTGCTTGCCTCATTTACATCTATTCTGTTTCGTATTTCCTCTCGCGCAATTAATAGCTTAGGGTCTTGTTTTGTGAGCATGTCTTCATTCATTACATTGAGTATTTCTTGTAGTTTGTAGTTGTATTGTTTCATTAAAAAATCTGCTTTGTATAAATTGTTTTGTCTCATAGTGCTTTCTTTTTTCTCTTGCATCATTGGTGTTCCTTTAACAGGTGTGAACGCGGAGTAGTATACTCGCTTCAAATTCATATTTTTATATTCCCAGTTCGCCATTTTTAAAATGTCTTTATCTGTGTCTTGTTTTTTTACTATCATCTGCGTGCTTTGTGAAACGTTTAATTTTTTAAGCCATGCTTGCCTTCTTAGTATATCTGTTTTGAGGTCCTTGCAATCGCTCATCTCGCTAAGTGATGCGTTATTTGGCGCTTCTATGTTGATGCTAACTCTGTTGCTAAGTCTTGCTGCTCGTCGTACTAGGTCGTAGGGCGTGCCTGGCATTATTTTTAAGTGGATGTATCCTGTAAATTTTTTTCGTATCATCGCAACGCTATCAAGCATGTTATTCATGGTTTCCTCTTGCATGTGTGGTATTCCAGAACTCAAAAATAGGCCGTTAATGTTGAGTTTATTTTTTGCGCTCTCAAACACTTTTAATAATTCTTGTGGGGTGTATTCTGCTTTACTTGTAGGTTTGCTCCTCGTAGAATTTGGACAATATTTGCAGTCAAATCCGCATTTATTGGTCATGAGTGTTTTTAGCATTATACAATTCTTATTTTCTGATTCTGCGTGATATAGTCCTGTTAAATTGTTTTTTACTTTAACTTCGCATTGTTTTGGCCCGCAACTATCAAATTTTCCTGCCTCGCCTAGTATTCTTGCTTTTTGTAAAAGACTCATATTTTATTGTTCTTTTTTTAGTTTTATAAGTGATTCTTCTGCGTTTGTCCAGTGATTTTTATTGGTGTTTTTTCGTAATTCATACAAAGATTTATAAATCAAAGTTTTTTTCTGATTAGCCATGGTAATTATTCAAGATAGATCGTTGAGAAAGCCGTCTGGCGCTAGAAATACGAGTACTAGGTCTAAGAGAATTCATATGTCTGGTAGTAAGGCTGCTTTACCTACTATTGGTAAGACGAGGTCTAGGACGAAGAAGACTAAGGGTGGTTCTAAAAAAGAACACTTGCTCTCAGCTGAGTTTGCAAATGTTTATGATCCTAAAACTGGTAAGCACTCTGTTCTTAAAATTAAAGTTGTAAAAGATAATTCTGCTAACCAGAACTATATTAGGAGGAACATTTTAACTAAAAACACAGTTATTGAAACTGAGAAGGGTTTGGCTGTTATCACGGGCAGGCCTGGTCAGGAGAAAATGGTTAACGCCGTTTTAAAGGATAAAAAATAATTTTTTGGGGGTATTTATTATGGAACAACAATCAAGACCTTTAGATGCATTAAATAAGGCAAGGAACAAAAGAGTTTTAGTAGAACTTAAAAACAGTAGGCAATACGTTGGTAATTTAATCGCGTTTGATATCCACATTAACACGGTTTTAGAAGAAGCTGAAGAGCGTGTTGAAGGCGAGTTGAAAAAACAACTTGGCACTGTGTTTATCAGAGGAGATACTATTACTATTATTTCGCCGCAATAAGAGGTTTTTTAGATGAGTAAAGGAACAGCTTCAATGGGGAAGAAATCAGGGAAGAAAACTCACATAGCTTGTAGGCGTTGTGGTAAAATTACTTTCCACGCTAAAGACAAAGTTTGTTCTAGTTGCGGTTTTGGTAAAAGTGCTAAGCTTAGAAGTTATTCTTGGCAAAAAAAATAATTTTTTTTATTTTTTGACTTAAATTTTTTTTCTTAATGTTTTAATTTTTAGTTATTATATTGTAGTTCTTAAAGCATTTTTAGATTTTTTTAGTTTTTTTTGTAGAAGGTGGGGCGGTCGCCGGGAATCGAACCCGGTCCTAGGGTTCCACAGACCCCAATGCTAGCCGGTACACCACGACCGCCGTGTTATCTTTGTGATTATTAATTGTTTTATATACTTTTTGGGTAGTTGTTTTTATTTTTTCACTCTATTTCAAACATACAAACGCTTGTAATTACTAACAAGTAACAAAAAAACAAAACATTTATATAGTTGTTTCACTCAATACATTATAATACTCTTAAAAAAAAGAGGTGGTATCATGAATTATTATAGGAATTTTGATGAAAATAAAGAAAAAGGGAAAAAAAGACTTTCATCAACTCTAAGAGATGTTGGCATTGCAAGCCTCATCGCTTTAGGTATTGGTGTTGGATCATATTTTATGTCAAAAGATAAAGGTGTGCAAGTAGACGGCGCGCCGAGCGGGTATGAGCTCTCTGACTTTAACATTCCAACTAAAGGAAATGTTAATTACATAAAACTTGGCAAAGACACTTTGAACATGGATATAACTAGAGATTCTGAAGCGGGCACTATTACGTACGAGGGGCCTATAAAGTATGGGATAAGCGATCCAAGACCTCCTACGAGGGAGCGTGATATGATAGAAAGATTTTCTAAAGATACAAGAGAAGGCTCTGTAACACTTGAAAAAAGGCTAGAATGAGAAAAAAAATTCATATAAAAGACTTAGAAAATAAGCCAGATTTAGAAGGCAGAGTATCAATCCCTATTGGTACTGAAATAGAATTTGATAAGCCTGAACCTGATTCTAAGTATCAAAGCACCAAAATTCCTATTGGTACTGAAATAGAATTTGATGTGCCTAAATCTGAGTCCAAACCCCGAAGCACTAAACCTCATATAGATACTCAATCACGGCCTGATACACCTAAAGAACCCAACAATACAAGCAATATTAAAACTTGGCTAATTGCTGGTGCTATTGCTGCAGCATCAATTATTGGTTATAATCAATTATCTAAAGAAGCTCCTGATAAAATAAAATCTGAATTTGATAAAACGATTCCTGAAGGATACGTTGCCGGCGCAAAACATAATGGTAAAACTTTTTTCTTCACTAATCAAGATCCTATTATAAGAGATTTATCTGCAAGACGAGCATACATTGACATAAATAAAGGCGAGGTTGATGTTGATGTTCTTCATAAATCTTTAAATCTATTAAATCAACAATCGATGGCGCAGTTAATGAAAACTGCTAATTTAAATAACATGTATAGGGGCTATGCTTCTATTGATGGAGGTGAGCCTAACTACGAAAAAGCGCTCAAAGATTTGTGGGCTCAAAAAAATTCTCGTTGGGGAAATAATTTTTTAGAAATAGCGGAGGCAATTAATAACGAGTATGATTCTAAATCTTCAAAAAAAACAACTTTTCATGACTACAAGCAAAAAATTAATGAAGAACTTGAAAACATAGTTGATGATTTGAAAAATAACGGCTTTTTATCAAAGTTCTATAACGAAGACACGATGCAAGGTCATCCTGAGAGAAAAAGATTCATGGAAAACTATTTGTCGGCCATTAATGGAAAAGCTGTGATGTCTTATTTTTTAACCGAGCTTTTCCCTGATATAAATCCTGCAGCTAATATTGTCTTTAAAAACAAATTATTAAAAGAGGCGGGGGAAGATTTCATAAATAATATTCCTGCTCTAAGCGATTCGTATCTTAGCATGGGCCCGGGTCAGTTAACATCTTATGTAATAAATCCTGGGGGTGCGCCTATGCTTAACAGGTATTTATCTGATCATAATAAGATTCCTCAATCCATGGAAGAATTTTCAACATCAGAGCATCATATAAAAGGATCCATATTGAATTTAAAGCATAACGCGATAAATCTTATGAATAGATTATATACAAATAATCAGCTAACAAATTTTAATGATTTATTTGAAGAATTATCTGCTGACGATAGGAAAAAATTCATTGCAGGACACGCATCCGCGGCGCATCATGCAACTAGTCTTGCATCTACACGGTACTTGCAACACACAAGTAAAGCTAATGAAGGCTTAGTTGATCTTGCAGACACAAAAGATATGGATCTTGGTCGTTTGAGACAATATCATGATCAAAGTTTGAGGAATTTTTCTGTTTTAAAGAAAATGAAAGAAGAGGAAATGTACGTAAGATAATACGTTTCTTTGACTTTTTCTTGAATTTTCGTGTTTTTATAAAAAACATTTATAACTATAAACTTTTTTCTACTTCTCAATGGACTTTAAAAATAGCTTGGCAAAATTAATATCTCAAAAAACAGGTATTGATGCAAAAGAAGTTTTTGACTTAATGGAAATTCCAAAAGAGCCGTCTCATGGGGATTATGCTTTTCCATGTTTTATATTATCTAAAAAATTAAAAAAGCCACCTCAAATAATTGCAAAAGATCTAAAAGAAGAATTAGGTGGTGATTGGTTTACTTCAAATAATATTGGTCCTTATTTAAATTTCAAAATTGAAAACAAATTTTTATCTGAGGTAGTATTAAAAAAAATAAAAGAGCCACTTCAATTAGCGATTAATAATGACTTAACTGTAGGTATTGAATCTCCTGCTCCAAATTCTAATAAGCCTTTACATCTAGGTCATCTAAGAAATATGCTTTTAGGTTTAAGTCTTAAAAATATTTATGAGAAAACTGGGAAAAAAACTATTTGGTTTGATATAGTAAATGATAGGGGCACTCATATTTGCAAATCAATGCTTGCATATAAGTTAGAGGGTGAAAATAAAACTCCTAAATCAGTAAACAAGAAATCTGATCACTTTGTTGGGGATTATTATGTGAAATTCTCCGCGCTTCAAAAAGACAATCCTGATCTTGAAAAAAAAGCACAAGAGATGCTTCAAAAGTGGGAAAATGATGATGAGGAAACTGTTGCTCTGTGGCGTCGAATGAGGGATTGGTGGCTTGAGGGTGCGAGGCAGACTTATGATGAGTATGGTATTAAAATTGATTATCAAACATTTGAGAGTGAGATATACAAAGAAGGTAAAAAAATCATTCTTGATGGTTTAAATAAGGGTTTATTTGAAAAAGATGAATCTGGCGCTGTATTTGTGGATTTATCAAAGCAAGGTCTTGGTAAGAAATATTTGCTTAGATCTGATGGTACCGCAATATACATAACTCAAGATATTTATTTAGCTAAAAAAAGGTTTGAAGAACATTCATTAGATGAGTTTAGTTACGTTGTTGGTAGTGAGCAAATTTATCATTTCAAGGTTTTATTTGAAATATTAAAAAAACTTGGCTTTGATTTTGCAGAAAAATGCAGGCATATATCTTATGGTTTAATATCGCTTCCTCATGGTAGGATGAAATCAAGGGAAGGTACGGTTGTTGATGCTGATGATTTTAAAGAAAACATGCTAGAATTGGCTGAGGTAGAACTCAAAGAAAGATATTCTAATTTATCTGTTGATGAGTTAAATAAGAGACGAGAAATAATTGCAACCGGCGCGATAAATTTTTTCATATTAAAATATGATTCTAAAAAAGACTTCACTTATTTCCCTGAGCAATCGCTTAGTTTTCAAGGTGAATCTGGGCCTTATGTTCAATACACTCATGCGAGGATTTGTTCTATTTTAAAAAAGCAATCTGCTCCGAGTAATGTTGCATTTGATGTTTTAAATTTAGATATTGAAAAGCAATTAGTAAATAAATTAAAACAATATGAGTTCATTGTTAGTTACGCGTCAAATAATAGTAAGCCTTCATCAATTACTAATTATTTATTAGAATTATCTCAGCTTTTCAATTCTTATTATCAAGAAGTTAATATACTAAAAGAAGAGCCAAAGATTAGGGATGTTAGGTTATTTTTAATTGATAAAGTTAGGATTATTATTAAAGATGGTTTATCTTTGCTTGGTATCATCGCGCCTGAGGAGATGTAGATGAAGCTCTCTGAATTAAAAAATGATTTGCCTGCAAATATTTATGACTTGCTAAAACAAAAGAATTTTAATGATTTAAGGCCTAGCCAGGTTAAATCTATAAAGCAAGGTTTGTTTAATGATAAAAATTTATTGATTTGCACACCTACTGCTTCAGGTAAGACACTTGTTGCGGAGATGTCTTTTCTAAACACTATTTTAAATAAAAAGCAAAAGGCTATTTACATTGTTCCTCTAAGGGCTCTTGCATCTGAGAAGTATTATGCATTCAAAAAAGAATATCCTGAAATAAAAATAGGTCTTAGCACAGGCGAGCTTGACTCTGAGGATAGGGCTTTAGGTAATAATGATTTAATTATTGTTACAAGTGAAAAATTTGATTCTCTTTTAAGACATAGGACTAATTGGTTAAAAAAATTAGGGTCTATTATAGTTGATGAAATTCATCTTTTAAACGATGCGTCTCGAGGTCCTACGTTGGAGATAGTGCTTGCAATAATTAAAAAAGAGCTTCCGAATGCTCAAATAATTGGGTTATCTGCGACTATTGGGAATGCTGAAGAATTATCTGCGTGGCTTAATGCTGAATTAGTTAAGGATTCTTGGAGGCCTGTTAAATTAAAAAAAGGTGTTTATTTAGACGGTGAGCTTCATTTTAAAGAATGAGTTTTGTATTTTTTAAAATCATAATGTTTATAAATCATCCGTTATTTCTCTGACTCTATGACTAAAGTATTAACATTTAATAAGTGGGACGTTGAAGGAATATCAGTGAGCGATCCAGGTTTGGTTCCTTACATCACGCTTAAGCCAACTTTTGTGCCTAAAACAGGTGCTAGGTATGCTGGTAACAGATTTCATAAATCAAAAGTTTTCATTGTTGAGCGTTTAATCAACAAGTTAATGGTTACCGGGCATAAATCTAAAAAGCACATTATTAGTTCTGGGCATAATACAGGTAAGGCTTCTAAATCTTATGATTTAGTGCAAAAAACTTTTGAGATTGTTGAGAAGAAGACTAAAAAGAATCCTGTTGAAGTTTTGGTTAAAGCAATTGAGAACGCTGCGCCTAGGGAGGAAATTGTTACCATTGAATATGGTGGTGCGAGGTATCCTAAAGCGGTTGAGTGCGCTCCTCAAAGGAGGGTTGATTTAGTTCTTAAGTTGATGACTCAAGGAGCTAGGCAGAAGAGTTTTAATAGTAAAAAATCTATTGAGATTGCTTTGGCTGATGAAATCGTGAATGCTTTTAATAAAGCTCCTAATAGTTTGGCTATCTCTAAGAAATTAGAGCTTGAAAGGCAGGCTGATTCGAGCAGATAAGCATAGAACTTTTTTTTATTTTTGGTATATTTTTTATATTCTAAATATTTCTTTTATTTAATGGTTCATTTAATGGATAAGTCTTGGAAAAAAATCTATGATGATAACGCGCTTAAAGATTTGCCTGATTATTCTGCTTCTTGTTGGACTGAGGATGGTTTTTTAGAATTATTTAAGGTTTGTTTTAAAATTGTCTCTAAATTAAAAAATGTTAAATCTGTTTTAGATGTTGGTTGCGGGTTTGGTTCGTATTGCGCAGAATTTAAGCGTAGGGGGTTTAGCGTTGTGGGGCTTGATTATGCTAAAAACGTCGTCGCTGAGGCTGCTCTTAAAAATCCGGAGATTAAATTTGTTGAGGGTGATGCTTATAATTTGCCTTTTGATGATAATAGTTTTGATTTAGTTGTTTGTATTGGTGTTTTGCAGTGTGTTTATGATTCAGATAAAATAATAAAAGAGCTTTGTCGTGTTTCTAAAAAATATGTTTTAGTATCAACTCTTCTGCGAAGGCAAAAACTTGACAAGCCTTTGCGCGTGCTTGAAAAAAAATTAGAAACTGATTCTTGGCCTACTCGTGATTATCATCCATCTGATCTAGAGGTTTTATTTGTTGATGAGGGCTTTTTTGTAACAAACACTTTATCAAATAAGGGTTCTTTAATAAAAGATGGTTTTTTTACTCTTGCAACTAAAAAGCCTTAATTCTTATGTTTTTTTGTGTTTTGGCCTTTTTTTTGAATTCTTTTCAGTAAATTATTTATTCGACGAAGTTCATATTTTCATTTTTGAGTGCTTTTTTATGGTAACGAGTATAGTGCTTGTAAGGCATGCATCAAGCGAGCAACTCGGTGAGGGGGAGCCGAGAATTCCTGGGCCTAGTTTAACTCCTGTTGGTAGGGAGCAGTCTTTGAAAACTGCTAAGTTCTTAGAAAACGTTAAGTTTTTTGATGTTTATTCTAGTAGTATGCATCGAGCTATTGAAACCGCTAAGATTATAACTTCTCAAAAATTAAACGTTAAAGAGGAATTGTCTGAGTTTAACAAAATTGTTTTTGAGAGGGAGCCTGAGGAGGTTGATAAGTTTAATGATAATGTTGAGCTTGCTTTGAGGGCGAAGGCTTTTTTTGAAAAATTATTAAGGGATCATAGGGATTCTCGTTTATTAATTGTATCTCATGGTAATGTTATTCGTTATTTAACTTGTTGCGCATTAAAGCTAAAACCGCATTTAGCTCCTAATTTTTTCATTGATAATGCGTCTATTACTCAATTATTTTTTGATGGTTCTGATTTGGTGAGTGTTGGTTCTATTAATTCGACGGCTCATTTATTTGTTGATTGATTAACTTCTATTTAATTAGAACTTAAAGCAATGTATTTATATCTGGCTTCATTAGTCTTTTTTAATTAGTTCAAAATATTAATATTCGGAGGTTGATTTACATGTTCAAAAAAAATTTGTTTGCTCTATTCATGGTATTTTTATTTGCGTTTGCTTTTCTCGTATCTGGTTGCTCAGATATCTCTCGCACGCGAGGAGGTGAGGTTTTAGATGATGCTAAATTGTCTAGTTTTTCATCTGAGGAAGAATTTCAAAAATTCTTAGACTCTACCTCAGGCGCGTCACACGTATATTATCAAGGCGCTGTTAGGGCAGGAGTGGATGACTTTGCAATGGATATGGCTGAACCTCTTATGGAATCTTCATTTCAAGATAGTTCAGGTGATTCTTTAGATTATTCTGATACTAACATTCAAGTTGAGGGTGTTGATGAGCTTGATATAATAAAAACTGATGGTGATTTTATTTATACATCTTCTGGTAAAGATTTATTTATTATTGATGCATATCCTCCTCGTGACGCTGAGATTCTTAGTACTATAAACTCAGGCAACACGATTACTGGTTTGTTTGTTGAAGGTGATGTTTTAGCGGTTGTTGGTTTAGTTGATAATTTTGATGATATTGAAGATGTTGGTTTTTCTCATCGCTCTGGTTTAACATTTATTGATTTTTATGATGTCTCTGATAGGCATAATCCTGAGTTGTTAAAGGAGTATAAATTTGATGGTCGTTATTTTAATGCGCGTTTATTTGATGGTGTCATTTATTTATCTACTAATTATAATCCTTTCTCAAGGCCTGTGCCTATACCTATTGTAATGGTTGATGGCGTGTCTAGAACTATGTCTCCGTCTGATATTTATGTGTATGATACTAACTATGAGTCTCCTGCATTTGTTGGTATTCATTCTTTGAAAATGGATACTCAGGAAAATGTTGATTCTAAAATAATAACTCTTGAGGGAAGTAATCATATGTACATGTCTCATAATAATATTTATTTGACGCACACTGATAGAATTAACAGATATGAAATTGAGCAAGACGTAATGTTGGATAAAATAATTCCAAATCTTCCATCTAAAGATAGGGATTTTATTAATAGGGTTAATGATGTTGATGATGACATTTTAAGTGCTAATGAAAAGAGGTCAAAAATAATGGGTGTTGTCACAAACTATGTGTCTCATTTGCCTCAAGCAGAGCAAGATGAATTAGAAGAGGAAGTAAAGCTCATTGTCAAGGAAAAACTAGAAGAGCTTGGCACATTAGAATTTACTATTATCAATAAAGTTAGTGTTAGTGATGGTGCTTTAGTTTTTGAGGGTGTGGGTAAAGTGCCAGGTCATATTTATGGTCAATTTGCTCTTGATGAGCATGATGGTATTTTAAGGGTTGCGACAACTATTAGGGATGGTATGATGGTTAGTGATGAATATGATGCTTTTGATTGGCGTTCAAGGTCTCCTTCTGTTAATAATGTTTACACATTAGATGATGATATGAATATCATTGGTGAACTTGAAGGTTTAGCGCCTACGGAGAGTATTTATAGTACGAGGTACGTTGATGATAGGCTTTATATGGTTACACGAAAAAACCGTAAAGCCTTGTCCCTTTAGGGCGAGGATGTAAGGTTTCGTCGAACGGTTTTTTGTGTCCAAGAAATATAGATTAAGTAAACGCGGTCAAGCCCAGTCCTTTAGGGCTGGGTTAGCGTTTACCTATATTTCTTTGACATTTAGGCAGGTTGATCCTTTCTTTGTAATAGATTTATCTGATCCTGAAAATC
>CAZCTY010000032.1:0-9861 GCA_964501945.1 uncultured Methanosarcinales archaeon
ATTAAATTCATTTTCATTGTTGTTTTTTTATTTTTATTTATAAATTTTTTTTTTTTAAACAAAACATTTATATATTTGTTGTTACTCCTTGATAGTGTTATGAATATTGGTGATGTTGTTAATAAAATTTTAGTCGTTGATGATGTGCCGGTAAATAGGCTTTTATTAGATTGTTATTTAAAGCAAGTGCCTAAGGTGGAAAGTGTTTCCTCTGGGGAGGATGCTGTTAGTGCTACAAAACGAGAAAAGTATGACTTGATTTTGATGGATATTGATTTAGGGAAGGGTATTTGTGGTCAAGAGGCAACTCGTAGAATTCATAAGTCTTTGTTAAATAAAAATACGCCTGTTGTTGCGGTTACGTCGTATCCTAAAAGTTCTTTAAATATGGAGTTATTTGATGATTACATATCAAAGCCTGTTTATAGGGATGTTTTATTTAATAAAATTAATTCTCTTATATCTAAGGGTTAATTGTGTTTTGTTTATCTTTGTTTTCTTTGGGTTCTGTCTTAAATAGATGTTTTTTGTATACTGCCTAGCGAGCCACTAAGTTACAAAAACTATTTTACTAGACTCGGTTAAACATAATTAAAAACATCTATCGGCTCGCGCAGTATATTCTTTGATGTTATTTAGGACAGAACCTTTTTTTGATAAACTTTATAAAATATGGGTTCTTCGTCTTATTTGTATTTGAGGTTTATAAAATGTCTGTTGTTAAAATTAAATTTCCGGATGGTTCGGTTAAAGAGTTTAAAAAAGGTATTTCTGGTGAGGAAATAGTTAAAGGTATCTCTGAGGGTCTTTGGCGTAAAACTCTTTGTTATTCTATCAATTCTGAGTTGAAAGATTTGTATTCGCCTATTCATGAAGATGGTGAGATTGAATTTATCTCATTTGATGATCCTCGTGGCTTAGAAGTGTTTAGGCACTCGTCTGCTCATTTAATGGCTCAGGCTGTTTTGAGGGTTTTTCCTGAGGCGAAATTGGGTATTGGTCCTGTTGTCTCTGAGGGTTTTTATTATGATATTGATCATCCGCCGTTCAAGCAAGAAGATTTAGATAAAATTGAGGCTGAGATGAAGAAAATAGTTAAAGAAGATCTTCCTATTAGGCGTGAGGAGTTATCTTTTGATGATGCTTTAAAACTATTTAAAGATAATAAGTATAAATTAGAGCTAATCAAAGGTCTTAACGTGGGTGATGATGAGTCTTATTCTGATGTTATCTCTGTTTATAGGCAAGGTGAGTTTGTTGATCTTTGTCGTGGCCCTCATATTCCTAGGACTGGTTTGATTAAGGGTTTTAAGATTATGAAGCTTGCGGGTGCGTATTGGCGGGGGGATTCTAAAAATAAGCAGCTTCAAAGGCTTTATGGTATTAGTTTTCCTGATAAAAAGCAATTAAATAAGCATTTGGCTTTGCTTGAGGAAGCGGAAAAGCGTGATCATAGGAAGATTGGTCGTGAGCAGAATTGGTATTTTTTCAATGAGGTAAGTCCTGGTTCTGCTTTTTTTCATCCAAAAGGTACTATTATTTATAATGAATTGCTTGATTTTTTGAGGGCTGAGTATAAGAAGAGGGGTTATCATGAGGTTATCACTCCTCTGCTTTATGATAAGTCTTTGTGGGAGACGTCTGGGCATTGGGAGCATTATCGTGATAATATGTTTTTGCTTGGTATTGATGAGCGTGAGTTTTCTCTAAAGCCTATGAATTGTCCTAGTCATCTTATTTTGTTTAAGAATATAACTCGTAGTTATAGGGATTTACCTTTAAGAATTGCTGATTTCGCACCTCTTCATCGTAATGAGTTAAAGGGGGTTCTTGGGGGTCTTACTCGTGTTAGGCGTTTTTCTCAAGATGATGCTCATATTTTTTGTTCTGATGAGCAATTGGAGCAGGAAATTTTTGATTTGTTAGATTTTGCAGAATTTATTTACAGAGATGTTTTTGGTTTTGAGTATTTTATCAAGCTCAGTACTCGTCCTCAAAAAGCTATGGGTGCTCCTTTGCTTTGGGAGAAGGCTGAGCGTGCTTTAAAATTCGCGCTTGATAAAAAGGGTATGCGTTATGAGGTCAAAGAGGGTGAGGGCGCGTTTTATGGTCCTAAGATTGATTTTGATATTAAAGATGCTCTTGGGCGTGATTGGCAGTGTGCGACTATTCAGCTTGATTTTCAGATGCCTGAGCGTTTTAATGCAACATTTGAGGGTGAGGATGGTTCGAAGCATTTTCCTATTATGATTCATCGTGCTTTGCTTGGTTCTCTTGAGCGTTTTATTGGTGTTTTAGTTGAGCATTATGCAGGCAAGCTTCCTTTATGGCTCAATCCTGTTCAGGTTAAGGTTTTAACTGTTACTGATAAGCAAAATGTTTATGCTGATAGGGTTTGTGAGGCTCTTGAGGATCGTGGTGTTCGTGTTGAGCGTGATTTTAAGGCGGATACTATGGGTAAGAAGATTCGTAATGCTCAGCTTGAGCGTGTTAATTACATCGTTGTTTTAGGTGAGCGGGAAGCTGAGGGGGAATCTGTGAATGTTAGAACTCGTGATGGTGTTGTTCATGGTGAGTTAAAACTTGATTCTTTTGTTGATCAAGTTGTGCGAGAAATCGTGGATAAAAAGTAAAAAATTTGTTTAATTATTTCTTTTTCTTTTTTGTTTGTTTTTCTTCTTCGAATGCTTGTTCGTAGGCGAGGTCTCCTTCGTAGTTTGCTTTTCTTTTCTCTTTAATCTCGTCGTAGCCTGCCATGAATGCTTCTTCTTCTGGGCTTATTTGGTCATTGTCGACTAAGTCTTCTCGCGACTCGTCGTCATATACTTCTTCAAAATCTTCCTTTTCTTCTCGTTCATCTTCCATAAGCTTTTTTTTGGGTGGGTTGTTTATATATTTTTCTGTTATTTAAAATGAATATTGTAAAAGCTTTTTTAGGAAATATTTATTAATTTCATATTTTTTTTATTATTTGTATGGTTCAAAATAGTCTTGATTCGTATTCTTCCTCTAAGGGGGATGCGTTAAAAAAAGTTGAGCGGGAAATATTAATTGATTTAAGTTGTCCTCTAAAGGATTCTGCGTCTAACTTGGTTTTTGGTAAGGGTAATCCTGATGCGTCTATTCTTTTTATTGGTGAGGCGCCTGGTGCGAAGGAGGATGAATTGGGTGTTCCTTTTGTGGGTTCTGCGGGTCGTGAGCTTGACAAGCTTCTTGGTGGTATTGGTTTATCTATTAGTGATGTTTACATCGCGAACATTTTAAAGTATAGGCCTCCTAATAATAAGAATCCTTCTGTTTCGGAGATTGAGAGGCATACGCCTTTTTTATTAAAGCAAATTAGTATTATTAAGCCGAAGGTTATTTGTACGCTTGGTAATTATGCGACTAAGTTCGTGCTCTCTGGTTTTAAAGTTAAGGGTATGAATAAAGTTAAGGGTATTACTTCTTTGCATGGTGTTCCTGTGATGGTTGATGACTTAGTCGTGGTTCCTTTATATCATCCCGCGGCTATGCTTTATAATCCATCTCTTAGAAGTGTTTTAGAAGAAGATTTTTTTAAGTTAAAAGATTTGCTTGATAGTTCTTCTTAGTCTTTTTCTAGTTGTCTTTTTGTGTTTTTGTATGTTAGGTTCATTAGTACTTGGTTTTCTTTTCTAAGTTTTTCTATTTCTTTATCTTTTCGTATGAGTTCTTCTTTTAGCATTTTTATTACTTCATCTTTTTTTAGTGGTTTCTTTTTTGGTATTTTCACATCTTTTATTTTTTTTTCAGTCTTTTTCATCTTGGCTCATCTCTTTTTTTATTGTATTATTTCATTGATTGCTTTTATGTCTTCTTCAAATATATGCGCGGAGTTGCTAAATGTTGTTATTTTTCCTGATTTTATGTCTAGTTTCTCTGTTATGTATTTCATTAGGCAGTATAATTGGTATATGTTCGCAGGCCATCCGAAGAATATGTCGTTGCTTCTTATGTGGCTGTTCATGATTAATTCATCATTTATTATTCTAAATTGTACGTATATTAAGCCTGGGGTGTTTTTGTTGTTTGGTTTTGAATCTTCTATCGGGTCGTAGAATACGATTATTGCTCGTCTGCTGTGGGGGTCTTTTTTTAGTAGTGGTATTATGAAGTTGTTTACTTGGTCGAAGGTTCCGTTAAATCCGAATATTCGTCCTCCGTATGTGTACTCGTATATTGGTGCTTGGTATTCTTTAAACATTATATTGGATAGTTCTTCTTTTGTTGGGTATATCCAGTTTTTTGTATCGGCCATAATCGTCATGGGTTCGTCTATTTTTGATTCTTCTATGTTCTCTAAGTTTAAGGTTAGGTTTAATACTTCTTTGCATGTTCTATTGTCGTTATCTGTGAAGTTTTTTCCTCTCTCTTTAATTAGCTCTATTGCATCTTTCCATAAGTCCTTTGCGTTTGTTTTTGTAATTTCCATTTTTTTTATTTTAGGAAGCTGTTTAGTGTGAGTTCTCCTTTTAATGTTCTAAAATCGTATGTGAATAGGGGCAGGTGGTGGTTTGTTAGTAAGTAGTGGAATTCTGTTATTATTTCATCTGTTGATGTTTTTGCATCTCTAAAAAATCTTACTCTATCTCCTCCTTTAAATATTTTGTATAGTGATTCTCGTCTTTTTATATCTTTTATTACATCGTCTCTGTAGTAGTCTTTTAGGCTTTTTATTAGCACTTTTTTGTATATTCTTGGGCTTAAAAAGTCTTTGTCGAATCGTCTAAACGCGCTTGATAGGACGATTTTGAATCGTATTGGTATTCCGCATGATCTGAATATTGTTTCTTCTCTTTTGCAAAAATCTTCTACTTCCTCTACTGTGCTTGTTAGTAGGTCTTTAAATCTCTCAAAATCTTCTTCTTTATTTGTCTCTTCGTTAAATAGGATGTCGTAGTTCCATAGTCTTATGTAGTTGTATGATGTGTTGAAGAATTTGTTTTGGTAGTTTTGGTTTGCTTTGTTTATTGGTTTGAATAAGTGGTCTGATTTTTTTCTCTGTGTCGCTGTTGCGATTAGTAGTGCTTTTGATGTTTTTAGTATTAATTCTCTGAAATTGGTGTAGTTTATTTTGTCTTTAAATGTTCTGTATATGTCTATGTATATGCTTGTCTCTGAGCAGCATGCGCCTATTGTTTTTCCTTGTATTTCCTCTTCGTATCTCTCCCATTCTTCTTCGTTGAATGTGTATGCTCCTGCGCGTCCTATCATGTATGGTGCTTTGTTTAGGTTTTTGTTTTGTATGTTTACTCTTATTTTGTTTTCTGAGAATTTTTTTACGAGGGTGTTTATTAGTCTGTTTTGTGTTGTTAGTGTTTTTGATGTTGTTTGAAATATTATGAAAACTTTGTCTGGGTTTATGTCTGCGAATATGTTTATGAAATCGCTTATTTTTACGTAGTTTCTTATCTTTGTGAGGTCTATTATTAGGTTTATGTATTTATTGTAATCTTTTGTGTCTATGTTTATTTTTTTTATAAAATTTGTTTGCTCCTCAGGGGTGCTTTTCTCTATTATTTCTTGGAAATCTCGAAGTCCTACGACGTCGTTGTATGTTGGGTATAGTTCATTTATTAGTTCGTATAATTTTTTTATGTTTTGTGTTTTGTTTGTCTCGAGTATGAATGAGTTTATTTTTGTAAGCCAGTTGTTGTGGTCGAATCGTTTCACTATTTTTTGTTCTTCATATTCTTCTATGCCTGTTAGTGTGCTTAATTCATCTTGCAGGTTAGTCATGCTCTCAATTATTCTCTGTACTTCTTGGCCTTTTTTGTCATTTATTGTTTTTGTCTCATTTAATTTAAAATATTTCTCTCCTCTCCCCTCTATTCTTGTTATTTGTATGTAATTTTCTTCTTTTAATTTATTTAAGTGGTATAGGATTTGTCTGTGTAATCTTGCTTTGTTTCTTTTTCCTATTTTGATTAGGTCTATGTCTCTTTGTGGGTTTTCTATTAGGTTTCTTATTTCCTCGTATTTCTCTGGGTGTAGTTGTTTAACTAGACTCGTCGTTGAGATGTCTGTGTTTTTTCTCTGGGTTAGTATTTGTATTATTTTTTGTTCTGTTTTTTTCATCTTTTTTTCTTGTTTATTTGCGTTTTATATTGTTTTTTTTCTTTGTTCTTTATATTTTTTTTGTGGTTATATTTGATTTATTCATCATATTTAGGCAAAGGTTTATATATTGCTTTATTAAATTAAATCTTTTATGGGTCAGCAAGAAGTGTATGATTTCCTTGTGAAGAATAAAAAAAGTTGGTTTACATCCAAAGAGATCAGTGAGGAGATTGGGGCGAGTATTGGTTCTGTTACTATGTCTTTGAAAAAGCTTAGAAAGGCTAATATGGTTAAGTTTAAGACTGCGGGTAAGCGTAATACTTATTCTTATCAGATTGCTTAAAAGGCAAAACTTATAAATATGGGATTATATTTCTTTTATTGTTAAGTATGTTTAATTTATATGGGGGTTTAAAAAATGAATGGCAAAAGGGAAGAAACAGCTATAGTGCTAGATTTTTTGGTCAATGGTTATTCTCACGACAGAAGTCCAAGCCATTTGAAGACTCCTATTGTTCAATCTCTTGGGACTGCTAATTTTACTTTGCTTGAGCTTGTTCCTCGTAAGGGTGTTTTCTTGCAGCCTTTTGAGTCTGTGTATGTTGGTCAGAGTAAGCGTGATAAGATTCATCATATTAATGGTAGGATTCCTTTCACAAAGCTTACTAGTACTGCTAAAGCGGAGCTAGAGCACGCTGTAAAAGACATTGTTGGTAAAGAAGAGAGTCGTTTTATTGATTTTTTTAATACTGCAAGGCCTCTTAATACTCGTGTTCATACCTTGGAGTTTTTGCCTGGTGTTGGTAAAAAGCACATGATGGAGATTCTTGAGGAGAGGCGCGTTGAGCCTTTTAAGAGTTTTAAGGATTTAAAGCAAAGGGTTAAGCTTATTCAAGATCCTGAGAAAATCGTTGTGAAGCGTATCGTGCAGGAAATTGAGGGTAAGGAGAAGTATAATTTGTTTGTTTCTCGTTAAATTCTTTTTTTTTTATTTATTTTCCTTAAATGTTTTAAATATTTATTACTTCTATTATTATTAGGTGGGGGTTATGGTACGAAACATATTAGTTGAGAGGTTTCACAAAAAGCTTGGTAGTGGGGCTACTGTTACTCGGTTTCGTGAGACTGTTATTGACGAGGAATCTGAGGATTCTTTGAGACAAGGTGAGTATTTTAAAGACTATTTGTGGGAGGAGGAAAATTAGTTTTTTCTCTTCTTTTTTTTCTTTCCGCTTTTTGTTTTTTATGTCGATAAATTTATATGTTAGTGTTTTTTCTCTTTTTCTTAGGTGATTTGTAATGAGTGATAAAAATATTGATGAAAGTAAGCCGGATGAGCACTATGAGCAATTAGCGATTGAAGATCTTGTGTATGGTAATCATCATGCATTAAACATCTTGCTTGATTTGTTAATTGAGAAGGGCGTGTTTAGTGAGCAAGAATTTAAGGACAAGCTTGATGCTGTAATTGAGGAGAGTCCTGATGCCGGGGATGTTAAAATTGATGCTCCTAAAGAGGATGAGCACTAGACATTTTTGGTAATAGTTTTTTTATATTCTTTTTTTTCTTCTTTTCTTTTATGTTGTTTGAATTTAATGGTTCGTTTTTTGACTCGCGTAAGCTTATTTTTAAAAGGTTGTTTGTTGAGGACTTTGTGAGGGGTCTTTTTTTTGAGTCTTTCATCTCTTTTGGTGATAATTTGTTTTTTGATGAGAATTCGTTGTTGTTTGTTGAATTATCTTTTTTTGGTGTTGAAGATGTTTCTAATTTTTCTTTTTAATTTTTCTTTGCGATTGTGCTTGGGCTTCGTCGTCCTATTTTTGGGCCGTCTATTACTTCAAATCCTGCTTGTCTCATGTTTTCTCGAACATCTCTTGCGCAGGAGTATGTAAATAGTAATGCTGTGTTGTTCATTTTTTTATATATTTCTTTAAATATTTCTCTGCTCCAAAGCTCTGGTGTTTTGTTCGGTGAGAAGGGGTCGTATAGTACATAGTCTGCTTTTTCGATGTTCTCTTTTATTCTCTTTTTTATATCTCCAAACTTCATTCGTATCTCAAATATGGGGGTTATGTGCTCTTCTTTTTTTTGTGTTAGAAAGTCGTGTGTGAATTTTTTTATGTCTATGTAGCTTTTGAAATTGGAATCTATTAGTGGTATTTTGCTAAGTATTTTTTTATCATTCTCAAAGCAGTATATTCTAAGTTTTTTATTCTCTATTTCATCTATTGTTGCAGCGGTATTATATCCGAGGCCGAAGCACGCATCATATATTACTATTTCGTCTTTTTCGCTCTCGTATTTTTTTATTAGTTTTGCATATTTTTCTCGCGCTTCCTCTTCTGCTCCGCTCTGGGAGTGGTAGTAGTCTTGTACTTCTTCATTATAGTATGTTGTTGTTCCGTCTTTTGTTTTTATCTCTCTCACTTTTTTATCTCTTTATCTTCTGTTCCAAGTAGTAGAATTGATCTTATTGCTATTACAAGTCCTGATGCTGATACGAATGCTGTGAAGTTTGCGAGCACGCTTTTAATTATTCCCATTCCCATCATGCTCAGGTATGGTTCTTCTATTAGTAGTATTCCTGAGCTTACTACTATTAGTGCGATTATTGATACTAAGTATGGTATCATATCTTTTCTTTGTATGTTCATAAATCCTATTGTGATTCCTAGTATGAATAGTACTAGTGATAGTCCTGGTATTACTAAAAATCCGCTTATTATTGCAAGTATTAATCCTGCAATAAATGCCCATTTTCCTAAGTAGAATTTGCCTTGCATTTTTTTCCCTCTTTTTTTTGTGTGGTTTTTTTTATTTATTAATTTTACCAAAAAACCTTTACCACTAACAAATGATTAAAACCAAAAGTTTTATATGTGTGTTTTAGTTGCACGTGTCATTGCAAGGTTTTTGATATGATAAAAATTCAAGAAAATCAAAAAGTAAATAGGTGTCCTAATCAATATGACTCTGAATTAGTTGAAAAACTTAATGATGTATTTAAAAATAGGGCTTGTTCGGTTAAAAATGTGGATGATGCGGCCAGGTCTACTTGGAATAGGATGGATGTTGGAGAGGAGTATCAAGAAATTTTTTCTCATAGGCCTTTCTTCTATGATAAATATGGTCAACAATGGTTTTCGAGAGTAGATTTTTGGCTTGATAAAAAAAATGGAGATTATTTAAGGTTTGATCCTAATAAGGATGTTCATATAGCGATTTTGCTTCCAAATAACAACAAGTTTGATTCAAATAAATCTGTTGAGGTCTGTGTCGGTCAAGGTGTTGATGAGCGGAGCGTGGAATATCTTTTAGAAGAATTCACTTATAGTTTATCGCTTCAAAGACCTAGACGGGACTTTGTTAGGGAAACGTTTGATAAAATTCACGGCTATAAAAATTAACCAAATTTATTTTTGTAAAATATTTTCTTTGTTAATATAATTGTTATTATTACTCCTACGATTGCGGGTATAATCATTAAATTCATCAAAGTAATCATCGTCCAGAAAATGTTTCCGAGGTATGCTGTTATTAAAAAATCGTTGCTTGGTTTTTCATCTCTCATTATAGGTGTTATAATTAGCATGCCTAATATTCCTGAAAATATCCATCCTGCGTAATTGCTTAAGGGCACTCCGTAAAATATTCCTTCTGGGTGCCATTCCCAAAAATTCATTGCGACAGATCCTGGATCTAATACTACGTCAAAAATCATTAATATGAATGCGCCTATTATTACTTTTTTTAGTAAATTGTGTTTTTTTGTTTTTACA
>CAZCTY010000033.1:0-9650 GCA_964501945.1 uncultured Methanosarcinales archaeon
AACCCTTGAAAAAAACAAAACCTTTATAAACTTTTAAGAGTCAGTGCATTCTATGAGCGACACAGTATTAGGCAACGCAATGGATTTTTTAGTAAATCTAGGAGTTTTTGAAGTAATACTACCTTTCTTGCTCGTATTCACAATGGTCTTCGCATTCTTAGAAAAAACAAAGATATACGGAACAGAAGATTACAAAGACGAAGGCGGAAAAACACACACAGTAACAAGAAAAAACCTAAACAGCATGACGGCATTCGTAATAGCATTCTTCGTCGTAGCATCCGCACAATTAGTATCGCTGATAAGCGAGATAACATCAAATGTTGTACTTTTAATAGTTTTAGTATTTTCATTCACACTAACAATAGGAGCATTCCAAAAACAAACAAAAGACGGCTTCTTTTTAAACAAAACATGGACGAACATATTCCAAATAATAGTCTTTATAGGAATAACGCTAATATTTTTAAACGCGATGGGATGGCTAGATTTAATATATTCATACTTATCAAGTAACTGGACAGGAGAGATAGTAGCAACAGCGATAATGGTGGCTGTATTCGCAGGATTTATATGGTACATAACAAAAGACCCAACACCACCAAAAAAGGAAGAAAAAAAGAAAGATTAAAATACAAGAAAAAAATATAAGAGTAAATAAGCAAAAAAAAGCTAATTAAAAAAATAAATAAAATCAATGAAAAAAACAAAAAAAGGTGGTTATGAATGTATTTAGATTTCAGATATATGATACAAAACTTATACAATATAGGAGTACTTGACATATTGCTGCCATTTATACTAGTATTTACACTAGTATTCGCGGTACTACAAAAAACAGAATTACTTGGAAAAGATAAAGCAGGAAACCCAAGAAAAAACTTTAATGTAATAATCGCACTAGTAATGGCGCTAGGAGTAATATTTCCAAGCGTTACAGGCGCACACGTATACGGAGGCGTAGACGTAGTACAAGTAATAAATAATGCAATACCAAATGTATCTCTATTAATTGTTGGAATAATAATGGTGATGCTAGTTACAGGCGTCTTCGGAAAACCACTAGACACAAGCCAAAGCTACCTAGGAAGCGGATTTATAATACTATCAATACTAACAGTAGGACTAATATTCGCAGTAGCAGCAGGATGGATAGGAAGAACATACGTACCAAGATGGCTATATTTCTTATACGACCCACAATTCCAAACACTAGTAATAACAATAGTAGTATTCGCACTAATAATACACTTCATAACCAAAGAAGACAAACCAAAAAAAGACGACTCCGGAGTCAAAGGAACAATGAAAGAGTTCAACAAGATGTTTGGAGGAAAGTAAATAAAAAATGGCCACGTTCCTAGACCTAGGACTAATGGGGACAGTAACGTCCATATTCATGATAATACTAATATTCGTAATAATGTACGGATTCTTATCATGGAGAAAACCATTCGGAGGCGAAAACCAAGGACTCTACGCACTAATAGCATTCGGCATCGCAATAATAAGCATCATGAGCCGAGGCTTTGTAACACTAATTGCAACAATAACACCTTGGTTCTTCGTACTGATATTCGTAGGCTTCTTTATACTATTTATATTAATGATGTTTGGCCTGAAAGAAAAAGACTTAGTTGCAGGAAAAACACCACAACTTAGAACATGGGTTATAATATTAACAGTTGTAGTCATGCTCTTCGGATTAGGCGCAGCATTCGGCCAAGAAACACTAGAGGCAGGAACTGGGGCAACACCTACACAAGACACAACAGAACCAACACCGCCATCAACAGGCGAACCAGGATCAGTATACTACGGAGATGACTTTGAAGAAGAGACAACAACCACAACGACCACAACAACTACAGGCGATGACTTCGCAGATAACGTGCTCGCAACAATATTTCACCCAAACGTATTAGGAATGATAGTAATACTACTCGTAGGAGCATTTGCAATGTTCTTACTAACACAAGGAAATCTATAAAACATTCTAAAAAAATAAATTTAGAAAATTTTTTAAATAATACAATACGTATAAAAAACTAATCAGCTAAAAAAAGAGGAAAAAGCAATAAATGAAAACAAAAAAAACCCCGTCAGAATTATTATTAATGCTTCTAGTTCTAATTATACTTGTAGTAGTAATATTAACACTACCAGAACAAAGACCACGAACAGAAATCATAGACGATGAAGAAGGGGAGCGAACATTTGAAGAACTAACACGAAGAGAGAGACGAGACATAGTAGATAGAGAAGAACAAATAAATAATGATAAATACTATATGTCAACAGCTAAGGGAACATTAAATAACGAGTTTTGCCAATACATAATATCACAAGAAAAAAGACAAGAATGCTACAACATAGTACAATAAAAAACGAAAGATATTTAAACAAAAAGAGGCAATGAAAAAATATGGATCAAATAAAAAAAATCATTCTAATCACGTCAATTTTTATACTAGTAATGACAATGACGAGCCTAGCAACAGCTAGAGGAATAGACGGACTGCCACTAGTAGGAAATCTAGATGACTTAAAATTTGCAGCAAGAAGCCTCGGACACCACGAAATATTATACACACAAACAATAGCTTCTTCAATAGCTAACCCTGATGCACAAAACATATTAGTAGATGCTAATATGCATGTATCAGGAGATTTAATATTTACAGAACCAAATAAGTATATAGGAACAAGAGCGAGTGAAGATTTTCGCATAGCGACATCAGGACAAACAAGAATGACAATAACAGAGGAAGGAAGAGTAGGAATAGGCACAACGAGCCCATCACAAAGATTACACGTAACACAAGGAATAAGAACAGATGACAGATACTATGTAGGAAGTCACCAAGGAATAGATAGAACATCAAATAATAGAGTAGAGTACAGAAACCCACAAGGACATTCATGCTACATGGATATACGCGGAGGAATAATAACCGCGCAAAACTGTAACTAAACAACAAAAAAATTTCTCAACGACAAAAAAAGAAAACTTTAAATAAAGAGAGAAGTTAAAAAATAACAATGAATGCGCATGCAAAAATAATCGGAATAATAATTCTAACACCACTAATAATTCTAACATTACTCACAACTAATACAGAAGCCTACTTTGACTTTAATGATTGCGAGATAATAGACCTTGCAGATTATGAAGACGATGAAACAATAGCGGAAGGATTACAACACGTAGCATACGTAACAGGCCAAGGACATTTCTCAATGGATGATACAGGAAGCACACACGGACTATTCTGCGATGAGAGAATAGTAACACATAGAACAGATAATTACCCAGTATTTTGGTATAGCGATGACTATGGAATGGGACATGTATCATTTAACAATGATATAATGGATTTTGACCAACCAGCAATGCTCGGATTCTCAGAGGATAGCAACTGCAAAATAAGAGAAGACGGATGCGGACCAAGCCCGCTCGAGGTATGCGTTGTACGAGTAGGTAATGCAGAACAAAGCCACGTAGTAGATTGCAACAAAGACAATTACCCAATAGCAAACTCATTTCAAGGACACATATGCTGCGAAGTCACAGAATATTGCCGAGACGGAATAGATAATACAGGAAATGATTTAATAGATTGCGCAGACCCGCAATGTCACGGAGCAGAACCGCCAAGATTCACAGAACCTAGAAGATGCGACATAGATGAGGAGGTATGGCAAGAGGGGGAGAGTTTTCACCAAGACACAGAAAACTGCGTTTTGAGCTTCAATAGAGCAGAAAATGACTTAGAAGTAATAGAATACGATGAGAGATGCCACACCCCGGTAAGCGATGAATACCATTATTGTAGCTACGGAGGAATATACGACGGAGAACACGATGTGTTGAGAGAAGACACAGGAGTAGGATATTGCTGCCCGAAAGGATATTACTCAATGTATAATGAAACAACAGAATCTTGGCAATGCGAAGAGTATACAGATTATTGTGGAATCACGGAAGATACACCTTGCGCATACAATTTTTATGTGGATAATGAAGATTGGATAACAAAAAGATTCACAGGAAACGAGAGTGATTATTGCCACACAACAATACCTAGACTAAGAGTGATGAGCCCTAGCGGCGGGAAAAGCGAAATATGCTGCCCAGAGAAAGGACTAGGAACAGCAGATTATTTTGTGCTAGACAAAAACATAAGAATCTTTGGACATAACTAAAAAAAGAGCTTATGATTTTAAATTTCTAAGAACACCAAAATCATAAGACTCGCCACTTTCAACAACAAATACCTTAAAGTCCCAAAAAGAAGAATTATTTTTTAAAAAAGGACTAAGCAAACGCTCAACTAAAACATCACTACCCTCACTACTAGGATTCATAGCAGGCATAACAATTAATTTTTTACCCTGAAAACTACCATGCAAAAAACACCTATACTTCTCAACACGAACACCACTCCTCAAAGAAACAGCAGGATGCTCATGACCAATAATAACAAATTTACAAGATTTAAAGTCGTCATTATCAAATAAACGATCACCATGACAAATAAAAAAATCACCAATTACAAAATAATCCCTAAGCTCTAAGTTCAATTTATCTACTAAAGGCTTTAAAATAGAATCATGATTACCCTTCACAATAACAAGCTCACACCTCTTATTAATAAAATCCAAAAACTCTAAGACGAATTTCCCCTCCTCACGAAGAATACCAGAGAATTCATGCTTGATGTCACCATTTAAAACAACTAATTTAGGCTTTAACTCCCTCAATAAACGCTGAAGCTCACTAAATAAATCAGAATACTGAAACCTAGGAATTAAAATACCATTAGCATTCAAAGAAGCATCAAAACCAATATGCAAATCCGACAAAATAAGAACACTCTCGCGCTTCAAAAATAAAGCATTACCATGAATTTCTAAGCCTTTTAAAATTTCCAAAAAAATCACCCAAACCCAAACAGATAAAAAAAACAATAATCAAGTCTTAAAAGAAATACGACTCTTCTTTTTAATAATATCCGGATCAGATTCTAATTCTTTAACACGCTCTTTTAAAAAACTAATAGTACGCTGATTGTCTTGATGATTCATAATCTCCCCGCACTCAGGGCATTTAAAATTAAAACCAACAGCCTTGTCAAAATCCATACGAGCACAAGCACTTCTACACATATAAAATTGATTATTTTCTTCCCTATCTAAGCGCTCTTTGAGCTTTTCTAATTTTTCCTCTTTAATCTTCTCATTTAGATACGGAAGCATATCCTCATTTAAATCCCAATAACAAATATACCAACCCTTAATCTTGTCTTTTTTACGAATAAAAGACACAATATTATGATCTAACAATTTATAGAGAAAAAAACGAGTTTTATGAATCTCAATTTCCAATTCCTCTGCAATAACGAATTCAGAAATACGAGTCTTGCCCTTTAAGTACTCAACAATAGGCATAGCCTCTTCGGAGACAAGTTCAGTTACCACTTTTTTCAAAAGTTTATTGTTTTTTGTCATTTTTAAAAATAAAATATTAGATGGTGATGTCTATGCTTCAAAATTTTCTTAAACGAAAAACTTTTTCGAAGAAAGACCACATCATCGATCTTTTTCACTGCAAATAATAATTTTTTCTTGAACCATTGCTATGGCACCAAGAAAAATCTAGGCGAACAGGTTTATAAACTTTTTGTTTATAAACTAAAAAACACATGATGTAAATGTTTTTTAAAAACGAAATTGCAACATGGAAAAAATAGTAATACTCTCGCAATTAAAAAGTTTACGGAAAAAAACCGGAAAAACCACGAAAAAAAAGGAAGAAAACAAAATAAAATACAAAGAAAAGAACTTAAAATAATAAAAAATACATAAATAATGCTTTTTAAGCACAAAAAGGCCTAAAAAACTAAGCATTTTAAGAAAATAACGATTAAAACAAGGTCTTCTGCTCATCCATTTCCTTTAAGAGCTTACTGCTTCTAAACAAAGACCTAACATTTAATCCAAATTTTTTTAAAACAATCAAGAAAAAATGATTTAACAAAGCATCTTTAGAATCAAAAAAATGAGGAGAATTAGAAAAAGCATTCCTAGACGCTTCACGAACAACCCACACACCAAGAGGCGCCCAATACTCCTCAGTTATAAAACGAAACAACAAAACACGCCCCCTCAACTTATTTTTAATAAAATACTCCAACGCAGCAAGCCTTGATGCATAATAACCACCACTAGTGTTATTCGCATAAGAAGACCTAGAAAAAGGACCCTCAAAATCAGATGCAAAAGCAAAATCAGATGCATTCCTCGCACCAGGAACATAAGCCTCAAATAACTCAAAACTCCACGGACCAGGAAATAATAAACCAAAAAAGTAATTACCAAGATACGAACCCTCAAATAAAGAAAAATTACAACTATCAAAAACCCTAATTTTACGAATAAAAGATTTACCAAGAGAATCATCAACTAAAGTAATGGACCAACGAGTCGGAACAAGCTTACGCTGAACGCCCACGCCAAGAGTGCCCCCGCTAATTAATTTAGATAAATAATGCTCATCAACACCCTTAGTGTGAAGAGTACTAATGGCTGAGCTTGCCTTTAAATCAACATCGGATTCTGCGCGCTGAATGTGAAATGGAACACGAGGATTTTCCAAAACATCCAACTTTTTAAGAGAAGCAACAGGACCATGAGGGAGAAGATCAGTACTGAGACTAAACTCTTTTTTTGGAGAACCATCAAAGAAAACCTCAGCATCCAAAGGCTTACTACTAAGACTAACCTCTTTAATGTTATCAGAGAACTTATTGATGGATTTAACATCACTAACAAAACGAGAATTAGACAAATCCTGACGCTTTAAAATAATATCTTTAATACCAACACTAGGATCTCTAACCCACGATTTAGGTGTGTCATTATCAGAGATGGAAGATGATGCAAGAAAACCAGTATTAACACGAGGATAATTAAAACTACCAACCAATAAATTAGGTACAGCGCCCATCAAAGAATCACTACTAATATCTTTGGAGCTGTCCTCTTTTTTTAATTTCTTCTTTAAAATGTTTAAAAGCCTCTGCTTCTCAGAACCCACAATACCAGGATCCCTACCAGTAAATTTTAAAGAACCAGAAATCTTCATAAAATAAAAGAATAAACACTAAATTAATAAAATTTACCACACCCCCAAATAAAAGAAATGAAACTACCAAACATAACATGCATCGGAATAGAAACCACAGCCCACACATTCGGCGTGAGCATAACACAAGGAGAGAGAGTACTATCAAACACAAAAAAATCATACACCTCAACAGACGGAGGAATGATACCTGCAGAAGTCGCAGACCACCACGTCAAACATTTTAATGAAGTGTTTGAAGACGCACTAAAAATAGCACAAAAAACACCAAAAGACATAGACATAATAGCATTCTCCGCGAGCCCAGGAATAGGACACACACTAAGAATAGGGGCATTTTTTGCACGAACACTCGCAATAAAACTAAAAAAACCACTAATACCAGTAAACCACTGCATAGCACACCTAGAAATAGGAAGAATACAAACAAAAGCAAAAGACCCAATACTATTATACGCATCAGGCGCAAACACACAAATCATAGGATATGAAGCACAAAAATACAGAGTATTTGGAGAAACACTAGACATAGGAATAGGAAATTTCCTCGATAACCTCGGACGAGCACTAGGACTCGGATTCCCCGCAGGACCGAAGATAGAACAACTAGCAAAAAAAGGAAAATACATAGAACTACCATATACAGTGAAAGGAATGGATGTCGCATTCGGAGGTCTGCTAACAAACCTAAAGCATAAAATAAAAGAGAACAAACACACAAAAGAAGATATATGCTACTCAGCACAAGAAACAACATTCGCAATGCTAACAGAGATAACAGAGAGAGCACTAGCACACACAGACAAAAAAGAAGTACTACTCGGTGGGGGCGTAGCCTGCAACAAAAGACTATACGAAATGATAAACACGATGTGCGAGGAGCGAGGAGCAAAAGCATACACACTAGAAAACCAATACTTAGTAGATAATGCAGCAATGATAGCACTCACAGGAACACTAATACACGCGCAAGATAAAAAAGACCAACTAGAAAACTCAAAAATAAAACCCTATGAGAGAACAGACGACGTACAAATAAATTACAGATAAAAAAACAACAATTAAAACTTAACTAAGGCGCTTCTCCAGGAAGAGTCCTAGTAACAACACGACCAGTAACATTATAACGATTATTACCTGCCCCAGTTCTTCCAAAAGTTAAAATAACATCAAAACGCTCCATGTTATTAACAAAAAAATCGTCATCATTGAAACTAATTTCTAAAGCCTTAGTTTCACCTCTCTGCAAAGTCTGATCACTGAAGTCAATATTTAAATCTTGATTATCCCTACGAATAACAACATCACTAACAATAATATCAACAGGATGATTATTTAAAACACGAAGACGAAAATCGCCATTTTGAAATAAAGCAGCCTCAACACAAACAATCTGATTACCAAGAGAACACTCCTCAGAGATAAAACGATCAGTACTAAACAAATCAAAATAAGTCAAAGCACCAACCATTAACAAAATAATAAGAATAGCCCAACTATAAGTAGTAAGAAACTCAATAGCCGCCTGACCTCTTTTTTTAAACATAAAAACAAACCTCACCAAAAAAATAAAACAAAATAAAAATAATAATGTAACACAATCCTATATAAAACTTTTGAAAAAAAATAAGAAAAAACAGACAACAAAAAACAAAACCTTTTTAAACTACAAGTTTTATTATCAAAAATAGTATGAATAGAGGTGCACGAACAAAAAACATAATGCTGCTAGCAATATTTCTAATCATAACAACCACAACACTAACAACAGCAGAAACAGTAGGACAACACGAAACATTCTACGGACACACATTAATTAATATGTATGAAAATACAAATTACATATTCTTTGACTCAAATTTATTAACAACAACAGGGAATGTAGCAATAGGAGAGGAAAAAACCAACCCAAGAATAGACATGCCCTCAACAATAAGATTAATAACACAAAACCAAAACAGAATAATAATCACAGAGAACGGCCAAGTAGGAATAAATAAAGAACCAGAAAGCACTTACGGCTTAGATGTAGCAGGAAATATAAGAACAGATGATGCATACCACACAACTGTAAGAGGAATAACAAGAACAGGAAGTAATGCAGTAGAAATGGTATCAAACTGGTGGAATAACATACCATTACATAAACAAGTACTGACAATAAGAGGAGGCATAGTAACAAACCAAGCAGAAGAATGCATTCCAAGCGAGGAATATTCATGCAGAAATAGAGAATGCGGACCTTACGTAGACTGGTGCTCAGGTAATTCTGTGGATTGCGGAACTTGTGATCCTGGATGGACTTGTGTGAACGGAGAATGCGTCTGTGTTCCAGATGGTGGTGTTTGTGATGGTTATGAATGCGGAAACAGAACAGACCATTGCGGGGTATCGCATGATTGCGGAACTTGTGATGATGGATGGGACTGCGCGCCAAATAATATGTGCGATATTTGTGTACCTGATCCGAGTGTTTGTGATGGTTATGAATGTGGAACACAAA
>CAZCTY010000034.1:0-9318 GCA_964501945.1 uncultured Methanosarcinales archaeon
TATCAAGGGAGCACGTCTCAGAATCAGAACTAATCACCAAATCACGAGGAGGCTCATCATCAACAAAGAAAGTCCCAGACTCAAAATTATCACCCATACCATCACACTGAACATGAACAGTATTAGCACCCTGAGACAAATCAGGCTCAACCAACGCCTTATAATTCTCCAAACCCATAACCTGAGACGACTGCCTACTCAACTCAAACAAATCATCAGACTCATTATTAAACCAAGCAAAACAACTCTGACCATCAAAGCCCGAAAACAAAACATCAACCAAAACCTCATCAGAAACAAAATCCTTAGGCGACAAAATATCAACAAACAACTCAGACGTCAAAGCAGTACTAACAACCCCAGACTCAGACGACGATAAACCAACCAAATTAGTACAAGTAACATCAAACTCAAAATCCGCATGAGTAGGACTCAAAGCAAACCTAAACTCATCCTCAATCCTCAAAGAATAATTAGACACATCATCAAACACAGTACCAGGAACCAAATCAAAAACAGGATTATCCCCACCACCAAAATCAAAAGTACAAACAGAAGCCTGATCATCACCATTCACAACATCAACAACTACACTCGCAACAGGCTCATTAATATTACGAACAACCTCAGGAACAACCTCAACCTCAAACTCAGGAGGATCACTAACAACACCCAAATAAACAGGGAAATAAGTATACATCACCGGGACCTCACCATGAGCAGGCTCCCTGCAAATAACCTCCTGCATCTTAAAAGACAAACCCGACTCATGAGTCTCATCACCCAAACCCCAATAACTAGAAAAATCCAAATCAAAAATACTCTGAACCACGCCACCCTCAGACAACACCATCTCAGAAGGCAACTCATCAAACAACTCATCAATAGGCCTATCACGAGGCAAATAAGCATTAGGCAAATACCTACAAGACTCAACCTCACTACTACTCCTCAAAACCAAATCAAAAACCTGATCACGAGAAACAGCAACATCACCACCCTCAACATCATGATAAACAGGACTATCAACCCAAATATCCAAAGAATCATAACAAGTCAAAAACACACTACTAGTAAAATTAAACTCAAACTCCACCCACTCATCCATCTCATTACCAAGCTCATCCCACGCACGAGCCCTAATCTTAGCAGGAACATGAGAATAAAGATTATTAGACAAATAAGACACAACACCCTCAGGCACACCAAAAAACACATCAACACCACCAGACGAATAATTCACCACTCCCTCAATAGGAGAAAACAACGAACTACCACCAACCTGCTCCACAACATACTCAAAACCAGCAACCCCTGATTCATTATCTTCTGCGTTAAGTTTGAAGTTGAATTCTTCTAGTGAGCAGGTTTCTTTATTTGCGTCTATTTCTAAGTTGTGTGGTGGTTGGTTGTCTATTAGGAATGTTTGTGATTCTATTCTATCTCCCATTCCGTCGCATTGTGCGTGTACTGTGTTATATCCGCTTGATAAATCGTCTGTTGGGCGTATTGCGTTATATATATTCCATCCATTTGACGACATTCCTTCTCTGCTTAATCTGAATTTATCATCTTCATCGTTGTTAAACCAAGCTCTGCATATTTGGTTTTGGAATCCTGAAAATTCTATTGTTATATTTACATTATCTGAGGAATAGTCTGTTGGTGATATGAAATTTATTAATAATCCGTGTACTAGGTTTATTTCTATTTCTTGTGTTGTTGTTGTTTTGAGTCCTGCGAGGTTCTTGCAGTTTATTTCTAGTTCGAATGTGTGTTGTTCTGGGTCGCTGTAGAATTGTATTGTGTCTTCTTGTGTTTTTGTGTAGTTGTTTATGTTGTTAAATATTGTATTTTTGTTTTTTGTTGCCTCTGGGTTGTTTCCTGTTGGTGGTTGTCCTATTGGTTCTGTTGTGCATGTGACTGCTTGGTTTGCTTTGACTGTTAGGTCTGTTCTTCTCTGTTGTGGGTTTGATATTATCTCTGGGTTTAGTTTTATTGATTCTAGTTCTGGTAGTTCTTCTAGTACTGTTATGTATAGTGGTCTGTATGAGTATCTTCCTTCTGTTTCTTTGCATATTACTTCTATTTTTCTAAAGCTGTGTTCTTCTCCTGAGCCGCTTATGCTTTTTATTTCTGGTAAGTGTGTGTAATCTTCATAATTTAGGTTTGGTATTGTGAATGTTTCGTTGTTTGTTGTTTGAAATGTATTTGATGCGGAAAAATCTTGATAGTATAATTCTTCTGGTTCTTTTCCTGGTTCTATCGTATGTGCGTATCGGCATTCTTGTGCTTGTCTGTCTTCTTCTAGTTCTATTGTGAAGTCAAATACATTCGTTGTTGATGCTGCAAATATTGGTCTTGGTATGTCGTGTTCTTTTGGTGTTTTTACCCAGAATTGCATTGTGTCTGTGTCTATTCTGAATTGTGTTTTTGATTTTACTGTAATATTTTTTTGGTTTGTGGTCTCTATTTCAAATATGTATAATCCGTCTGATAGTATTTTTGATGGTCTATATACTGTGTAGTTATTTGTTTGTTGTTTTTCGTCTAGGTTTAGTATTTCCCATCCTGTTTGGTTGAATGCTTGTTCTTTTGTTATGTCTTGTTCGTCTAGTGTTCCTATTCTTTTTATTCTCGCAGTATTTATATTTACATCTTCACTAAAGGTTACATTTATTATTGGTCTTGTTGCGTTGTATTCTTCGTTTTTTGTCTCGAAGCATCTTGCTGTTGTATCATTTAGGTTTAATTCGCAATTTGTTATTGGTTGGCTTATTTGTACGTCTTCTTGGTATGGTTCGTATATTGTTATGCTTGGTGTTTTGTAATTTAGGTTTCTTAAATTTAGGAATGTTATTGTTTCTTTATTATTATTTAACTCATCTGATATTTTCTTTTCGAGGTATGTTTCTTTGTATGTTGTCCAGTTTGCTTGTAGGTTTATTATATCTGTTGTTGTTGCATTTCCTTTTGTGATTGTTTCCTCGCCGTTATTATATGTTAGTTTATATTCTGTATCTTTGCAAGGTGTTGTGAAATCCATGTTGCCCCATGTTATTTGTGGGTGAGGTGTGCAATTTAATTGTAGGTTTAGTTCTTCTTTTGGTGTTGTTGCGTTGTATTCTTCGTTTGTGTCTGTATCTATTATTGTCATATTTGGTGGTGTTAGGTCTATTGCGAAGTATATTAGGTGTCCGTTGTTTCCTCTATATAGTCCGTTTTCATCTGCGCCTAGTGGGTATTCTCCATCTACTTCTGGGAATTGGCACACAGGTCTTAGTACGTGTACTCCTTGTTTTTCTGTGGTGTAATTTGCCTCGTGTGTTAGTCCGTCTTCTGTTGTTGTAAAGGTTCCTTGGATGTTTCCTTGCATGTCTTCGTAGTGGCATTCATCTGCTGTCGTGTTTGTTTTTATGGATATTGGTATTTTTGTTTTATTGTATGTGTTTACCCCTGTTGGTTGCGCGTCATATATTATGTTATTTGCATTTACAAGTATCGGTATTGTTTTTTGTGTTTTTTGTCCTAGTTCATCTGTGCAGGTTATATTAAATGTGTATGTTGAATCTTTTAGCATATTGTATTGCCAGTTTAGTGTTGTTTGGTTTGTTGATTTTGTTGTTTCATCTTGTAGATCTGGGTGTTCTTCGTTGTTTGTTTGGTTTATTGAGTCTGTTAGTTTCGTTGTGCATGTTATTGTATCTAGGTTCGTTGTTGTGTTTATTTCTATGTTTGATAATATTTGGTTTAGTGATTCGTAGTAATTTGGTTTTATTTCATATACTACATTTAGTTCTAGTTCTGGTGATAGTTGTATTGTGTTTGTTTTTACTATTTCGAGGTTGCTCGTTTTATCTTGTGTGAAATATCTAAAGTGTACATTTCCTGGGTTTAAGTCTTCTATACTGTTTATTATTTCATTTTTGCCTTGTGTATCTAGGTAATTTGTTTGTGGGAAGCCTGGTAGTGTATTTGATATTTCTAGGTAGAATTTTTCTATTTGTTTTGTGTTTGAATATCCAAAGTCTAATATTTGTTGTTTTGAGTATAATGTGTCATTTTGTATTTCTTGGCCTGCTATGTATATTGTTGTTTCTGGTTTTTTAAAATCTAAAAAGCAGTCTTTGTTTGCTTGGCTCCCTGTGCAGTCTGATTGAAGATCTCCCAAGGGTGAGAAGTAGCTGCTTCTATATGTTGCGTCTCTGACGCATTTATTTCCTGTCCATACGCATATGCCTCTATCTAATGCGTCTCCTGATCTTTGTAGTATTTTATTTGTTATTCCTGTTTGTATATAGTCTCCGTGCTGATTTTGTGCGTAGTTTATATCCATTATTAGTTGTTGGTTGTTTGTGCACTCCTCTTCTGTGTTATATGTTTCACATCCGACTTCTTCTTCATTCATACAATGATATAAGTCTATATCTAGGTCTGATTTATTTTCGTTGTACCAGCAGTTTTCTCCGTATAATTCACATAGTTCCGGCGTGCATCTTCCATCAAATAAAGGATCTTCATCGCACACGTTACAGTTTTGTTGTGTTTCGTTTTTTGGTATACAAACACCTATTCCTAATTCGTCTTCTTCTGTTAGGCTGTTCCATTGACAATCTAGCATTGATATAGCGCATTGGTTTTCTTGGCAATTTGTTTTTGTTTTATAATCGTAGCAAGAATTAATATTTGAGCAAGGGTCTGTTTGTCCTATTATTGTTCTTTGTGGTACGAAGTCTTCTCTAAAGCAAACTAGCGCATCTACTTCGTCTCTGCATTCATCATCGTATTGGTAGAGTGTGTGTGAAAATACTCCGAATGGGCCTCTGCATCTCTCGCACACGCTTACATCATAGCATTGTGCTTCTCCTGGCGCGGTTTCTATGCATCTCTCTGGTGCGCATTCGTTTTGTAAATTTAATATTAAATCTTCTGTGCATTCATGCACATTATTTTCTCTGCAAAATTGTCCTGGTCCTCTTATTATACATTCTGGGTGTGGTATTGGGCTGCATACTTCTTTTGTTACTTGTCCTTCATCTAAAGTTAGTGTTAATTTATAGCATACATTATTGCTCTCTTGTGTTGCTTCATAAATATGATCATCTACGTAAAACAAATTGCTTGCAAAATATTGTGATACTACGTGCTCCGGGCTTGTCTCTGTTCCATCTTCGTGTATCATTGTTCTTGTCATATTTATTACTGAGTTTTTGCATTGTGGTGGTATGCCTTCCCAGGATATGTTTGCTTTTATTTCTTGGTTTTCAAATATCCAGTTTATTTGTGGGTCAAAATTATTATTTTGAGAATCGCATGTCGGTGTGCAAATTGGTGCTTCATCGCATACATCGCATACCCCGCACATATTTGAGTTATCGCATCCATTTATTGTTTCTGGGCATAGGACGCATTTGTTTGTGTTTAGTTGACAATCACGACATTGTAGTGTTCCTGCATCGTAATCTCCTACATCTTCACAAGTTATTACATCTCCATCTTCATTGATTATGTTTCCGTTTACTATTTCACATTCATCTCCTTCTGCTACTTCGCCGTCTCCACAAGTTCCATCCTCGGGTGGTTCTGGTGGTTCTACATCTTCCACTTCGCATCTGTTATCTTCATTACATATTCCTACATCGCAATCATCATCAGTCCTGCATTCGACGCAAGCCCCGTCATGATATAGTGGTCTGTTTGCAGGACAGCATTTATTTTCAGCTGTATTGCATTCTCTGCTACTAGGACAATCATTATCTGCCTCGCAGTAATCTTCTGGGATGGGCTCTACGCATTCTCCGTCATCACACGTATATCCTTCCTCGCAGTCATCATCGTCTATGCATTGTACACATATTTCTTCAACATCTGAGTATATTGGTGAGGTTTGAGGGCAGCATTCTTCTTCTTGTAGATTACAATCTGTATCTTCACAGTCCTCGTGTGCTTCGCAGTAATCTTCTGGGATGGGCTCTACGCATTCTCCGTCATCACACGTATATCCTTCCTCGCAGTCATCATCGTCTATGCATTGTACACATATTTCTTCAACATCTGAGTATATTGGTGAGGTTTGAGGGCAGCATTCGTTTATTTGTAGGTTACAGTCAAACGTACAGTCTTGATGATTTTCACATTCTAATTCTGGTTCTTCTTCATCTTCATCTTCTGGTTCTACGCATACATTGTTATCGCCACATTCTAAGTCTTCACAGCATCCATCATCATCTGAACAATGTTGTCCTATTGTAGCACAGTCTGGCCTGCATGTTCCTTCATGGCATGTTTCTGAGCAGCAATCTTGATTCTCATCGCATGATTCTCCGTCTAATAAGCATTCTGGTTCTTCCTCTTCTTCTTCGCATTCTAATATTATTTCTCCAAGGTCTAAATCGTCTTCATTGTTTATTTCGTGATACCTGTGTTCTTCTGGTAGTGAGCATTCTTGTTCTATGTTTGTTATTGTTAGTTCATATTGGTGTCCGAATTGTTCTGTTGAAAAAGGAATTATTAAATTAGAGTTTGTAAATGTGCCTGTTTGTATTGTGTTTCCTTGATATCTTAGTGCGTAGTTTCCTGATGCCGGGTTGTAATCATCAAGCTCTTCAGGATATTCGATTATAGCTGTTATTTCCACATCTAATTCAGGTGGTTCTTCAGCACATATTTCTGCGCAGGTTTTATCATCTTGATAATGTTTAAATATTCCTGCGCTTCCCCCTTCCGCTGTTGGCGCTTCGCAGTATCCCAACTTTATTACTCCCTCTATTACATTTCCATCTTCTCCGCAGCAGCATCCGGTTTCGCATAAAGTTGTTTGGTCTCCATCCAGATAAAATACTCCTCCAAGAATAGGACACATATCTTCTTTTATGTCTGTTTCGCAATCATCAAGGTACACGCATAGCCCTGTTTGTGTTTGTGTTTGTGTGAGTGCTTGAGGTGTTATGAGTAAAATAAATAGAACTATTAAGAATACAGGGATTGATTTTTTTAACATTTATGCTCACTACCTCTTATGTTTCTAAATCTTCCTAGTTATTTATAAACTTTTCTACTTGTTTTTTGTTCTTTTTTTATGTGTATGATTTATTATTTATTGAAAGTGTTTTTTTTAGTAAGTTTTATATATGTTTGAAGAAATTTTTTTATTTATGAAAAAAGGGGTTTTTCTTTATGTAAAAGGGCAGGTTACTGTTTTTGTTATTTTGGGTTTTGTTCTTTTTATCATGGTTGCTTTCTTTTTGGCTGCTATTAATTCTTTGGGTCCTTCTGGTGATAGTGTTTCTGATTCTAGGCGTGCTATTGAAACTGAGTTGGATTCTATTACTTTAAATTATTATATTTATAGTTGTTTGGATAGTGTGGTTAATGAGGAGATTTTTCGTTTCGCTAAGAGTGGTGGTTTTTTAACTGATGGTTTTGAGGCAGGTGTTAATTCTATTCCTTTCAATGTGTCTGAGGATGAAATTGTTAATGTTAGTTATGGTGTAGGTACTACTTTTAAAGACGTGGAATGTGATATTGTTGAAGAAAGCCCGCCTGAGTATCCTTTATATTTTACTTATCTGCATGACTTATATGGGGAGTATCGCGGCGTATCTATGTGTAGTCGTTATCCTGATTTTGGAGAGGGTTCTGGTTTTTTTGGTTTGGTTAATTTATCTAGGCTTTGTATTCAAGGCAGTCCTAATCTTGAAAATATTCCTGGTTTTGGTGTTAGTCCTTGCAGTGGTAATAGGCATTTAAATGAAGATTATACTGTGGAGCATGTTTTATCTGAGCGTATTCAAAATGGTTTGGATGAGTGTGTTAATAGGACTATGCTCTATGAGATTAGTGATCAGCTTTTAAGTCTTAGCCCTGATAGGGATATTAGTGTTGAGATTATTTTTAATTCTCAGTCTTTTACTGCTATAGCTGAGTTTCCTTTTACTTCACTTTTGGGTGATGGGGATGTTACTGTTATTAGTAAGAATTATTCTTATTCTTCTCATCTTAGGATCACTCGTCTTCATAATTATGTTTTGAGTTTGCTTAGTGCTGATAATCTTGATGTTTTTTTTAATTTGTCAAGGGATTATAGTGGTGTTGAGCGCGATGAGCATTCTGCAAAGCCTAGAAATGTTGAGGATTTTTATTCTAGTTCTTTTGATGTTAAGGTTCATAATTTTCTTGATTGTGACATTGATAATCCTGTTAATGATTGTGATAAGTATCGTTTTGATCGTATTTTAGAAGTTTCTGATTCGTCTAGTAAGTATTTTAATGATTCTCTTACATTTAGGATTGGTATTAAGAATCGTCGTCCTGCGCTTGATTTAATTCATGAATTTTCCTTAGACTTCACTGCGTTTAATATTATTTCTGCTGAGAACGAGGAAATTGTTATTGATCCTTGGGGTTATGATCCTGATGATTGGTCTGTTACGTATAATTATAGTGGTTGGATGGAAACTTACACTGAAGCGTGCGAGATAACTGATGATAGCGATATTGAGTGTGCGAAGGATTATAGTGATGCTCCTCGTAATTGGACTAATTCTGGTTTATTTGTTAGTACTAATCGTTCTGCGAATTTCACTCCTACCGAGGATGATTTAGGCCCTCATAATATTACTGTTTCTGTTACTGATAATTCTGGGAAGAGTGATTGGCAAACAGTTAAGATTCTTGTGTTTGATTTGCCTTTGGCAAACATTAACCCTGTTCGTGTTTATGACGATGTACCTCATTTTATTTATAGTGTGGAAGATCCTTTTGTTCTTTCAGGAGAAGGTAGTGCTGGTTCTGATTGGCTTGGTCATACTTGGGATACTGATTTAAATAGTTTTGAGTGGGAAATATTTGGTCCTGATGATCGAGAAGATCTTGCTTATAGCGGTGAGTTGTTAGGTGATGACATCGGTGAGCCTCCTGCTATTTGGGTTCCTGAAGTTCATGATATTACGTCTATTCACAATGAATTCTTTAGCGATATAGGAGATTATTGGTTTGAGTTAGTTGTTGGTCAAGAAGTCTTGGATGGTCCTTATGAAGGTGATACTTTTTATTCTGAGACTGCTGTTGAAGAGGTTGTTGTAAAAGATTGTATTCCTCTTCGGCACGATGTTGCTGTTTTTCCTTATGGGCATCAAGAAGTTAGTGGTTTTGGAGAGCATAATCATACTTGTTGCGGAGGCGAATTAGAGAATTCTGACTCTTATGAATTGCTTAATGATAGTACTATTTGTCATTCTGAGACTTGGTTTGGTGAGTACAATCAATTATATAATAAAATGGAAGATCTTGAGTATGAAAATTTATTAGGTGCTGCTG
>CAZCTY010000035.1:0-8761 GCA_964501945.1 uncultured Methanosarcinales archaeon
TTAAATAAGGTTTAAGATAGTTCTTATTCGATGAGCGTCTTTAAAAGAGGTATTGTTACGAAGATAGTAGTTACTACTTTAGTTTTCCTCCTCGTTTTTAGCTTTTTTATGATTTACCGTGTTTTCTCTTCAGAACCTTCTTTAATCTTGAGTTTTCTCGGAACACTTTCACCTATGAAGTTTTTTATTTCTAAAACATCTCCTTTTAAGGATACGTTCATGGGGAAGTGACCACTGCATATTTTTAATTTATAAGTGTATCCTTCCGTGACTCCACGTATCATATTATTTATGTGCGCGGCGAAAGTATTCAGTAACCTCTTATTTTTTTTCTTTACTTTTTAGTAGTGTCACAATCGTAAGTTTTTTATAGGTGTTTATTTTAGTTATGTTATTATGAAAATTCCTAAGTGGCTTAAAACATTAGGTTTTGTAGGAGCTATGGGTTTGTCCTATGCAGGCAGCGCTGATGCTCAAAGTAGGGTTAGTGGTAATGTTAATAACATTGCTGGTGAAGGTGTTGAGGGTAAAGAAGTTCATTTGGTTGATGAGGTTTTGGGTGATACTTTAGTTAGTGGCCGTACAGGTGTTTCTGGAGATTTTAATTTAGAGTATGACGCGGGTATTGGTATGGATAGTCCTTATCCTAATCCTACAGGTGATGTTTCTAATTTGGTGGTTACTAGTGTGGGTGGTAATAAGAAGGTGGCTGCTTATAATGTGCTTGGTCAAGTGGTTGGTAGTGGCGATTTTGATTTTGGAGAGGGTAGTAATAAGATTACAATAGGTCCTTTTCCTAGTTCGGGTGTTTATTTGGTGAATGTTCGTGGTGATGATTTTAATGAGACTGCGAAGCTTACTAGCATAGGTGGGCGTGGTGATTTTAGCATTGACGTTGTTAGTAAAGGCGGTTCTGGTGGTGTGAGTCCTGTTTCTTTGGTTGTTGATGGCGGATTGAATTATGAGGATTTTAGGTCTGGTGTTCCTTTTGGTAGGGATGTTAATAAAGAAGTGACTTTGGAGGATAAGTTGTTTGACGTGGTGAGTAGAGGTCGTTTGGTTGATGTTGATGGCAGGGATGTGAGTGGTCTTTTGGTTAAGTCTTTTGATGGTTTTGTTAAGGAGAAAGTTGTAGGTGGTGATTTTGAGTTTTCTAATAGTGTTCCTAAGCGTTTGAGGGGTGAGGGTGTTAGTTATGTTTTTTCGGGGGTTGGTTTTGAAGAGTCTTCTTTTGATAAGTCTTTGGAGGACTTGGTGGATTTGGGTGATGTTGTTCTTGAAAGGGTTCCTCCTGTTTTGAGTGTTTCTGATCCTGTGCGTGTTGATTGGTTTAGTGGTGATTTTGGTATTGATGCTAGTAGTGTTAATGGTTTGGATAGTTTGGTTTTGGATGTTGATGGTGTTGTTTATGGTTGGGGTGTGAGTGGTGAAGAAGTTAGTAAGTCTGTGAGTCATTTTTTTGAGGGTGTGGGTAGTGTTCCTTATACGGTTAGGGCTTTTGATGTTTATGGTACTGAGAATGTTTTGGAGGGCGTGGTGGATGTTCGTGATAGGCATGGTTTTAGGGTTGAGGCTCGTGGTTTTTTTAATAAGGATCCTAATCCTTATGCTAGTATTCATGCTAGGCATTTAGAAAGTGGTGGGGATACTTTGATGGTTGCGAATGACAAAGGCGTTATTGAGGGTGTTCTTCCTGAGGGTAATTATGCTTTCTTGCTTGGTGGTGGTGAGGAGGCTAGTGTGGTTGATGGTGTTCCGGTTATGAGTGAGGTTAATCGTTTGTTGGTTAGTTATGATAATCATCCTGCGCCTAGCATGTTTTGGCATGGTGCGGAGAGGGATGGTGTTCCTGTGACTTATTTGGTTAGTGGTTATGGTCCTACTGAGTTGGAGAATGTTCGTTTTAATTCTAGTAATATTCCTGTTTTGTTCCGTCATGAAGGTGTTTTTGATAGTCATTTGGAGACTGTTGAGAATCTTTTTGATGTGGATACGCATGGTTATTTTGTTGATGAGTGGGGTCAGTTTGCTCGTCCTTTCCCTGTCAATCCTCTAGATTTGGATAATTCTGATAAATATCCTACTTTGGTTTTGCCTGATGCTTCTCAGGAGCAGGTGGTTGTTTATAATTTGGGTAATGATGCTTTCCCAAGGAATTGGAATGTTGGTGTTCTTGATTCGGATGGTAATAGGGTTTATCCTGATGATGGTTTGTATCCTCCTGGTAGTGTTTGGAATGAGGAGGAGTTGGCTAATTGGGAGATTTTTAAAGAAGATGTGAGAGGCGTTTTAGAGGATAGTTTGGATATTAATCCTTATAGGATTAAGTATGTGGAAAAAAGAGCTGATGAGTTGGCTGATTCTGATTATCTTATTAGTTGGAGTCATAGTAGGGTGACTGTTAATAAAGAGGCTAATGTTATGTATGTTGGTAGAACTAGGGCTGGTGGTATTGAGAGTTCTCGTTTGCGTTTTGTTTCTGAGGGTTCTTCTGTTAGTAATCATAGGGTTATGAGGTCTAGTCTTTTTTTTGTGAATGGTAGTTTGCCTAGTTGGTATACGAATGAGTTGCGTCATTTTTTTGGGACTATTGAGGAGCCTAATCCTGGTATTTGCAGCGTAAAAGATTTTAATACAGGAGCTATTTTAAATCCGACCCCTCCTAGTTATTGTACGGACAGGCAAGAAGTTAAGTATGTTGACGAGCAAGGAAATCCTACTCGTAGTGGTAATCCTAAGGATTTTATGGCTTGGATGGCGAGTGCTGGTTACGGGAGTTTTATTCAGCAACAAATCAATGGTCAGTTCACCAGGCCGGTTTGGGATGGTAACACGAGCAAGATTAGGTATGTTGTGAATAATGATGAGTGGGATATTGGCACGCTTGGATCGGATTATCCGGAGATTCATTATAGGGGTGCTAATTTGATGTTTCCTAAACAAGATTAAATAACAAGAAAAAACCCTCCGCGCCCTTTCTTTCTTTTGTTTGTTAAAATGATAAACTATTTAAATAAGGTTTAAGATAGTTCTTATTCGATGAGCGTCTTTAAAAGAGGTATTGTTACGAAGATAGTAGTTACTACTTTAGTTTTCCTCCTCGTTTTTAGCTTTTTTATGATTTACCGTGTTTTCTCTTCAGAACCTTCTTTAATCTTGAGTTTTCTCGGAACACTTTCACCTATGAAGTTTTTTATTTCTAAAACATCTCCTTTTAAGGATACGTTCATGGGGAAGTGACCACTGCATATTTTTAATTTATAAGTGTATCCTTCCGTGACTCCACGTATCATATTATTTATGTGCGCGGCGAAAGTATTCAGTAACCTCTTATTTTTTTTCTTTACTTTTTAGTAGTGTCACAATCGTAAGTTTTTTATAGGTGTTTATTTTAGTTATGTTATTATGAAAATTCCTAAGTGGCTTAAAACATTAGGTTTTGTAGGAGCTATGGGTTTGTCCTATGCAGGCAGCGCTGATGCTCAAAGTAGGGTTAGTGGTAATGTTAATAACATTGCTGGTGAAGGTGTTGAGGGTAAAGAAGTTCATTTGGTTGATGAGGTTTTGGGTGATACTTTAGTTAGTGGCCGTACAGGTGTTTCTGGAGATTTTAATTTAGAGTATGACGCGGGTATTGGTATGGATAGTCCTTATCCTAATCCTACAGGTGATGTTTCTAATTTGGTGGTTACTAGTGTGGGTGGTAATAAGAAGGTGGCTGCTTATAATGTGCTTGGTCAAGTGGTTGGTAGTGGCGATTTTGATTTTGGAGAGGGTAGTAATAAGATTACAATAGGTCCTTTTCCTAGTTCGGGTGTTTATTTGGTGAATGTTCGTGGTGATGATTTTAATGAGACTGCGAAGCTTACTAGCATAGGTGGGCGTGGTGATTTTAGCATTGACGTTGTTAGTAAAGGCGGTTCTGGTGGTGTGAGTCCTGTTTCTTTGGTTGTTGATGGCGGATTGAATTATGAGGATTTTAGGTCTGGTGTTCCTTTTGGTAGGGATGTTAATAAAGAAGTGACTTTGGAGGATAAGTTGTTTGACGTGGTGAGTAGAGGTCGTTTGGTTGATGTTGATGGCAGGGATGTGAGTGGTCTTTTGGTTAAGTCTTTTGATGGTTTTGTTAAGGAGAAAGTTGTAGGTGGTGATTTTGAGTTTTCTAATAGTGTTCCTAAGCGTTTGAGGGGTGAGGGTGTTAGTTATGTTTTTTCGGGGGTTGGTTTTGAAGAGTCTTCTTTTGATAAGTCTTTGGAGGACTTGGTGGATTTGGGTGATGTTGTTCTTGAAAGGGTTCCTCCTGTTTTGAGTGTTTCTGATCCTGTGCGTGTTGATTGGTTTAGTGGTGATTTTGGTATTGATGCTAGTAGTGTTAATGGTTTGGATAGTTTGGTTTTGGATGTTGATGGTGTTGTTTATGGTTGGGGTGTGAGTGGTGAAGAAGTTAGTAAGTCTGTGAGTCATTTTTTTGAGGGTGTGGGTAGTGTTCCTTATACGGTTAGGGCTTTTGATGTTTATGGTACTGAGAATGTTTTGGAGGGCGTGGTGGATGTTCGTGATAGGCATGGTTTTAGGGTTGAGGCTCGTGGTTTTTTTAATAAGGATCCTAATCCTTATGCTAGTATTCATGCTAGGCATTTAGAAAGTGGTGGGGATACTTTGATGGTTGCGAATGACAAAGGCGTTATTGAGGGTGTTCTTCCTGAGGGTAATTATGCTTTCTTGCTTGGTGGTGGTGAGGAGGCTAGTGTGGTTGATGGTGTTCCGGTTATGAGTGAGGTTAATCGTTTGTTGGTTAGTTATGATAATCATCCTGCGCCTAGCATGTTTTGGCATGGTGCGGAGAGGGATGGTGTTCCTGTGACTTATTTGGTTAGTGGTTATGGTCCTACTGAGTTGGAGAATGTTCGTTTTAATTCTAGTAATATTCCTGTTTTGTTCCGTCATGAAGGTGTTTTTGATAGTCATTTGGAGACTGTTGAGAATCTTTTTGATGTGGATACGCATGGTTATTTTGTTGATGAGTGGGGTCAGTTTGCTCGTCCTTTCCCTGTCAATCCTCTAGATTTGGATAATTCTGATAAATATCCTACTTTGGTTTTGCCTGATGCTTCTCAGGAGCAGGTGGTTGTTTATAATTTGGGTAATGATGCTTTCCCAAGGAATTGGAATGTTGGTGTTCTTGATTCGGATGGTAATAGGGTTTATCCTGATGATGGTTTGTATCCTCCTGGTAGTGTTTGGAATGAGGAGGAGTTGGCTAATTGGGAGATTTTTAAAGAAGATGTGAGAGGCGTTTTAGAGGATAGTTTGGATATTAATCCTTATAGGATTAAGTATGTGGAAAAAAGAGCTGATGAGTTGGCTGATTCTGATTATCTTATTAGTTGGAGTCATAGTAGGGTGACTGTTAATAAAGAGGCTAATGTTATGTATGTTGGTAGAACTAGGGCTGGTGGTATTGAGAGTTCTCGTTTGCGTTTTGTTTCTGAGGGTTCTTCTGTTAGTAATCATAGGGTTATGAGGTCTAGTCTTTTTTTTGTGAATGGTAGTTTGCCTAGTTGGTATACGAATGAGTTGCGTCATTTTTTTGGGACTATTGAGGAGCCTAATCCTGGTATTTGCAGCGTAAAAGATTTTAATACAGGAGCTATTTTAAATCCGACCCCTCCTAGTTATTGTACGGACAGGCAAGAAGTTAAGTATGTTGACGAGCAAGGAAATCCTACTCGTAGTGGTAATCCTAAGGATTTTATGGCTTGGATGGCGAGTGCTGGTTACGGGAGTTTTATTCAGCAACAAATCAATGGTCAGTTCACCAGGCCGGTTTGGGATGGTAACACGAGCAAGATTAGGTATGTTGTGAATAATGATGAGTGGGATATTGGCACGCTTGGATCGGATTATCCGGAGATTCATTATAGGGGTGCTAATTTGATGTTTCCTAAACAAGATTAAATAACAAGAAAAAACCCTCCGCGCCCTTTCTTTCTTTTGTTTGTTAAAATGATAAACTATTTAAATAAGGTTTAAGATAGTTCTTATTCGATGAGCGTCTTTAAAAGAGGTATTGTTACGAAGATAGTAGTTACTACTTTAGTTTTCCTCCTCGTTTTTAGCTTTTTTATGATTTACCGTGTTTTCTCTTCAGAACCTTCTTTAATCTTGAGTTTTCTCGGAACACTTTCACCTATGAAGTTTTTTATTTCTAAAACATCTCCTTTTAAGGATACGTTCATGGGGAAGTGACCACTGCATATTTTTAATTTATAAGTGTATCCTTCCGTGACTCCACGTATCATATTATTTATGTGCGCGGCGAAAGTATTCAGTAACCTCTTATTTTTTTTCTTTACTTTTTAGTAGTGTCACAATCGTAAGTTTTTTATAGGTGTTTATTTTAGTTATGTTATTATGAAAATTCCTAAGTGGCTTAAAACATTAGGTTTTGTAGGAGCTATGGGTTTGTCCTATGCAGGCAGCGCTGATGCTCAAAGTAGGGTTAGTGGTAATGTTAATAACATTGCTGGTGAAGGTGTTGAGGGTAAAGAAGTTCATTTGGTTGATGAGGTTTTGGGTGATACTTTAGTTAGTGGCCGTACAGGTGTTTCTGGAGATTTTAATTTAGAGTATGACGCGGGTATTGGTATGGATAGTCCTTATCCTAATCCTACAGGTGATGTTTCTAATTTGGTGGTTACTAGTGTGGGTGGTAATAAGAAGGTGGCTGCTTATAATGTGCTTGGTCAAGTGGTTGGTAGTGGCGATTTTGATTTTGGAGAGGGTAGTAATAAGATTACAATAGGTCCTTTTCCTAGTTCGGGTGTTTATTTGGTGAATGTTCGTGGTGATGATTTTAATGAGACTGCGAAGCTTACTAGCATAGGTGGGCGTGGTGATTTTAGCATTGACGTTGTTAGTAAAGGCGGTTCTGGTGGTGTGAGTCCTGTTTCTTTGGTTGTTGATGGCGGATTGAATTATGAGGATTTTAGGTCTGGTGTTCCTTTTGGTAGGGATGTTAATAAAGAAGTGACTTTGGAGGATAAGTTGTTTGACGTGGTGAGTAGAGGTCGTTTGGTTGATGTTGATGGCAGGGATGTGAGTGGTCTTTTGGTTAAGTCTTTTGATGGTTTTGTTAAGGAGAAAGTTGTAGGTGGTGATTTTGAGTTTTCTAATAGTGTTCCTAAGCGTTTGAGGGGTGAGGGTGTTAGTTATGTTTTTTCGGGGGTTGGTTTTGAAGAGTCTTCTTTTGATAAGTCTTTGGAGGACTTGGTGGATTTGGGTGATGTTGTTCTTGAAAGGGTTCCTCCTGTTTTGAGTGTTTCTGATCCTGTGCGTGTTGATTGGTTTAGTGGTGATTTTGGTATTGATGCTAGTAGTGTTAATGGTTTGGATAGTTTGGTTTTGGATGTTGATGGTGTTGTTTATGGTTGGGGTGTGAGTGGTGAAGAAGTTAGTAAGTCTGTGAGTCATTTTTTTGAGGGTGTGGGTAGTGTTCCTTATACGGTTAGGGCTTTTGATGTTTATGGTACTGAGAATGTTTTGGAGGGCGTGGTGGATGTTCGTGATAGGCATGGTTTTAGGGTTGAGGCTCGTGGTTTTTTTAATAAGGATCCTAATCCTTATGCTAGTATTCATGCTAGGCATTTAGAAAGTGGTGGGGATACTTTGATGGTTGCGAATGACAAAGGCGTTATTGAGGGTGTTCTTCCTGAGGGTAATTATGCTTTCTTGCTTGGTGGTGGTGAGGAGGCTAGTGTGGTTGATGGTGTTCCGGTTATGAGTGAGGTTAATCGTTTGTTGGTTAGTTATGATAATCATCCTGCGCCTAGCATGTTTTGGCATGGTGCGGAGAGGGATGGTGTTCCTGTGACTTATTTGGTTAGTGGTTATGGTCCTACTGAGTTGGAGAATGTTCGTTTTAATTCTAGTAATATTCCTGTTTTGTTCCGTCATGAAGGTGTTTTTGATAGTCATTTGGAGACTGTTGAGAATCTTTTTGATGTGGATACGCATGGTTATTTTGTTGATGAGTGGGGTCAGTTTGCTCGTCCTTTCCCTGTCAATCCTCTAGATTTGGATAATTCTGATAAATATCCTACTTTGGTTTTGCCTGATGCTTCTCAGGAGCAGGTGGTTGTTTATAATTTGGGTAATGATGCTTTCCCAAGGAATTGGAATGTTGGTGTTCTTGATTCGGATGGTAATAGGGTTTATCCTGATGATGGTTTGTATCCTCCTGGTAGTGTTTGGAATGAGGAGGAGTTGGCTAATTGGGAGATTTTTAAAGAAGATGTGAGAGGCGTTTTAGAGGATAGTTTGGATATTAATCCTTATAGGATTAAGTATGTGGAAAAAAGAGCTGATGAGTTGGCTGATTCTGATTATCTTATTAGTTGGAGTCATAGTAGGGTGACTGTTAATAAAGAGGCTAATGTTATGTATGTTGGTAGAACTAGGGCTGGTGGTATTGAGAGTTCTCGTTTGCGTTTTGTTTCTGAGGGTTCTTCTGTTAGTAATCATAGGGTTATGAGGTCTAGTCTTTTTTTTGTGAATGGTAGTTTGCCTAGTTGGTATACGAATGAGTTGCGTCATTTTTTTGGGACTATTGAGGAGCCTAATCCTGGTATTTGCAGCGTAAAAGATTTTAATACAGGAGCTATTTTAAATCCGACCCCTCCTAGTTATTGTACGGACAGGCAAGAAGTTAAGTATGTTGACGAGCAAGGAAATCCTACTCGTAGTGGTAATCCTAAGGATT
>CAZCTY010000036.1:0-8554 GCA_964501945.1 uncultured Methanosarcinales archaeon
TTTAAATATCTTACGAAATGTCCCCCTTCCGTTCTTTAGCTCTCTTTTCCGATTGTATTTAACATCTATTAAGTCTACTTTTGTAAGGGTTTTTTATTTCAACATTGTTGTGTTTTAATAAATGCAAGTAGATAAATCTCTTCAAAAGTTCTAGAAAAAATTATACTTAACTTGAAGAAAACTAAATTATTAAGCATTCTAAATATAGAAATCAATGCGTTTTAAGCATTAAAATCAACAAAAACTTTATTTCAAATATTCTAAATTTTTAAAAAAAGTAGACATAATCCAAGAGACAAAGTCATTTAATCTACTTATTTTTAGAACTTTTTAATAAAATCATAAAACTCAATCGGGCAAACGTTTTAAACTTAGACTTATCAAAATATCATGAGCCAGAAGACAATCTCAACAAACGTTTCGGAGCCTCCCATCTCATCAATATGAGCCGGGAGGGATTCGAACCCCCGATCTACAGCTTACTTCGCAATCGAAGATGTGAAGGATTACAAATCTTCGATTTGGAATAGAAGGCTGTCGCCCTATCCAGGCTAGGCTACCGGCCCGATGAAAACATTGGAAACAGAGTTTATTTATAAAATTTTATAAAAGTTACTATTTTACCAAAAAAAATGAATAAGAAAGTATTGTATAAATTACCGTATGAATTTAAAGATCATAAAGGAAAAATTAGAAAGGATTCTTTTGAAAAATATTTAATACCAAAAAATGCAAATTTTAACTTCAGCGCCGGGATAATAACAAAAGAAGATATGCTACAAGAAGGAATTATAACTGTAGGCAAACACAAAGTAAGCCTTTTCGAGCCTAGCTTTAATGATTATTATTCAAAAATTAAACGAGGAGCACAAGCAATTGTAAAAAAAGACATAGGCCCTATAATAACAAAAACAGGGATGACAAAAGACACAATTGTAATAGATGCAGGATCTGGAAGCGGAGGTCTTAGCTGTTACCTTGCAAAAATCGTTGAGAGAGTAGATACTTTTGATATAAATGAAAAAAATTTAGACGTGGTTAAAGAGAACATAAAAAAATTAGAATTGACAAATATACACGCGGAGAAGAGAGACATATACAACGAAGAATTATTTAAAGAACGAGAATATGATGTATTCACATTAGATGTACCTGAACCACACAGGGCTTGGATGACAGCGAATAAGGTATTAAAACTAGGAGGATGCCTTGTAATATACTCACCTCACATAAACCAAATAAGAGATGCAATAGTAAATAAACCAAAAGAATTTTTTAGAGAAGAAATAATAGAAGTTATAGAAAGAGAATGGTCAATATCAGAAAAAACATCAAGGCCTGTCACAAAAGATTTTTCACACACGGCTTTTCTTGCATTTTTTAGAAAAATAAACTAAAAAGAAAATAATTCTAAAAACGATTTGTTTCAGAAAAAATTGAAACAAAAACTAAAAAATATACTAATTAGTATACTCTTTCTCAAATTTTCATCAAAAAAAGCGTTTGTTTCAGAAAATACCTGAAACATACGAAATAGTTTCAGAAATAATTTTTATATGTTTCAGAGAAATAATAAGATGGTGAAAAACAAAAAATCAGGTGAGCACAAAAAAAAACAACTTGGAGGTTGAAAAAAAGTGCTAAAAGAAAAAGAAATGATTTTGCTAAGCCATTTTAGAAACAATGCAAGAATTAGCTTAACAAAGCTAAGCAGACTTACCAAAATACCGGTGAGCACCATATTTGACAAATTAAAAGATTATGAGACAAAGAACCTGATTAGAAAAAGCACCGCGATAATAGATTTTAGAAAGTTAGGTTATGAGATACGAAACCAAATACTAATCGGTGCAAATAGAGAAAACAAAGAAGACCTACAAAAATTCCTCGTAAAACACCCACGCGTAAATACAATATATAGAATAAATAACGGATATGACTTTTTAATAGAAACCGTGTTTAAAAACATGAATGAAATGGACGATTTTATGAAAAGCCTAGAAGAGTACGAACCACTACAAAAAAAAGAATTTTTCATAATGGAAGATTTGAAGAGAGAAGAATTCCTCACAGGAAAAGAAGAATACCCACTAAAAACACAATTTTAACACCCCACACAAGCCTCCGCGAATTTAGCGGAGGCACCCCCCATAAAAAAATTATAGAGGTGAAATAAATATGAAAACAAACCCCGAGATAATAAAAGCCATAAACCAAGCAAAAATAATAGTGAATACAATATACAAATACGATGAGAGAATACATAAAGCAAAAAACAAAGATGAACAAACAGGCGTAATAGATGAGACAAAAATAGTATTCGCAGAGACATTAAGATACTTGCTAAATAACTAATTAACTAAAATAATATTTTTTACCATAAGATAATTTTTTTTTATTACTACAAATTAATTTGAAAACCTTCTCAGCAACAACCTCTTTTGAGAGAACATCAGAACGATTATTATATTCTCTTAAAGAATAACCCTGTTTAGATAACTCAGACCTAAAAGGACCTAAAACAGCAGTTTTAACAAAAACATTCTTTTTTTTAATAAGAGACTCTTTTTTTAATAACTCAGCGAGTAATTCAACATTTTTCTTAGATAAACCATAAAGACCAGGATTTATAGGAAGAGATGAATGCCTAGATGAAACCATTACAACGACAGCCCCTTTATTTAAGTAGGATAAAGAGTGCTTTAAAAAAAGCCACGAACCCTTAACATTTACCGAAAACAAATCATCAAAATCTTTGACAGAGGATGAAAAAATATCACCCCTACGCATAATTCCCGCGTTATTAATAAGCAAATCAATAGAACCAATTTTTTTCATAGTGCGCCTAACATCACCCTCAGAGGAAATGTCAGCCTTCAAAAAAGTTTTACCAACAACGCGATGCCCACGATTAACATCTAATGAGAAAACTTTAAACCCCTCATTTATTAATATAAGCGATAGAGCAAAACCAAGACCACGCTCACCACCAGAAATTACAGCAACCTTAACTTTTTTAACCATTAAAAAACAAATAAAAAACAAAACTATAAAAATTTAACTAGAGCAAAAAAAATTAATTGTTTTTAATAATAGTCCCCACAAAATCTTCATCACGCAGCATAGCCCTTAATTGAGACTTTTGCCCAATAAACAAAGCGAAACTAGAGTTATCTTCTGCAAGCTTTCTGCCAAGAACCGCGCTTGGAGGATCTAAAGGATAATTACCACCTGGGATAAAGACTTCACCTACAAGATTTAAAATATCATCCCACGTCGCAATAGGCAAAGCCTCATACTCGGAGATTTTTGATTTATCAAAATCTAAAGGACTCACATTAAGCACAACAGGAAAATCAGATATTTTAAACACTTTGTTTGCATCATATGCTTTTGCCAATAACATCATATCATAATCAGTAGAAACCCCTGGCTTGTAACCAGTTGCAATAATTACTTGCTTATCCGTTTTAACAGCGACCTCAGGATAATCAATGATATCCTCAAAGACCCGATGCGCACCAAGTTTTTCTTCCAAATAAGACTTAACCTTGCGCCCATTAATTTTGGTGACAGCAATACCAATCTCATCAAGTGCAACACCTAAAGACTTAGAATTTTCCCCAAGAGCTTTTTTTAAAAAAGGCAAAGCAACAGAATTTATGTTACGACAAAGCTTTCCCCCACCAATAACAAATACGAATTGCTTATCAGTAAATTCATTAGCCAATCTCACAAGTTCATCAAAAGCATCCACGTTATATTCATCACCTGATATAACAAAAGAACCACCATATTTTACTATACACGTTTCCATAAAAAAACAAAGAAAATGAACTGTTTAAAAATTTTTCTTTTAAAAAAAATATGATAATTAACAAAATTTATAATTCAAAAAAGTTTAACAATTAATACGGGGTGGTTTTTTATGCATGCATATGTTTTAGTAGCGCTTGATGATTCAGGTGTGGAAGATGTTGTAGAAGAATTCAGAGACCTTGAAGAAGTGGTTGAAGCGCACATATTATTTGGAGAATGGGATTTAATCTTGAAAGTAAAAGCAGACGAGCCTGAAGGTGTTAGCAAATTTGTCTTGGAAAAAGTTAGAATACGAGATGAAGTGAGACTTACAAGCACATTGATAGTAGCTAAGTAATCAAGACCTCTTAAAAAAAGAATAAAAATAATACGATATAACACCAAGAATAGATGATATAATTAAAGATGAGAACAGTATTTTTTTAGCAATAGAAAAAAAGAAAGATTGAGGAAATAGAGTTATCAATAAGCTATCCGCAGGAAAAAGCCAATTACCCTGAGGAAAAAACACCCTGTGAAAAATATCGAAGGATGAGACAAAATCAAAAAAAGATACTAATAGAATAAATAAAACAAGAACAAAACTTATAACGCAACCAACAAATAAACTTCTAAAAAAACGAGTTAATAAAACATTGTTTGAAACAATTTTCTTTAAATAAAAAAAGTAAGCTAAAAGAGAAATAAAAAATAATACAGAAAAAACCCTGAAAAAATTAAACAAGAGCCTAACATCATGCATATGACTCGTCTCATCAGCAGTGAACTTAGAAGATAAATCTCTTTGATAAACCAAGAACTCAAAAACATTAAGATACAACTCATCAGCATCATCTAAATAATACTCCGCGTGAGTATTTTGCGCTTGAGAAAAGTAAATGAAAGATGATATGGAAATAAATGAAGGAATACCTAAAACTAATATGAATACGACAAAAACACTTACAAAAATATTAATTAATCTATGATTCATTGAATATAATACAAAGATCCCTTTTCTTTTTGCGCTCTATCCTTTTGACTACCAGGCTTATTAATCCTAGGCCTACCAGACTCCTCATCACGACGAAAAGAAATATCAAGCTCTTTTAAAAAATGATTCATACCCTGCTGCATAGGAAGAGGCCCAAGAGTAGAACCTCGAATCGCAGGCTCACCTTCAAAAATTAAAAGCTTTTTAGACAAATAATCCAAAAATAATAAGTCATGATCAATAATTAAAGCAGCCCTACCAGAATTATACATTAAATCACCTAAAATCCTAGACATACTAAGCCTTTGCTCAACATCCAAATAAGCAGAAGGCTCATCTAAAACATAAAGATCAGCTTTCTCACTAAGACACCGCGCAATAGCAACCCTTTGAAGCTCACCACCAGACAATTCATTAAGCTTTTTTTGAAGCAAAGGCTTAATTTGCAGAGGAGATATAAGCTGAGCATCAAATTTTAAAGCCTCTTGCAAATAAACCATTACCAACTCATCACTCTTCTCCAAGTACTGAGGCTTATATGAAATCTTTAATTCCTCAATGACCTGCTCATCTAATTTAATCTCGCCAGTAATCAACCTAGCAAAAGTAGTCTTACCAATACCATTCTCACCAAGAACGCCAATAACATCACGCCTCATAATCTCGCCTTCTTTAACACTAAGATTAAAACGACCAAGCCCATAATCAATATCACGCCAAGAAGTTAAATGCTCAAGAGAGGAAACCTTATCTTCAGGGCTTCTATCAAACATTATTTTATGATCACGAAAACGCATATTCTCATCCCTAATAAAACCCTCCAAATAAATGTTAATACCAGCTTTAGTAGACTTAGCTAAACTAGTAATACCATACTCACCTTCCGCACCATACATTAAATGAACTAAATCAGCCAAATAATCAAGAATTATAATATCATGCTCAATAACCATCACAGCAGTATCCTCAGACGCCAAACTCTTTATGAACTTACTAATTTTAATTCTTTGCTTAATATCCAAATAAGATGTAGGCTCATCAAATAAATACAAATTAGCCTTTTTTAAAACAGTAGCCGCAATAGCAACCCTTTGAAGCTCACCACCAGAAACATGAGAAACATCACTATCAAGCAAATTATTTAACTCAAGAACCTCAGCCACCTCATCAAGCCTCCCCGTCTCATTAACCTTTTCCAATAACTCTTTAACAGTACCATTAAATTGCCTTGGAATTAAATCAACTTGCTGAGGCTTATACGCAACTTTAACCTCACCTGATTGAAGCTTTTCAAAAAAAACCTGCGCCTCAGTACCCTTAAAACGCTCAATTAAATCCTCATAAGACGCCTCAGTGCCAAAAACACCAAGATTAGGTTTTAAAATACCTGCCAAGATATTCATAGCAGTACTCTTACCAATACCATTCCTACCAATTATCCCAACGACTTTACCAAAAATAGGAATAGGCAATTTATATAACGCGAAACCATTAGGAGGATAACGATGAACAGGCTCTTGATTGAGCTCATCAGGTAAATTAATCATACTAAGCGCTTGAAAAGGACACTTATTCGCAGAAATCCTATCAGCATCAGAAATCACAGATTCATTAACTTTAACCTTACCATCAGAATCTTTAACAATAGCCTCTTTACCCGCGCGATTACTAGGACTAACCCTCATACAAAGATAACCCCCACAACCAACAGGATTACAACGATCTTTTTTAACAACCATTATTCTTTTACGCATAAATAAAAGAGAAACAACTAGTTTTTAAAAGCATTATTGTTTTTTTTAAGAAAAAAAGAGATTACACTAGACAACTACGAAGCACGGATTTAAAAAGATAACACAAAACAAAAATTCAAGGTAATCTTAAATATGAAAAGCAAATACTAAAAAAAATGAGCAAAGAAGAAAGTTTTTTCCCATACGAAAACATAAGAGGAATGCAAGAAGTTTTAATAAAAGCAATCAAAAACGCAGCTAAAACAGGACAAAACCTAATCGCGCACGCGCCAACAGGACTTGGAAAAACAGCAGCAAGCATCAGCCCAGCACTTGAAGCTGCAGCTAACAGTGGAAAAACAGTTTTCTTTTTAACATCAATGCACACACAACACCTAATCGCATTAGAGACAGTTGAGCGAATAAATGAAAAATACAAAACCGACTTTTTATGCGTAGACATAGTCGGAAAAAAACATTTATGTTTGCAAGATGGAATAACAAATATGAGCTCGAAAGATTTTAGAGAATTTTGCAAACTACTAAGAGAAGATAATAAATGCGATTTCTACACGAAACTAAAAAAAGGAGAAGAAGAATCGTTTGAGAGCAAAACAGCGATAGCAGAACTGAAAAGCAAGAGCCCCTGCTCAACACAAAAAACAATGAGCATCTGCAAAAAATACGGATTATGCCCCTATGAGATTTCAATGAATGCAAGCAAAAAAGCAAAAATAATAGTTACAGATTATTACTATTTATTCCACCCAACAATAAGAGATTCTTTTTTGAGAAAAACAAATAAAGAACTTGAAGATGCCATAATAATAGTAGATGAAGCACACAACTTACCTAGAAGAATAACAGACCTTGCAAGCAACAAATTAACAAATATAAGCATAAAACGAGCAGTAACAGAAGCGCAAGATTTAGGAGCGAGAACACTTGCAAATACACTAAAACAAATCAATACAATACTTGAAGAATACAAAAGGAGAGGTGAGGAAGTTCACATAGAAAAAGAAGACTTCACACAAAAAATAGGCGAAATATATGATTATGAAGACTTAATAGAAGAATTAGAAGAGAGCGCGGATGAGATACGAAAAGAAAAAAAACAATCATACCTAGGCGCGATAGCAAGCTTCCTAATTGAGTGGCAAAATGAAAACGAAGGATTTACAAGAATATTTTCAAAAACAAAAGGATTCAAAGAAGATATACTAATACTAAATTATAAATGCCTAGACCCCTCACTAATCGCAAAGCAAGTACTCCCAAACGCGCACTCAACAATACTCATGTCAGGAACACTAACCCCGACGAATATGTACCTAGACATTTTAGGATTTGAAAAAAATAGAACCGAAGAATTAGTACTAAAAAACCCATTCCCAGAAGAACACAAAACAACAATGATCGTACCAAAAACCTCAACGAAGTACTCAACTAGAAGCGAAGAACAATACAGAGAAATGGGTGAGATAATTACAAAAATGATTAATAAAATACCTGGAAATAGCGCGATTTTCTTCCCAAGCTACAAACTGCGAGATTCTGTTTACGCATATATGAAAAAATGCGAAAAAACAATCTTCATAGAACACCCTGGGATGACAAAAAATGAAAAAGAAGACTTGCTTGACAGGTTTAAAAAATACAAAGAAGACGGAGCAGCACTACTCGGCGTTATAACAGGCAGCTTCGGAGAAGGAATAGACCTGCCAGGAGATTATCTTAAAGGCGTAATAATTGTAGGCTTGCCACTGCAACGACCAAACCTTGAGACAAAAGCACTAATAAATTACTATGATAAAAAATTTGGAAAAGGATGGGATTACGGATACTTATTCCCAGCATTTAATAAAACACTACAAAGCGCAGGAAGATGCATTAGAAGCGAGAGAGATAAAGGCGCGATAATATTTTTAGATGAGAGATACGCATGGGCGAATTATTACAAGTGCTTCCCACAAACATGGAACATAAAGCAAACAATGATGTATGAGGAAGAGATAGAAAAATTCTT
>CAZCTY010000037.1:0-5928 GCA_964501945.1 uncultured Methanosarcinales archaeon
ATTTTTTCTTTTTCTTTGTTGCTTTTTTCTTCGCTGTTTTCTTTGGTGTTTTCTTTGGTTTTTCTGCGAGTTTTGCTGTTGTTGTTTTTAGTCCTTTTATTTCCTCTAGCATTTCTTGTATTTTTCTCTCTTCTTCTTCTATTTTGTGTTCTTCTACTAATACTTGCGTTACTAATGATTCTATGTGAGTGTCTATTCTCGCGATTCTTCTCTCCATTAGTACTAATACTCTCAGACTGTAAACTATTGCAAACAGTGTTCCTAGTATTATTGCTAGTATTACGACTTCTAATCCTTGTGTTGCCATTTTGTTTTTTTCACCTCTCCCTTAAATATTAAAAATTTTGTTATATTTTTTGTTTTTGTTTATTATATATATAAATGTTTCTACGATTATTACATTGCTCTCAGTCTTTTTATTCTCTCTTCTGTTGGTGGGTGTGTGCTCATCAGTCTTGCCATAAAGCTCTTTTTTTTCTTCTTTGGGTTGTTTATGTATAAATGTGCCATTGCATCATTTTGGCTTTTTAGTTCTGTTGCATCTTTTGTTATTTTTTCTAGTGCGCTTGCTAAGCCTTCCGGGTATCTTGTAAGTGTTGCTCCTGTTGCGTCTGCTGCGTATTCTCTTTTTCTGCTAACTGATAATTGTATTAGTTTCCCTATAAGTGGTGAGAGTATTGCGAGTGCGAGTCCTATTAGTATGAATATTGCTTTTGCGCGTCCATCTCCTCCTCTGTTGTTGCTCATTGATCCCCATAGGAATGTTCTGAGTAAAAAGTGGCTTAGTAGCATTATTATTCCGACCATTACTGATGCTATCATCATGTATCTTATATCGTAGTTTTTGATGTGTGCCATTTCGTGTGCTATTACTCCTTCTAGTTCTTGTCTGTTTAGTTTGTTTAGTAGTCCTCGTGTTACTGCTATCGCTGAGTTTTGTGGGTTTCTTCCTGTTGCGAACGCATTCGGTGCTGGGTCTTCTATTATGTAGGCTTTAGGTGTTGGTATTCCTGCTGCAAGAGCTAGTCCTTCTATTGTGTGGTATAAGTGTGGTTCTTCTTTTTTTGTTACTTCTTTGGCGTTTGCAAAGGTCATTAGCATTTGTCTGCCTGAGTAATATGCTATTAGTGCGTATACTAGTCCGAATATTCCTGCAAGTATTAATCCGAAGTATAGATCATCCCATATTAGCCCTATAATTGCTCCTAGTCCTACAATTATTATTAGAAATAAAAAGAAAAGCATGAGTGATTTCATATTGCTTTTTCTTATTTCATCAAACATCACTAGTTTTTTCTGCATTAATCCCACCTTTTTTTGGTTATTGTTAAAATTTTACTTTTACGTTTTTCTTTTCTTCATCATCTGTTTTAAACAGTTCTTCTTGTTTGAAGTTTAGCATTCCTGCAAACATGTTGTTTGGGAATATTTCTATTTTTGTGTTAAATCTCATAACCATGTCATTGTAGTGTTGTCTTGAGTATGCTATTTTATTTTCTGTTCCTGTTAGTTCTTCTTGTAGTTGTAAGAAGTTTTCGTTTGCTTTTAAATCTGGGTAGTTTTCTGCTACTGCGAATAAGGATTTTAGTGTGTTTGATAGTTGGTTTGATGCTTCTGCTTTTTTGTCTATGTTATCTGCGTTCATCACATTTGTTCTTGCTTTTGTTACATTTTCAAATACTTCTCTTTCATGTTTTGCGTATCCTTTTACTGTCTCTATTAGATTTGGTATTAAATCATTTCTTCTCTTTAATTGCACGTCTATTTGCGCCCATGCATTTTTTACTTGATTTTTTAATCTTACTAATCCGTTGTAGATGCTTATCACTATAATTAGTAATAGTACTACGATTCCTAATATTATCCATGCTGTTGCCATTTTTTTTCGCCTCCCCTTTTTTATAATTTAGTTGCTAATTTTATATCTTCTGCTTTAACTGTTTTTCGTCCTGCGTGTACTGCGTATTTTGATGCTCCTTCGCCGAGTTTTAAAGCATAATCTTCTAGTGCTTCTTTTAGTGCTTCTTTTGCTGATTCCGATACTCTTGCAGCGCCTGCATTTTTTAAAAGTCTCTCCATTGCAGCTAGAGGTATTCCTTTTTTGTTTGCCATTTTTTCCACCCTTTTCTAGTTGTTATTTTTATCTAGTTTTGTCTTTATTTGTTTTAGGAATTGTTTTTTAGTTATAAATTTTTTGTAGGAGTGTTTTATGGTGTTTTTTTTAGTTTTCTTTGTTTTTTTGTGTGTTTTTTTTAAAAGCGGCGTCTTTTTGGTTTTTTTCTTTTTCTTTGTGTTTTTTCAAAAATATTATTAAGTAGTTTTTATTTCTCTTTTTTTCATGGCTAAATTAATTGGTAAGGGTGCTGAGGCAGATTTATTTCTTGAAGAAAATAATGTTTTGAAAAAAGTTAGAGTTCCTAAAAGTTATAGGGTGGACGAATTAGATATTTCTCTTCGTAAAAAGAGGACTCGTTCTGAGGCTAAGATTCTTCAAAAAGTGGGCGGTATTGGTCCTGGTTTTATTAGTTGTGATAATTTTTATGAAATTAAAATGAATTTTATTGAAGGAAATTTAGTTAAAGATGTTCTCAGCAGAGATGTTTCTTTGTCTGCTTCTATTGGTTCTGTTGTTGGTCAGCTTCATGATTTAGATATTGTTCATGGTGATTTGACTACTAGTAATATGATTTTATCTTCTTCAAATGATTTGAAGTTGATTGATTTTGGTTTATCTCTTATATCTAGTAAATTGGAGGATAAAGCGGTTGATCTTCATTTGTTTAAAGAGGCTGTTTCTAGTAAGCATTTTTCTGTTGAGGAGAATGTTTGGGATTTGTTTTTAAAAAATTATAATCCTGTTAACAAATCAGAAATTTTAAAGCGTTTAGAGATTGTTGAATCTCGTGGGCGTAATAGACAAAAGTTTTAGGTGATTTTTATGGGTATTGGAAAATTTAGTTTATTGGTGTTTTTGTTTTTTGTCATTTTTGCACCTTTTGTTTTTGGTGCAAGTGGTGAAATTTCTCTTGTTACGGTAGGAGAATCTTTTGACGGTGAGAAAATTGGCGGCGTTGCAGATATTTCTCTGAAGGTTAAGCCTGGTTCTGGTAAGGTTTTTATTGATTCGTTTCCTTTCACTCGTGAAGATACTCAAGTTTCTGTTCGTTTTGCTAAAGATATTGCTTGTAATTTTTTAGAGCTTGATTGTTCTGTTTTGGATTTTTTTTATTCTATTGATATTGGTTCTACTCATGTCGGTGGGCCTAGTGCTGGTGCTGCTATTAGCGCTCTTACGATTAGTGTTTTAAATAATGAGGTTCTTGATGATTCTGTGGTTGTTACTGGTACTATTAATTCTGGCGGGATTGTTGGTCCTGTTTCTGGGTTGCGTGAGAAAGCTGTCGCCGCGAGAAATGCTGGTTTTGATAAGATATTAGTTCCTAAGTTTAGTGTTTTATCTGATAAAACTCTTGATGGTATTAACGAGTCCGGGGTTAATATTTCTGATGTGTCTGTTGATTCTAATATCACTATTTTTTATGCTGATTCGTTAGTTGTTGATGGTATTGATGTTGTTCCTGTGTCTACTCTTGAAGAAATTTTGTTTGAGTTTACAGGTAAGACTTATCCTGATTATTCTCACGAGATAAATGTTCCTGAGCAATACCAAGACATTATGAGGCGTGTTTCAGGTAATTTGTGTAATAGGAGTGAGTTAATTTTGGGTAATTTATCTGATGATGTTATTCGTGAAAACGAAGTTGAGTTTGATGAGGCGTATAACTCTGTTGAGCGCGGTTTAAATGCTACTGCGTCTTCTGATTTTTATAGTGCTGCCAGTTTTTGTTTTAGTGCTAATACTATTTTGAGGACGTTAGAGTTCTCTATATTAGATAATGAGACTTTAAAAGATATTAGTGATAATTTGTATGAGGAGTTTGTTGATGCTCTTTTTGTTTTAGAGTCCGTTGAGTTAGAGACTATGTCTGATTTGGAAACGTATATAATTGTTCGTGAGCGTTTAATGGAGGTTGAGCAATTATTTGATGAAGAAAATCATTTAGATAATCTTGGTTATATTGTTGAGCGTTTTTTTAGTGCGTCTGCGTGGTCTTCTTTTTTTGAGTATGAAGGTGAGAGTATAGAGTTAGATGATGCTCATCTTAAAAGTGCTTGTATTTCTAAGATTTCTGAGGCTGAGGAGCGTCTTAGTTATATTGATTTTTTAACTGGTTCTATTTTTGATAGGTCTGAGTTAGAAGATGTTCATGGTATTAAAGAGCAGGAAGATTATGCTTTTTGTATTTTTAGGGCTGCTAAAGTCAAAGCTGATGCTAATGCCATTATTTTGTCTATGTCTCTTAGTAGGGACATGGCTAGTGATTTAATTGAGGATCAGTTAACTTTTGCGAGGATGCAAATTAATAAGCAAGGCAGTAAGTTTCCTATTCTTGGTTATAGTTATTATAATTATGCGTCTACTCTTAAAGATTCTAGGCCTCAGTTAAGTATTATTTTTGCTGAGTATGCTTCTGAGTTTAGTAATCTTGATATTTATTTTCCTTCTGAGAGGCGTGTTCCTTGGTTTTTATTATTTAGATCTTATGATGGTCTTTTTTTAGGTTTGGTTATTGGTTTTGCTCTCTGTATTGGCTTATTTTCTTCGTGGTTTCTTTTGCATCGTCTTTTTGCTAAGAAATCTAAAAAGCGTCGTAAAATGAAACGTTCTAGAAAGTAGTCTTTTTTATTGTGATAATAAACCCAGGAAGACCAAAGAACTTGCGTACGACGGTCTTCCCGGGAAAAAGAGGTGAGTTTGATTATGACGCTATCTTGTAATTATTATTTTTTTTAGGATTTTTTGTTTGTATCTCTTTTTTCACTTGTTCTTACTTTAGAAGAGTGATAAAACTATTTAAACTTTTCGATTTTGTAACCATTTTAAAATGAAAACAACCTATATACTTTTTAAAAACCAACAGCGAACCAGCAAAAAACAATTTTATTTGAAAATGAATTTATTAAATAGTTTTGAGAAATTAAAATTATGATGAAGTGCTCTTATTAAAACTCTTCATCATATTGGTCTTCTTCTAAAAATAGTTCATCCATTTCCCATTTACTTAGTTTTTTTTGGTTTAGGATATTCATTTTTGGTTTTCTAGTTGTCTCGCCTCTTATTTTCTCTAATTGGCGTTCATCTTCCAAATTTTCTATATCGAAATCTTCCATTATTATTACCTCCTTGTTTTATTTTTATTAGTATGTCTTTTACTTTATAAACTTTTCTATTTTTTACCACTGTTTAGTAAAAAACTTGTGTTTTGTCGTTTTTCGGCAACCCCCAAAGCGCCGGACAGGTAAATGAGCTTGTGCCTTTTATAAAGTTTATTGAAAATATTGACAGAAATTTTGTCGACGAGAAAACAAAAATCTCTCGTCATTTATACATATATCTAAAAAAAGTCTTGCAGTTTTTGCAAAAAACAATCATTTTTCCATCAGAAGCTCTAATTCTTGAATTTTCTCCTGGTAAAAGATATGATTCGCATTTTTTGCAAAATTTCATTTTTTGCTCTCTTGTAAAAGAAACTTTATGTTTTAAAGATATCTTCCTCGCGAGCCTAACACAATTATCAGCATACTTCGGCGAGTGCACATATAGTTTTTGTGCTTGTTCAAACAACGTAGAAATTCTCCTCTCCGCGATCTTTTGAAAAGAGTGCTTTTTAGCCTTATTGTCTCTCTTCCTCGTCCTATTTATCTCATTCGCATTTTTTTGCATTTTTTAAACAATAGTTGGCTTTTTTATTTAAACCTTGACCTTTAAGAGAGAAAAATAAAAAATTACAACCATAATAAGTTTTAATAGTAATATAATAAATAAAAACAATATAATAAATAAAATAATTAAACGCTTTTATAGCT
>CAZCTY010000037.1:6028-8361 GCA_964501945.1 uncultured Methanosarcinales archaeon
AATATAATAAATAAAAACAATATAATAAATAAAATAATTAAACGCTTTTATAGCTCTATTTGTTTATTTTATGAAAAAAGTTAAAAGGCCATAGGCATTCATCATTGTAAACGAGGTCTTTTTATATGGTATTTAGCTTATTTAAAAAAAAGAAAAAAGTTGTTGAAATTTCTCTAGATGATGTTGATGAGTGGATTAAAAAAAAGATCGAGTCTAAAAATTTAAATTTAAAGCTTAGTATGTACAAAAGAGAGCTTTATTCTAAAATTTCCAAGATTAACGAGCTCTTAGATGATTTAAGCGAGGCCGAAATAAAAGATAAAAGTGTTATTCCTGAAAGAGCAAGGAGTATGTTTGAAGGTAATAAATCTACATATATTAAAAAAATAAGGTCTTTCATCAACGAATTAGATTTTCCAAACGATATATCTGAGATTGAAAATTTTTTAGAATCTGCTTCTTTAGGTCTTGAAGAGTTAGCGCGAGAGACTAATAAAAATTATTTTATAATAAAAGACTTTGCTGAAAACGATGTTAGAAAAGTTGCAAACAAGCTTAAAGAATTAGATAAAGTTATTATTGATGCGAGGGAGACTATTGAAAAAAGTTCTCTTGATCAATTTAAAAAATTAAAAAAGTTGTTAGTTGAATATCATGAAAATGTTAAAAAAGTTGAAGACTCTAAAGTTGAATTAGAAAAGCTCATGGATAGGCGTGCTAAGGAACTGGAGAGGCGAAAAAAAGTAGAGTTTAAAATTACTAGTTTAAAAAAATCCCCTCAGCACGATGATTGTTTGAATTTAAAAAACAGCAAAAAATCTTTAGAAGAGGAACTTAAACGAAATGAATATTCTGTTATTAATTTATTTTCTGGTCTAGCTTCTGCTTTGAAGAAATTTGGGAAGGTTAAAAAAAATAAAATTGCGCGTGAGTATTCTGATAACGCTGTTGATGCTTTAATTGATGATAAGAACTTTAAGATTTTGAAAGTGCTTGATGATGTCAAAAAAAATAAAAAGTCTTTAGATATTAAAGATTCTAAAATAAAAAAGTTAGATTCTGAGATAGATGTTTTGAACAAAGACGTTCTCGATGAGTTAAGGAATAACATTTTATCTATAAAAAAAGAGCTTGGTGAATTAGAGAATCGTATTAAAAATCATCCTTATACGCTTAACTTAAAGGAAGAGGAGGGCAAGATTGGTTTTATTGATGAGAATTTAAAAGAGATTGATTTTGAAATTCAGCGAGTTGAAGATGTTCTTGAGCGAGTTAATCCTAGGTTGGTTAAGCAAAAAATGAAATATCTAATTAAAGAAATTGATGTTTATACTGAGTTAATATGATTCCTGCAAAAACATTTGAGGATTTTGTAGCTTTATTTACTATTAAGCCTTCATTTGGTTTTGAGAAAATTGGTAAGGATTTTTTTTTGAAAAATGAATATTTAGATGGTTTAAATTTGAATAATTCTAGGTTTGTTGCAAAGAGCTTGCCTTTGGGTAAAGTTGATTCTTTTTTCAGACCCAGTCTTTTTTTATTAGAGCTGTTGAGTAAAGAATCTGATAATAAAATATTTGTCAATCCTACAGCTGAGTGGTTTTTTTTGTGTGGTAGAGATATTTTTCCTGAAAATGTTTTGAAAAGTAATACGTCTGGTAAAGTTTTTTTGGTTCAAAATGAATTTGATGAAAACATTGGTCTTGGTATGCGTAGTAAAATTAAAGGTAGGCGTGTCATTAAAAATTTGCTTGATAGAGGAGATTTTCTCAGGCGCGAGAAATAATTTTTTTTGATTGTTTTTTTCGCTTTTTTAGTAGAACTATTTATAAAAAAATATTTTTTCTAGATTAATATGCGTGTTAGAAAGTTTAAATTATCTGACAAAGAAGTAATCGAGTATATACATTTTGAAACTGGTTTTTTTGGAAATTCTATGAGCGATGTATTATCTAATAATAAACTGTGGAAAGGACGTATTCAATATTATTTTAACAAAGAGCCTGATAGTATTTTTGTTTTAGAGCGCGAAGGAGAAGTATTAGGGTATTTGCTTGGTTGTTTAGATGATAATAAGAAAAAAGTCCGTGTTAGTGCTATTATTCACAACATTGTTAATTTCTTTAGAAGTATTTTTCATAATAAAAAAGATGTTATTTTTTGGTTGAATCCTATAATTAGTTTTTTTAATATGATGTTTGGTTTTTCACAAGAACACAAATTCAGCTTTCCAAAGAACGCAGGTCATTTTCATATCAGTTTATTGCCTGATGCCAGATGTAAAAAAATGGGTTCTGCTCTTTTGAAGCGGTTTGAAGAATATGCTAGATATC
>CAZCTY010000038.1:0-7914 GCA_964501945.1 uncultured Methanosarcinales archaeon
CCTCATCCTCATCATCAACAACATCATCTCCCTCATCATCGACAACTTCATCTTCTGTCTCTTCGTTTGAATTAGATTGTGCATCTGTCACTCTTGCTGTAAATGGTGAAACAGAATAATCGTCAGCCTCTATTATTAGTTCAGCTATTAGTGGTGTTGAGCCGTCTGCCATTTTTGCGTATATTTTCACTGTGTCTCCTTCTTCACCTACATAAGAACCGCTTATTGCGACGCGAGTGATATTAGATATTCCTATGTTTTTTTGTGTTGATGTTGTGTATTTTTCATCAATTTGCAAAGTATTAATTTCTTGTGAGCCGTCAATTGCTCTGCCTGTAGGCATGTCTATGTTAGACATCATTAACGTTCCCGCTATTAAAATAAATGTGAATGCTAAAAGAAGTGCTTCTGATTTTCTTTTTTTAGTTGAATTCATAATTCTTCCTCCTCGATTTTTATTCCTAGATTGTTTGCTACATCAACTACCTTGCGTGCGTCTTTTATTTTTTGTTTGGCAGTTCTCTCAAATTTTGATATTGCTGCTTGAGATATTCCTAATTGTTTAGCTAATTCTACTTGCGTTAATTTTTTTTTGTGTCTTAATTCAAGAACAGCATATTCTTTTTTAGTAAGCATTTATAACCTCTATAAGTTATATTAATTTTATAACCTTAACAACTTTTAGTATTTTTAATTATTTTATATATTTTAACACTAATAAAACTTTTCATAGTACAACTCATATATAAATGTTTCTAAACATAGTACTTTAGTATAGAAAAAACCACACTGGTTCGTTGTTTTATACTGTGCTTATTTCATCAAATACTTCATCTATTAATTTCGCGAGGTCAAAATCTTTTTGAGTAAGCCCTCCTGCGTCGTGAGTTGTTATCTCAAATCTAACCGCGCCATATGTGAGTATTATTTTAGGGTGATGCCCTTGTGCTTCTGCTATAACACCTATTTTATTTACAAAGCTTAACGCGTCATTAAAATCTGGGAAGTGAAATTTTTTCGTTATAAAATCTTGGTTGAGTTCTTCCCAGCCGTTTATTTTATCAAGTTCTTCTAATATTCTCTCCAAATGTAGTGGTTCTTGAGGCATTTTCTTGTGTTAATTTTTTTTCTTTAAAAATATTTATGAACTATAACGTGTTTAACTGTGTAATGATAACTAATTTTTATATATGGATAGATTTGTGTATGTTTCATGTTTACTTTAGATTGGGGTGTTTTAGGAGCTTTTTTTATTGCTTGTTTCTCTAGTTTGTTCACAATTATGAATCCTTTTAGCACTGTTTCTGTATTTTTTGGTTTAACCGAAGATAAAGATAGAGAAGATAAAGTAAAAATTGCTAAAAAAGCCACTATCACAGCCGCCATTATTTTAATTATGTTTGGTTTCATGGGTAATTTTATTCTTAGTTTTTTTAGTATAACGCTTGATGCTTTTCGTCTTGCAGGAGGTTTATTAGTTGCAAAGGTTGGTTTAGATATGATTAAAGGTAATGGTAAGCATAGGCCTCCTGTTGCGAGGTTTGTGTTTCATCCTCACAATCCTGTAATTGATGAGCCTGTTACTTTTACATCTGAGAGTAGTGACCCTGATGGTTTTATAACTCGTGAAGAATGGTTTATTAATGATGTCAAAGTCGGACAGAGCCATAATTTCACTTATTTATTTGATAAACCGGGTTCTTATAATGTTTTATTAAAAGTCACCGATAATAGGGGGTCTACTGAAAATATTGTTAAGCAAATCTTTGTTAGTGAAGAAGAAAAAGACGATTTGCCTGTTGCTGAGTTTAGTGTTTCTCCATCTACACCTAAAATAGGAGATAAGGTTAGTTTTAAATCTGGTAGTTATGATCCTGATGGTTTTATAACTCGTGAAGAATGGTTTGTAAATGGCGAGTTGGTTAAAAAATATAAAGGCCCTAATTCTATTTTGGAAAAGAAGTTTAAAAAGCCCGGAATTTATAACGTTGTTTTAAGAATTACTGATAATAAAGGTATTAGGACTAAGTTTTTCAAGCAAGTCATTGTCGCATCTGATGCGCCCGCTGTTTCTTTTAAAGGTAATGATGATGAGTTAACAAATATTGCTATAATTCCTTTAGCTATTCCTTTGCTCTCAGGACCTGGTGCGATTACTACATCTCTTATGCTTATGAGTGATGCTAAAAATATTTTTATGACTGCTGTTGTTATCTTAACTATTTTGCTTGTTTGTTGGATTGCTTTTTGGATGCTTGCTAATGCTGATTTAGTTAATAGGTTTGTTAGTAAAACTTCTAAAAAAATAATTGAGAAATTGTTAGGTCTTATTGTTTTAGTTGTCGGCGTTCAATTTTTTATCAACGGTGTTACTAATTTAATTAAGTTGTGGGCTGGACTTCTTTAGTAGTCGTCTAAGTGGTGAAATTCTGGGTCTTCTACCCATTGTTCTGGTCTTTTTATGTAATCTATTATATTTTTTATTATTATCCAGTGTTTGTGTTCTTCTTTTGCTATTCTCTCTATTATTTCTTTTTTTTCTAAGTCTTCTTGTTTTTCTGCGATTTCTTCGTATAGTTGTTGGCTTTTTTTCTCTATCTCTAACACTTTTTTATAGAATTCTATGTGGTCTTGAGGAATGTCTTTTCTCAGTTCTTTAAATACTCCTTTAACTTCTTTAAATGATTCTTTTTTTATTTTTAGTGGATTTTGTTTTTGTAATGCGTTAAAAATGTTGTAGTGTTCTTGTTCTTGTTCTGCTAGCATTTTTAGTATCTTCTTTAAACCTTCATCATTTGTTTTCTTCATCTGTGTCTCATATAGTTCTTTTCCTTCAAGTTCCATGTTCTTTGCGATTTCTAATACGTCCATTATTATTACCTCATTTTTTGTCTTTAATTTTTTATTTATAAACTTTTTGAATGTTTTAGGAAAAGTTTTTTAAGGAGTCATTTTTTTCTTTATTAAAAAAGAATGGAGGTATTTTAACATGAGTAGTCTTATTGTAAAAACAAAGATTAAGGAATTAACTGAGAATTATAGTGTTTCTTCTGATTTCGGGGATGCTCTTGATGAAAAAGTTAAATTATTAATCAAGGATGCTATGAAAAGAGCAGAAGCGAATGGTAGGAAGACAATTATGCCTAAAGATTTATAACTCTTTTTTTTGTTTTTTTAATTCTTCTGTTAAGTAATTGATTTTTTTTATCAGTGCATTATATTTTTTTTGGTCTATGTTATCTCTTATTAGCATTCTATTTGCGTTTTGTTTTAGTTTTTGTAGGTGTTGTTCTATTTCTTCTGCGAGTTCTTCTTTTTGTTCTTGTTTTTTATTTCTCTGTCTTGTTTCTTCTTGATGTATTTTTTTTTGGTGGTTTATTATTTTCTTTAGTTCTGTGTTTGTCTTTGTATCAGGGTTTAATTTTGGTTTTGGTTTGTATTGTACATTATTCAATCTGGCTGATGTTTTTAAAAAAAAATCTTTTACTCTATATGATATGCTCATTTTAGAATAGTCCTAGTACTTTTCTTTTTTTTCTTGGTTTTGAAACTTGTTTTATATTCGGTATTTCGTTTTGGTTCGGGTTTTGTTGGTTTGTTTGTGGTTGTGTGAATCCTTGGTTAAAGTTTCCTTGTTGTTCTTCTTCCATTGTTTTTTTAAAATTGTCGAACTTATTTTCTTCGTTGTTGGTTTGTTGGTTTGTTGGTTGTTCTTGTTGTGGTTGTGATGTTTCTTGATTATTAAATTCATTTTGTTGTGAAAAACTTTGTTGGCCATTAGCATCATTTTGTTGTGAAAAACTTTGCTCTTGATTTTCATTAGAGAAATCTTGCATATTATTATTTTGTTGTGTATTTTGGTTCATCACATCATCTATATCGAAGTCTTGTTCTGTGCTTGGTTCCTGTTCGAATGGGTTTGTTAGTTCTTGTGGAAAGCTTTTTAGTTTTCCGTTTTCAAAGTTTGTGTGCGGTTCCTCTTTTTTTGTTGGTTGTTGCGGTTCTTTTCTTTCTGGTTGTGGTTCTTCTTGTTTTTGTTCTGTTGTGTCTTGGTTTTTTGTTGTCATATTGGTATCTATGTTCGTAGATAATTCTTCCATTCTTTCTCCAAATGAAACTAATGCTTCTGCTATGGTTTTGTTTTGGTTTAGCACTCTGTCTATTTTTTCATCTGGGCCTCTTCCATCTTCGTGTTCTTGTATTATTTCTTGTTTTACTTCTCTAAATACTGATGTTAATTGATTCATAGATCTAGTTAATTCTCTTATTGCCTTGTATAGATTTTCTCCCATTTTGTCTTTTACAAATGGGTTGTTTTTGTACTTTTCTACCTCTTTTTTAAGTTGTTCTACTTTTTCATGAGGAAGAAGCTCGTATTCGCCATCCATCTCCCAAACCTCTTTTTTTTATTTATTTTATATTTGTTTGTTTATTTACTAGTATTTAAAATTTGCCTTATATTTTTTATCATTCTTTTTTTATTTTTGCTACAAAAAAGCCTTCTGAGTCATTATCTTGCGGGTATATTCTAAGGCATTTGTCTACTTCACTCAAGTATTTTTTTCCATCGAACTCTTTTATTGGTTTGCTTCTATTTATTTTAAGGTTTATTTCTTCTAGTTTAGCATCTTTGTTTTGTTCTAGTAATTGTGATATTACTTCTTCATTTTCTTCTGGTTCAAGTGTGCATGTGCTATATACTAGTGTGCCTCCTTTTTTTAATAAGTTAAACGCGTTTTTTAGTAGTTTCGTTTGTATTTTTTTCATTCTTTTAACGAGGCCCGGGCTCCACATTTGTGCTATTTTGTAGCTTCTTCTTATTGTTCCTGTTCCCGAGCATGGTGCGTCTAGGAGTATTTTATCGTATTCGTTGTGTTTTTTTATTTTCTCTCCGTCCATTTTTGTTATTAGAACATTTGTCGCGCCGCATCTTTGGAGATTTATTCCAAGCGCGCTCAGTCTTTTTCCTTGTGCGTCGTTTGCTATTATTAGTCCTTGATTTTTTGTGTATTGTGATATTTGTGTTGTTTTGCTTCCTGGTGCTGCGCAAACATCTAGTATTATATCTCCTGGTTGTGGGTTTAAAACTACTGGTGGAATCATTGATGCCGCATCTTGTACGTATATGTATCCTAATTGGTGTTCTGGTAGGTTGCCTACATCAAATCTTTCGTTGTTTTTGTAATTTATCCAGTATCCTTCCTCGCACCAAGGTATTTCTTTTAGGTCCCAGTTTTTTTGTAATCTTTTTGTGATTTCTTTTTTGTTTGTTTTTAGTGTGTTTATTCTTATTGATTTTCTTATGTATGCTTCGCTATATTTAACAAATTCATCGTATCTCTCTTTGAGTATTTTTTTGTATCTCTCCTCGAACTCTGGTTTTAGTTCTAGTTTTTGTTTTGGTTTTTCTAAATTTTTCTCTTTTTCCATCTTGTATTTATTTGAGAATTTGTTTTTTGTTTATATATTTATAGTTGCATGTTTATAAATTTGTGTGAGAATTTATTTATTATTGTTGAAATTATGATTGAGTATATTATTGTTATTATTAAAAGGTTATTTATTATATTTATTTGTGGGGCGTTTAAAAAAGATAGTGAAAATATTAGTACGGCGACGGCTATTCCTTTTGGCATATTTAATGTCATGTATATGATTTCTTTTTCTGTATATTTTTGTTTTCTAAGTGTTATTTTTATTGCTATAAATCTTGTTATTATTAGTGTTGCAAATATTATTAGTGATTTTATTATAAATGGCATTGTTATGTTTATTTCTATTACAAATCCTAGGAGTATAAATACTAGTATTTCAAGTGAGTTTGAGAGCATTCCGCTAAATGCTTGTAGTGATTCTTTTTTTGATATGTAAAATGCTCCGAACATGAATCCTAGTACTGCTACTGCTAAAACGCCGTTTCCATTTAGGTTTTCTGCAAGTATAAATGAGAGTAGTGCTGCGCAGATTAAAGCTAGCGCTGATGTTTGTTCTGAGAATTTTTTCATTGCTTTAAAAAATATTATTCCAACTATTATTCCTGATCCTATTCCTACTAGTATTTGTGTTAGTATTGCTGAGAAATATGTTTGAAAGTTTATTACGCTTTGGTTTGTTAGGTGTTCTAGTATATCTAAGAATATGAAGGGTATTAGTACTATTATTGGTGTGTTTAATATTCCTTCTATTTTTAAAAATTCTAATACTTTGTTTGTTCTATTTTTTAGCATTATAAAAACTGATGCTGGGTCTGTTCCTGATATTATTGCGGAAAATACTAGTGAGTAAAAGAAATTTGTGATTGTGAATTCAAAGAACAGTAGCATTGTTATTAGTGTTATAAATATTAAGTTTAAGAATAAAAATAGTGTTGAGAGTTCGAGTGCTGGTGCTGATAGGGAGTCTACTGCTTTTAGTTTAAATCTTGATGCTCCGTCAAATACTACTAGTACTAGTGTGAGAATGGATAGTGTTAAAACCGCATCGTTTGATATTGTTAGTATTTCTTTGCTTATTGTTAGTTGTCCTAGTAGTATTCCGGCTATTGTCAGTAGTAGTATGTTTGATATTTTTAGTTTTTTAGATATTCCTGTTAGTATTAATCCTAGTATTATTAGTATTACAAAAGATGTTAGAATTCCTAGTGCTGATCCTTCTATTGCGAGCAAAGCTATTTACCTCTTTTTTTTGTTTTTTATACTTTATTTGTGCTGTGCTTTTTTATTATAAAGTTTTTCTTTTTTTTAATAGAATTACTTGTCGTATACTATTATTTTTAGATCTGTCGGTCTCTCTAAGAATATTTTGCTGTAGCTTCTTGTAATCAGGTTTCGTATAAGGTTCGATGGTTGTGGTCTAAATTCTGAGACTTCTCTTGTTCTATAGTCATTATTACAGCACACTGTCTCATTCACTTCTATTAATCCATCCCCTAAAGGATTTGCATTAAATACGTGTACGAATCCTTGTGGTCTGCTGTGGCATGCATCTTTTATCTCATCTGTTGGGAATTCGCATTCATTAAATCCTTCACAGTCTTTTGAGCAAATTCCTGATGCTGCGTAGTAGCAGTCTTGTGTGCATGTATCTTCTTCTAATTCGCAATCTACTATGTTATTTCCTGGGACTAGTTTTACTGATTTTGTTTTTGGTTTAAAGCCGTCTGCGAGGCATGTTATTTCTACATTTCCCATGTACGCATTTAGTATTTCGTACTCTCCATCTTCGTTGGTTCTATTTCTTCTCTCGTATTCTTCATTGAAATGGTATTTGTCTGATCCTAATATCACAGTGGCATTTTTTAGTCCTTCATACCCACCGCCTCTTTGGGTGTATACAGCGCCTTTTAGTTCTGTTATACAATCTACATCTATGCATTCATCGCAAGATGGTCTTATCGGAACGTTTACACATCTTGCTTTAATGTATTGTGTTTCCTCACTCATAGGAGTTGTCGCTCCTTTTGTTGCATCGTCTTGCCAATCGTCTTCTTTTTGGTTTCTGACTCTTGCTGGTGCTTGAAATGTTCCTCCTATTGACTCACATGCTTGTTGTGGTGTGTTATGTACTATTGTTTTGTCATCTGATACATCCAGTCTATCTTGTGTTCCTTTTCTAACTAGCACTTCTACTGGGTTTTCATGTCTCTCTCCTGTTGAGTACCATGCTGGGCAAATTCCATCTTCTGCTCCGCATACATAACAGTACTCGCATAGTTCTACTGCACCATGTCCTGTCTGTGTTATTGGATATCCACAAGTGTTTTCTGTATTCTCTGTACATGGATTTGTTTGTGCTTGTACTCCTATTAATGTAATTAGAATTATTGTTATTAAAAGTGTGATTCTCACGACTATTCTTTTTTTGTGCATTGTTACTTAATCATCTATTCTTGTATATAAATGTTTTGTTTAAGTT
>CAZCTY010000039.1:0-7216 GCA_964501945.1 uncultured Methanosarcinales archaeon
TGTAGCATGTTTGGTAATTCTTTTAGTGCTTTGTTTAGTTCTTGTTCTTTTTTTGTTCGCATCTCTTCTAATTCTTTTAGTTTTTGTGGTATTTTTTTCGCTTCCTCAAGTATTGGTTTTATATCTTCTCCGTTTTTCTTTGCTTCATTTATTTTTTTGCTTGTTGTATTTCTCTCTCGTCTAAGATTGTCTTCTTCGTGTTTTATTTGTCTCCATTCCTCGTCTAGTTTTATTATGTCGTGGTATAGTTGTATTTTTTCTGGTTGTTTTCGTCTCTTGAGGTTTTTTAGGACTTCTTCTGGTTTTTCTCTTATTAGTTTTATATCGAACATGTTTTTATAAGAAGTGTTTTGATTATAAAAAGGTTATGTTGTTTTTTTGTGTTTTTACTCTTTGTTGGTATAGGAAAGTATAAATATGTGTTTTTTTTATTTGTTTTTTATGAAGATTCATGGCGCTGTTTATGTTGTTCTTGGTTTGTTGATGGCTTTGTATGCTAGGTTTATTGGTAGGCAGGTTGATAGTGGCGCGATGGTTTTATTTTTTTGGATCGGTATTGGTTTTGTTGTTTTTGGTGTCTTTAGGTTAATTATTAATTATGTTATGTCTGATAAAGCTGATAAGGCCGAGAAATCTAAAACTGAGAATTCTAAGTTAGATGTTTTGAAAAAAGAAAAGCAAGCTTTTGAAAATTCAAGTAATAATAGTTATTCTAGTCAAATAATTAGTTGTTCTAGGTGCGGGACTCGTCATTATTCTAATAGTAATTTTTGTCATATGTGTGGTCTTTCTTTGAAAAAATAGTTTTCTTTATTTTTTTTTAGAAATATTTTTTTTAGTCGTGTAGCATGAATTCTGCGAGTAGTGCTTCTAGTTGTATGTATTCATCGCTTCCCTCTATCATTCTAAATTCTGCTTCTCCGCATGCTTTTATCATTTCTAGTTTTGATTGGTTTTTTATGTTTGTGTTCCATATCTCTCTTTGTATTTGTTTTATTACATCTATTCCCGATAGTCCTTGTTTTATCATTGTCTCGAGTAGTAGTTTTTTTGCTTCTTTGAAGTTTTTTTGTGTGCATAGTTCTATTATTTGTCTTATGTCTTTTGGTTCTGCGAAGCTTGCTACTGAGTATATGCTCTCTTGGTCTATGTTTTTGTTGAAGGATGCTGTGCTTTGCATTAGGTTTTCTAGTTTTCTACAATCCCCTCCTGATACTTGGTATAATGCTTCTTTTGCATCTTGTGTTATTTGTAGGTTTTCTTTTTTTGCTATGTTATCAATTATTGTCATTATATCTTCTTTTGGTAGTGGTTTGAATTTGAATACTGCGCATCTGCTCTGTATCGGGTCTAGTATTTTGCTGCTGTAGTTGCATGATAGTATGAATCTTGTTGTTTGTGTGTAGTTTTCCATTGTTCTTCTTAGTGCTTGTTGTGCTTCTCTTGTGAGTGCGTCTGATTCGTCTAAGTATATTATTTTAAATGGTGCATCTCCTATGCTTCGTGTTCTTGCAAAGTCTTTTACTTTTTGTCTTATTATATCTATTCCTCTCTCATCTGATGCGTTTAATTCTAGGAAATTTTCTCTCCATTGTTCGCCGAATAGTTTTTTTACTATGACTAATGCAAGTGTTGTTTTTCCTACTCCTGCTGGGCCTGAGAATAATAAGTGCGGCATATTTTTGGTTTTGACAAATGATTCTACTCTCTCAACTATTGGTTTTTGTCCTTTTATCTCTGAGAATTCTTGTGGTCTGTATTTCTCTGTCCATATATTGTTTTCTAATGTTTTTTGTTCCATTTTTTTGTAAGTAAAGAAGTTGTTTTTATATAGTTTTTGTAGTCTTTTTTTATCAGAGAATATTTTTATGTTTAGTTCATTCATATTTTTTTATAAGAAAAAAAGAAAAAAAGAAAAAATGTTTATTTTATTCAAAAGATGGTACTACTTCTACTCTTGTATCTGATATTATAGAGTAATCATATCCTAGCGTTACTCTAAATGTTTCTTCTCTTAAGTTTCTATCTTCAAGTTCTACTGTACAGGATATTTCTCTTGGTTCATTTCCTGTCAAAGTTATAAATCCTGATGAGCTATCTCCTCCGAGTAATCCTACGCATCTAACTTGGTCTCCTGGGTGTTCTTCAAGTCCTGTAACGCTAACAAATACTCTATCTTCATCTTGTTGTGAAGTGCTGCATTCTGTGTCTGGTCTTGATACTTGTCCGCCATCTTTTGCTGTTTGTTTTATTGAAAGTGTTATGGATGTTGCATCTCTTCCTTGTGGTGCTTGTCTTATATTTGTTACTTGTACCGGCGCGCCTGAGTTTGATACTTGTCGTCTTCCGCTAACTTGACATAAATCTCCTGGTCTATCATCATTAAAGTTTTCCTTTACGCATATGTTTGATACTGCGATTGTTTCGTAGTTGTAGCATGTCTTTGCGCTAAATGTAAATGGTACATTTGTTATTTCTTCTCCTTGGTAGTTGAATCCTTCAAATATTACTGGTATATCTGGTGGTGAAATAATTGATCCGTCTGGACTTTTTCTCACAGGATATAAATCATCTTCTGGGTGCGCAATTAAATCTTCATTGGTAACTCCGAATGCACTCGCTGAAAATCCTCTTAGTCTAACAAACACATCTTCTCTTAATACGTGGTGTTCTCCCATATTTGTTAGTTCTACTTGGACTGTGAATGGTTCTTGTCCCGCATCTGCCACTCTATCAGGTGGCGCGTTTGTTACAAAGCTTGCTTCTACTCCTTTATCTCCTCCAGCGAATCCTGTCGTTGAGGGTTGTGTTGTTTCTCCTTCGCACGCGCTTAGTACTAGTAAGGCTGTTGCGAGTATTATTAATAATATTTTTTTATTCATTTTTTTACCTCCGATGAGTATTTTTTAATTTAATCTTCTAACTGTAAGTGTTCTTCTCATATTCTCTTCGTATCCGTACCATAATTCCATTCTAAGTGGCGCGGAATACGCTGTTGATATATGGTCTGTTCCTGCTAAATGGTATCTGCATGTTATTCTTCCTTCTTGTGTTCTCGGATCTAGGTTAACTCTAAATGTTGTTGAGCAATCTAGCGGTCTGTTCTCTAAATGCATATGTCCTACATAAACCACATTTTTCATTCCCGGCCTCACTGTTGCTGGGAAGTATGGACTGCAATACTCTAAGTATCCTACATCCCACACATCTCCTGGGCCTACGTTTCTTATGCTTGCTTGTATTATTACTTCGCTTCCTGTGTTCTCTGATCTTAAATTTGTTAGTGCTACTGGCGCGCCTTGGCTCCCCGTCCACGAATATGTGCGGTCATCGCATACTTTTCGCTCGTCTGAGTGTGGTTCTGGGTCTATGCATATCATTGGACTTACAAATGTTGTGTATGCGTAGCAAGTTCTTATGTTATAGTTTATATCATAAAAGTCTTGTCCTGCTGGCCACGGACCTATTAGTTGTAATCTAAATGTTTTATAGTCTATTTCTCCTCCTGGGAAGGTTGGGTTATCTCCTTGTAGGTAAAATGACATTCCTCCAAATGATTCAAAGTCTAATCCTGCAACTATCATCATTAGTGATCTTCCAAATCTTATCAGGCCAAAATCTGCGCCTAAATTAAATTGTGTCATTTCCCCATCTACCCACTCAAGGCCTAGTTCTATTCCTCTCTCTTGTAGTGTTCTAAGCCATGGAGCGCTATCTCCAAATCTTTCTGCGAGGAAATCAAATCCTACATTTAGTCTTGTTCTATCTCCGAATCTTCCTACATCTACTCCGTAGCAATTTGCCATGAAGTTCCAAGTTGATATATCGCTTAAATCTCCTATATTAAAAAAATCTAAGTAGCAGTGTTGTCTTGTTCTTGGCACTCTTACCGGCCTCTCTCCTGCCTCATCTATTCTTGTTATTAGGAATGATTCACTGCTAAATCCTGATAAAAATACTGCGCCATATGAATCTGATGGTCCGTCGTTTCTAAGTCTTATGTTAAAGTCTACTGAATTTGCTTCTGGCTCGCCGATATCTGATGATCTGTAATATAGTATTTGTGGGGGTCTATCTAGCATTGTTAGAACTCCTCTTGTTCCTTGATAATATGAACATAAATCTCCTTCTGAGCACCCTCTATTTCTGCCATAATATGATCCTCCGCATGCTGTTAGAAGTAGTAGGGAAAACATTAGTGTTATGATGATTATCTTATTTATACTCTCTTTTTTCACTCTTTTTTACACCCGTTTATATGTTGTTTTAACACGATTAATATATAAATGTTGCTTTTTATAAGCTCGTAATTTTAATAATTTGTTTGTTTTTATGTTGATCTTCTTATTCTCACTTGTTGTGTTTTTGATTCTCGGTAGTGGTATTCAAATTCTACATCTAATGGTACTTGTATGTTTTGTCTTAGGTATCCTGTTTGTTCTGGGTTTAGTCTGCATGTTATAAAATCTGATGGGTTTGCCAGGTTTAATAGTTCTTTATTGCAATCCATTGGGAGTCCGTCTAGGTTTGCTTTTGTTAATTTTATTTTGTTGTGTTCTCTAAATTCAAATGAATGGTCTCTAAACGCGCATAGGTTCACTGTATCCACATTTTCTGTAGTTGTAAATACATCTCCTCGTCCTACATTTCTTGCGTAGATTCTTATTACTGGTTCTACTAATATTAATCTCTCTGTTGTAACATCTCTGTTTAACTCTCCTAGGTTTCCTTCATCATCATATCCCGGACTGTGCGCGGGTCCGCTTGGATCCATTCTCTCTCCGTCTTCTGTGTATACTGGTATTTCTAGTGGTTGTGAGGGGTCTGTTTCTACAAAGCCCATTGGTAGCATGTCTACTTCTATTTTATTCACTGCTATTGGCGCTCCTTGGTTTGAGTGAGTATAAGTCCCTCTGTTTCTACATATTGGGTCTGTGTCTACTTCGTATACATCTGTGTCTAAGCAGATCATCTCTGAGAAGAATGTTTTGTAGTTATAGCATGCTACTAATTCTAAATTTGTTATTGGTGATTCTCTTGTGCCTGGTATATCTTTTGATATTAGTTTTGTAAATGGTAGTATTATTTTTTCTCCTTCTGGCCATGATGATGATTTTCCTTCAAGTACATTAAATACGCCGTCAGGGTTTCTTGCTAAGTAAAAATTTGTATCTGAGTGGTCTAATTCAAAGTATATTGGGTCATATCTTAAATTTACTACTGTATCTCCCGAGGGTATTGTGTATGCTCCTCTATTCCATACCTCTATCATCACCGGGGCTTCTGTGTTTTCTATTATCTCTGTTGGTGGAGCATTATTAACGAAATCTATTTCTACGCCTCTAGTTCCTCTGTATACATTTGTTATTCCATGTCTTTGGTCGCATCCTTGTAGAACTAAAAATGATAGGATAAGTAACATTATTATTTTTATTTTTATTTTTTTATTTTTCATTTTTTTATTGTGTTGGCGTTATTCTTATATCTTCTTGTCTTCTAAGATAATAATCATACGTTGTTGATCCTGCTATTGTTACATCTGTTTTTCCCGTGGGGTCGCTAAGTAGGCTTCGCGCACCTTCTTGTGTTATTTCTGCATTACATGATATTGATAAGTATTTTCCTGGTCTTTTTGATACATCAAAAGAATGAACCATATATCCTATTTCTCCATCTTGAGTGGTTGTTAGTGTTCCTTCTCCTGGTATCATGCATCTTGATTCATCTATTATGAATTCTGGTGGCGCTCTTAGCTCAAATGAGTTAACTTGTCTTATTTCTCCTCTCATCCCTGTTTGTCTTCTGTCATCTATTGTTATGCCTAAGGGTATCATATTCGAGCTTGTTTGGCTGGTTGATATTCCTAGAGGCATTTCCATGCCGTCATTCATTCCTAGCATTACTGGTCCGTTTGTGTATATTGTTCTTATTCTTGGATTTATATTATATCTTCTGTGGATATCTGTATTTGCTTGGTATAGTGATGATAAAAAGTCTCTATCCATTAGTGTTAGTGTTGTGTATGCCCATGTTTCAAAGTTGAAATCTACTTCAAAGACCACTGTATATCTCACAGGATCTAACTGTGTTTCGTTAAATTTGCATTTTACTCCTCTATAATCTTGTCTGAATACATTTTTTAATTCTTTTGGGTCTGTCTCCCCATAAATTATATTTTCTGGGTTTCTTGGTTCGTATGCGTAGCAACTTGTTGTCATGTTTACTTCATCTACGAAGCTTCTTATCTCTATGTTTGCAAATAGTTCTACTGGTTGTCCTTCATAGTATGTTCCCATCGTGGTTATATCTCTTATAAATACTCCTGTGTTCTCTCTGTTTTGTTCTACTTGTCCTGTGTAGTATTCTCCTAGTGTTTCATTGTATATTTGGTGGTAGGTTTGGTTTAGTCTTGGTACTATGCTTGTAACAAATTCTGTAAGTGATGTTATTGGTGTTGCTGCTATTTTTCCTGCTCCGCTTAGCAGTTCTCTTGTGTCAAATCCTGTATCTGTTATTCCTATGGCTGTTGATCCTTCATCCGCTGCTGTTCCTGCATATGATATTGATAGTGCTAGCATTGAGAAAAGTAGCCAGCCGAAGTATACTCTCAGCCATGATGATGGTTGAAATAAGAACAAAATTATTTTTTGTCCTCTTGTATCTCCTGCAAGATTATATGTTAATCTTTGGTTAAAAAATAGGTATGCTTGGTATACTGGGGCCATTATTATAAGGCCTCCTATTGTCTCTATTGTAGCTGGTGCTGCTCCTAGCGTTTCTGCTATAAATCCTGCTGCTGGTATCATTATTGATGGTACTGCTGCTATTATTAGCAGTGTTCTAGTATTTTCTATAAATTCTCTTGGCGAGCCAAATTTTATATTTAGAGTTATTGCTGTTCCTACTACGAGTCCTGCGTATAATCCTATTCTTATTGCTACAGGTCCTCCATCTAGTGAAGCGCCGAGAAATAGAACATCTATCATTATAACTAAGAATGCAAAAAACATTAATATCTCTGATGAAAATTTTCCTATCTCTGAAGTGTCTTGTTCTCTTTGTCTTTTTACTTTGTATTCTTTTGGTGGCGTATTTGGTTGTTGATAATATTGCGGTGGTGCTTGCTGATAGTTGTTTGGTTGGTTGTTTTGCTGATTATTATTTGGAGAATTATTATTCTGCTGGTTGTTTTCGTTTGTTGGTTTCGGGGTTGGTT
>CAZCTY010000040.1:0-1630 GCA_964501945.1 uncultured Methanosarcinales archaeon
AAAAAGTAGGAATTACACCACCAAAAGGAGTACTACTACACGGACCACCAGGAACAGGAAAAACCCTACTTGCAAAAGCAGTAGCACAATCAACAAACAGCACATTCATAGAAATCGTAGGATCAGAACTAGTACAAAAATTCATAGGAGAAGGCGCAAAACTAGTAAAAGACATATTCAAACTCGCACGAGAGAGAGCACCAAGCATAATATTCATAGATGAAATAGATGCAATAGCATCAAAGAGAATCGAAATAGGAACATCAGGAGAGAGAGAAGTACAGAGAACATTCATGCAATTCCTCGCAGAAATAGACGGATTTAAACCACTCGATAACGTAAAAATAATAGGATGCACAAACAGAAAAGACATCCTAGACCCCGCAATACTGAGACCTGGAAGACTAGATAGACTTGTAGAAGTACCAGTACCAGGAATAGAAGGACAAAGAGAAATTTTCAAAATACACACAAAGAATATGAAATTAGACAAAAAAATGGACACAGACAAATTACTCAAAAAAATGGAAGGATTCTCAGGAGCCGACATAAAATCAGTATGCACAGAAGCAGGATATTTCTCAATTAGAAAAAATAAAACCAAAGTAGGACGAGAAGAATTTGAAAAAGCAATAGAAAAGGTTAGAGGAGAAGACGAAGAAAAAGACAAATCCTACCAAACCATGTTCGGATAAAAAAATGATAACACATTTTTCTACACTACTAATAACACACCTTGTGAGTGATTGGTTTTTTCAACCCAATACATAGGCGAAGCTAAAAAAAACAAAGATTAAATATTTAATCCTACACAGCGTCCAATACACAATACTATTCATACCAACACTTTATTTTCTTCAAATAAATATGCTCTGGCTCGCATGGCTATTTGGAATACACATGCTAATAGATAACTACAAATTCGTTACAGCATGGAACAAATACATACGAGGTGCAAAAGAAACACTACCACTTTGGTTCTTAGTAGCACAAGACCAAACACTACACGTTTTTGTAATAATACCAATAATAACACTATAAAAAAAGAGGCGCTCAGCAGTTACTTCCGTTCATCATTTGGCAATCAGCGGGTGTTCACATCATCATCGCAACAATAGAAAAGAACAACTTTAATATAAAACTTTGTCTTTCTAAAACAATAATGAACACAAAAACATGCCACAAATGCAAAAAAAAGAGCACGTGGACGGACTATACAAATAAAGAATACTGCGAGATACACTTTTTAGAACTAATCGAGAGACGAATAAGAAAAAACCTCAGAGTAAACAAACTCATAGACATAAAACAAGAATATCACATAGAAAAAGATGAAGAAAACAAATACCAAGTAGTAATGCATTTTCTCAAAAAAATATTCGATGACAGATTAAAACTAACCTCGAAAAAGACAACAAAAACAAAGACAATAAACTCAAATACGCTAGATGATGAAACACAAGAACTCATAAACTATTTTACAATAAAACAAAAACTAACAGATAATAAAATAAAACCCCTAAGCATAATAACAGACGATGAAATAAAAAAAATATCACAAATACTAAACATAAAAACACAAATAAAACCAAAAGAACACGAAATACTAACAAAAAAAGACCCACAAATA
>CAZCTY010000040.1:1730-7049 GCA_964501945.1 uncultured Methanosarcinales archaeon
TCTTTGTGGTTTTTTTTGCTGCTTTTTTAGGAGCTGCCTTTTTTTTCACTGCTTTCTTTGTGGTTTTTTTTGCTGCTTTTTTAGGAGCTGCCTTTTTTTTCACTGCTTTTTTTGCAACTTTCTTTACAGCTTTCTTATCTTTTTTCACTGCTTTTTTTGCTGCTTTTTTAGGAGCTGCTTTTTTCTTTGCTGCTTTTCTCACCGTTTTCTTTTTAGCTGCCATAATTATACACCTCAAAAAATTTATTGACTCTTTTATTTAAATACTTTTTGTTTTTTTTCCGATTTTATTAGAGAAGAACTTTTTAAAAAAAATAAACCAATACAATAAATGAACACAAACAAAAAACTAAAACTTGTAATATTACTTATCGCACTTACAATAATTTACACGGATTTATTTATTATAACAAATACAAAGAATATAGTCGAGGAAAGCGGAGATATAAAAACATTTTTTTGCAAAATAGAAAACTGTGAAGACGAATTCATAAACACAATAAAAGGAGCGGAGACACTCAAATGCGCGTTTTATGATATAACAAATCAAAAAATAATAAAACAACTAAAAAAAGAAAATGCAAAAATAATAACACACAACCAAGAAGAATTCAAACAAATAACAACATCCGGGCTAATGCACCACAAATTCTGCATTATAAACAAAACACACATAATAACAGGAAGCTACAACCCAACACAAATAAACAAACACCACGAGAACCTAATAATAATAGAATCAAAAACACTCACATACAATTACAAAAGAGAATTTGAACAAATAAAAAAACAAAATAAATATAGAACACCTAAAGAGCAAACAAAGACAACAAAAATAATCTATAATAACTATACATTAAAAAATTACTTCTGCCCACAAGATAACTGCCAAAAGAGAATAATACAAGAAATACAAAAAGCAAACGAGACAATAAAATTTATGCTATTCACATTCACAGACCAAGATATCGCAAAAGAACTAGTAAAAAAGAAAAAAGAAGGCGTAGCTGTTAGAGGAATAATAGAGAACTTTCAAAACAAACAATACTGGCAAACACCACTACTACAACAAAATAATATAACAGTAAAAATACACTCATCAAACATATTCCAACACAACAAAATATTCATAATAGACAACAAAATAATAACAGGAAGCTACAACCCAACAAGAGCAGGAACCACAATAAATGACGAAAACATACTAATAATAACACAACCAGAAATCGTAAAAGAGTACAAGAAGTATTTCAAAAAAGTATACAAAACAATATAAAAAATAAAAAAAATTTACACAGACACAAAACTAAGCGACTGCATAAATATTAAAAAAAGCCATAGCACCTGTGAAAATAAACAAAGTTAAAAGCGTAAAAATACTTCCTATAATAATAGCTGCTATAGATAAACCACGACCAGTACTATTGCTTCTTTTTTTAGAATCCGATAAAGCAACTATTCCCAAAATTAAACCAACCAAAGGGAATATAAAAGCCAAAACTAAAGCAATAATAGCCAAAACAGGTGTTTTCTCACTCATTTTCCATCCTCCAAAACTTTTTCTTTTTTCCTCGTCTCAGTCTTCTCAAAACTCTTACTAGTCTTATCAGACCAAAAACTAGGCAAACCAACATCTAAAAAACCAACAAATTGATCAGCATAAAAAAGAGAAAGCCCCTTTTTACCCTTATACTTTTCAAAATAAGATTCGTGCTCCTCATATAACTTTGCAATAATCTTACGTTCAAAATTCTTTTGCAAAAGAGAATGCTTTTTCAAAATCAAAACATCAGCCTGACGCAAAGTATTAATCTCGAGATTAGACGAATTTTGCGAGATGAAAATGATGCTAATATTTTTATGACGTGCAATCATCAAAAGCTCAGATAAAAGCCTATTAGCATCACTCATAGAAGAGCGAGACGAAAACAAAATACCTCCTTCATCAACCAAGACAAGAGAATCATTTTTAATCTTAGAAATATCTTCAATTAAATAAATCCACTCAGGCAAAGCATCACGAGAAAAACCCATCGCAAAATAATGCTTTTTAGAACCACGAATCTTCTCCATTAAAGACAAAGACACAGCAGTCTTACCAGACCCACGCGCTCCAATAGTAATCGCAATAAAAGAATCATTTTTCTTTAAAGAACCAATAAAATCACCAAACTCACCTTTAAGAGACTCAAGAACCTCAAATTTAACACTGCTTTTAACATCATCCTTAATGCTACCTTTAACAAAAGCAACATCATCTAAACTAGGAGGTCTACGAGATTTATTAAAAATAAACCTTGAAAATAAGTAAATATATTTACCAACAAAAAAAGGAATCCTAATTAAAAACCAAAAAAACTTACCAAGAGCGATAAAGAACAACAACCAAAAACCCTTCCTCTCAGAAGTTTTACCCTTTTTTTTACCCATAAAACAACAAGAAAACAATAAAATATAAAAAGTTTCCCAAAAGAACAACAAATGGAAGGTGATAAGATGATAAAAGATTTATTTTCTCCAATAAAAACAATAAACAGAGAAAAAAAGAAAAAAAACACAACAGAACAAGTATTAACACTAATAATCGCTTCAATAACATTTGCAATAGCAATAATACTAATATCAATAAAAACAGAAATGCTACAAAACTTATACCTAACGGGAATACTCTCAGCAATAACATACTTTATACTCGCACCAATAGGCGCGTTTATATACAATTTAACACTAAAAATAATAGCAAACAAAGGAACTTACAGAGATTCGTTTGTAGCAGTAACACAAACAGCACTAATACTAGCAACAGGACTACTAATAACATCAATACTATTACTCATCCCACAAATTGGCGTGTTGCTGGCACTCGCAGTGATGTTTTTCACAGTAATAATAGGATTTTCAATATTCATACGAGCAATGACAACACTTACAGAAGCAAACACAATACAAGTTTTAACAATACTTGCAATAGTAATTGTAGGACTAACAATAGCAACACAAACAATACTCACAATAGAACTGCTAAACGAGACAATGAACCAAGGAATGCAAACAATACCAACACAAGACGCGATGATAGGAAGCACACCAGATACAGCGAATATTATTAACACACAATAAAAAATAACCAAAAACTATTTTTTACCTTTTTTATTATTTTCAAAAAAGTGCAAAACATTTCTAAAAAAACCAATAACAGAAAACAACTCACGCCTCGTTAAAAGACTCTTACCAATAACACGACGCCAAACAACCCTCTGAGTTTCCATATCACTCTCAGACCTAAAATTCATAGAATCTACAATTTCATCAACGACCTTGACAGCCTCATCACGCTCACGACAAGACGAAAACTTATGATCTTCCCTAAAATTATTACTGAAAGAGGACTGCTTAAAAAACTCATAAAAAATAATAGAAGAAGCATGACTCAAATTCAAAACAGGATAATCCTCGCTTGATGGAATATACAAAGTCAAATCACAAAGCAACAAATCATCATTACTCAAACCAGAATCCTCAGAACCAAAAACCAAACCAACCCTGCCATTAAAACCTTTAAGTTCTAAAACAAGTTCCTCAACAGATAAAGGACTACGAGGCAAATTATAATCAGAACCAATAATACCTGTAGTTCCCACGAGCAAGTCAAAGTCATCCTTCAAAGAACTTAGAGACTTAGCAAAAACAACATCATCCAAAACATGATTAGCATGCTTAGCCCTATTCCTCGCTTCCTCACCCAAAGAAAAATCTCCTACGATGTAGATCTTAGACAAATTAAAATTAGCCATAGCACGCGCAACAGCACCAACATTGCCCTGATACAAAGGCCTAACTAAAATAACACATAACTCCATGAATAAGAGAAAAAACAGAGTTATATTTATATATTATTCTAAATTAACAAAAATAATGAAACCTCTAACACTAAAAGATTTTAATTTCAAAAATAAAAAAGTACTTCTAAGAACAGATTACAACGTGCCTTTAGATAATGATGGGAATATACTGAATGATTATCGAATAAAACAAAGCCTGCCAACAATAAAAAAAATACTAAGAGAAGGCGCAAAACAAATAATAATAGCAACACATATAGGAAGACCAAAAAATAAAGAAAAAGAACTTACAACAAACAAAGTAGCAAAACACATATACAAACTAATAGGAAGAAAAACAATCAAACTAGATGACTCGGCTGACTTTGAAGAATTTCCACAACCAAAAGATGCAACAATAGTAATACTTGAAAACTTAAGATTTAGAGAAGAAGAAAAACAAAACGATGAAGAGTACGCAAAAAAACTAGCAAGCCTCGCAGATATATACATAAATGATGCATTCGGAGTAAGCCACAGAGAACACGCATCAGTACACGCAATCACAAAACACATACTAGGAGGAATAGGTCTTTTAATAGAGAGAGAACTAAACATATTCGAAGAGATTTTAGAAAAGCCACAAACTCCAATGACAGCAATACTTGGAGGATCAAAACTAGAAACAAAACAACCAATAATACTAAATCTACTAGAAAAGGTAGACAACATACTACTAGGAGGCGCAATGATATTTACCTTCTACAAAGCAAAAGGATATAGTATAGGAAAAAGCCTATATGATAAACAATACTTAACAAACGCAAAAATGCTAAGTAATAACGAGAAAATAAAAATCCCAGAAGATGTAGTCGTTGCAGATGATAAAGACAAACCCTCATCTATAATAACGACGAACCCAAAAAACATACCCTCGTACATGATAGGTCTTGATATAGGCAAAAAAACAATAAAAAAATACAAAGAAATACTAAGTGAGAGCAAAACAGTGATATGGAACGGACCTTTAGGATACTATGAAAACCCTGCGTTTATGGAAGCTACAAAACAAATACTATTATACTTATCAAAAAGAGAAGACATTAAAACAATAATAGGAGGAGGAGATACAGCAACAATCGCAGAACAACTAAAACTAGACAAAAAATTCTACCACGTATCAACCGGGGGAGGCGCAAGCTTAAAACTAATAGAAGGAAAAACACTAACAGCAATACAAGCACTAATTGACAGCGATAAAAACAAAAAATCAAACTAACTTTTTATAAAAACAAACTAAGTAAACATTTTCTTGTTTAAGAATCGTATTCCACATAGATGTTTTAACTTTAGAATAAATTTTAAAACCATTTTTTTCCCAAAAACCCTGCTTGCGCTTATCGCTTATGATGTAACCATCACCGTGAATGATTTTAACACCATGATATCTAGCATATTCTTCAAACCGCTTCAAAAGAGCAGAACCCATTTTTTTACA
>CAZCTY010000041.1:0-3383 GCA_964501945.1 uncultured Methanosarcinales archaeon
CACAAAAAACCGTTCGACGAAACCTTACATCCTCGCCCTAAAGGGACAAGGCTTTACGGTTTTTTCGTGTAATGAAGATATTAAAAAACAACTTCAAAAACATCACTATCTTCAAAAACGAATTTTTTAACGCCACTTACAACTAACAAATCATCAAGAACTAATTCCAAAAGCGCTTTTTGATCACCAAAACACTTTACAATAACCGATTCCAGTTCTGCTTTCAAAGACATTTTATTCAAAGATTTATATTTTCTCACTTCAGCTAAAACCTTAACAGCCAAATCACCCGCTCCCTCAGATTTATCATCAACAAGCTTAGAATCAAAAACAGGCCAAGATGAAATATGAATGCTCTCTTCTTTTTCTTTGTCTTTGAAAAATAACTGATAAACCTCTTCTGTGATAAAAGGCATAATCGGAGCGAACAACTTAACTTGCTGAAGCAGAGCATAATACAAGGTTTTTTGAGCGGCAAGCTTAGACTCAACACCTTCTTCCTCGCGGTAAGTCCTATGCTTTACAAATTCTAAGTAATTATCACAAAAAGAATGCCAAAAAAACAAATCAGCCTCGTACTTAGATTTAGAATATTCATATTTATCAAAACTATCAGAAGATGCCTTAATTGTTTTCATAAGCTTTGATAACAACCATTTATCCATAATTTTTAAATTAAAATCATTCAAATCCTTTTTGTAATCATTAAAACCCTCAAGATTCATAAACACAAATTTAGACGCATTCCAAAGCTTAGTCACAGTTTTCTTACCCGTCACAACGTCTTTTTCTTGAAACGGTAAATCATCACCGAGCCTAGAACTTGCAGCCCAATATCTTAAAGCATCCGCACCAAATTGATCAATAACAGGTTGGGGCTTTACAACGTTACCTTTACTCTTACTCATTTTATCCCCTTTAGGATCTAAAACGAAACCAGATATCGCGATCTCATCCCAAGGAATTGAATCATGATTAAATAAAGATTTTACAATCGTATAAAACGCCCACGTCCTAATTATATCATGCGCCTGCAAACGAAGAGTCATAGGAAACCCATTTTTAAAATTATCAGAACCACTCACCCAATCAAGCGCAATTTGAGGCGTAACAGAGGATGTCGCCCATGTATCCATAACATCCCCTTCAGGAATTAAATCATCCTTAGTATGACCTTCCGGCAAATTTTTTGGAAATTCCTCTTTAGGATTAACAGGCAACTCGTTAGAGCTTGGAAGAATTAGCTCACCAGTTTTTTTAGAAATCCAAACAGGAAATGGGACCCCAAAAGACCTCTGCCTAGAAATACACCAATCCCACTGAAGATTTTCAACCCAGTGAACATAACGCTTCTTCATAAATTCAGGATACCACTTAATCTTATCTGCAACATCTAATAATTCTTTTTTCTTATCAAGAACTTTAATGAACCACTGCTTAGTTTTAAGAAGCTCAACTTCAGTCCCACAACGCTCATGAAGATTTACTGCGTGAACAATATTTTTTTGCTTTAATAATAAACCTTTTTCTTTTAACTCTTCAACTATTTTTTTCCTCGCATCCTTTATCGCAAGACCTTCAAAATGTTTCGCCTCAGAGTTCATTAAACCATTTTTTGAAACAGCATTTTTTAAAGGCAACCTATACTTATGCCATTTCTCAACATCTTCCCTATCACCAAAAGTACAAACCATCATCAAACCAGTACCTTTTTCAATGTCAACAGATTCGTCAAATAAAATAGGAACCTCATAATCAAATAAAGGAACTTTAGCAAATTTACCTTTCAAATCCGAGTACCTAGAATCATCAGGATGCGCAAATAATGCAACACACGCAGGCAACAACTCAGGCCTAGTAGTAGAAATAACTAATTCCTTTGCACCGTGATGAAATACAATATCATTAAATGTAGATGTCATATCAACATTTTCAAATTCTGCTTGAGCAATAGCTGTCTGACAATGAACACACCAAGAAATAGGACTCTCTTCTTGATAAACCCTGCCTTTTTTATATAAATCTAAAAAAGATAATTGACTTGCCGCAATAGACTTAGAATCAATAGTAGAATAAGAATTAGAAAAATCGCAACTCATACCAATCCGCTTCCAATCGCTAACGAAATCAGGCTTAATTTCTTTTATAGTAGAATTGCACAAATCAATAAAATCCTGACTAGACATCTTATTAGATTTAACTTTTTTTAAGGATTCAACTAAGCGCTCAGTAGGCAACCCATTATCATCAGTTCCAAACGGAAAAAAAACAGAACCTGTTTTCATACGTTTAAATCTTGCAATCATATCCCCTTGAGCATAACTAAAAGCATGACCAATATGCATACTCCCCGAAACAGTAGGCGGAGGCGTATCAATAGAAAAAGAATCTTTTTTTATAGAAGACAATTCGAATAATTTTTTATTTTCCCAAAAAGCCAACCACTTCTCCTCAGCTTCCTTAAAATCATATTTCTTTGGTATTTCCAAAATCAACCACCCATAACTTAAAAGAGAGGCACCCGCATTCTTTAAATAATTTTCTAATAAAAAAGCACCAAAAACAAGTATTTGAAAAAATATCACCATTAAATAATAGTTAAATGTTAGTAAAATTTAAATAAATAATTAAATCCAACTATTAAAAAAATGAAAGGACACACTTTTTTAACAAAAAAACAAAGAGAAGAATTAGAAAAAACTATGAGTAAAACGCTTTTTATGAAGAGCGGACAAGATGAATTTCTAAAAAGAGTGCTATATAATTTTCCAACATTCAAAGTAGGAAAACACAACGCTGATATGAGAATACTTTGTAAAGAGAGCAGCTACGAGCAACTAGGAAATAACAGAGTAATAATAGATGACAACACAAAAAAAGAATTGTTTTACACATACTACGATTACCCAATACAAGAAGCAGAACTGTATCTTGCAACACCACACGAAGAAATACAAAGCATGCTAATATATGCAACACTTAAAACAACATACTACGAACACATAAGAACCACGCCCCTCGATAGAAAATATTTAACAATAAAAGCAATAATGGGAATTACAAGAGAAGATGAAACAGAAAAACACAAAGATTTAAACTCTAAGCAAACACTAGAATATGCATTAAATGAAATAACAAAACCCGCAGATTTATTTGAAGTCATAGATAACGAAGAAATACCTCCTAATCTACTAAAAGAAATAATCTAAACACAAATTTAATGCCTCAAAAAAAGAGCGGAAAGAAATAATACAATTAACGGAGTGGGGCTTTACGCCCCACACTAGCGCGGTGTTAACGGACGCAACCGTTAAGCAGAAGGAGATAAAGAAAACATTCGTTTTCAGACCACCCACACTTCAATTTTGTTGAAGCGGAGGGAG
>CAZCTY010000041.1:3483-6954 GCA_964501945.1 uncultured Methanosarcinales archaeon
AAGCGGAGGGAGGGATTCGAACCCCCGAATAACCGCTGTCTGATTTTTTTTCATCACCAAAAAACATGGCTCATTACAGCGATACAAATGTACCTGCTACTGCAGGCGGTCCCCTTAGGCCGCTTGGGCACCTCCGCACAATAAAAAGATGAAGTATTAATTTATTTAAATAAGTTTTTGTTTATATTCCTTAAAACTAACAGGTTCAAAAGGTTTTAAACCATAATACGCATAAGTAATTTTCTCATAATTCCTAAGAATATCAATGAAACTACCCATAGGAACTGCGTATGAGAAAATTTCTTTAGGAACCCAATCATAGAGCGCAGAAAAATCACGAGTCCTCGCCAAATAACAAGACACAAAAGGAATTTTTATAGCACCTTTAATAATTGCAGAAGCAAAACCTAAAGATTTTATTAAATCAGAATCAGAGAACTTAGCCACCTCAGAGAAAGGACCAAGAAACATATCAACATTATCAACAACTTTAGAATATTTTAATAAAAAAACATCAAATTTTTTAAGATGCTTGCCACTTTTTTCAACAACGCCAATTTTTTCTTCTAAACCCATGAAACAATAAGAAATAAAAAAATAATAAATAAACTACCTCAAAAAATACGAAAAAATAACGAAGAAAACCAAAAAAATCATTCTAAAGGCGTATCCGACCAAAGCTTCCAATCATTACTAGGAGCATATGCACCCGCAATAAAAAAACCAGGCGCGTTTTGACCAAAGTGAGCATCCCTATTTTGAGCAAAACGCTGACGAGCACCCAAACCATACATAGGCGCATTAATATGCGCAAAAGTATCTAAATAACCAGTATTCTCATTATAACTACCACGCTCAATAATAATATCTTTTTTATCATGCTTCTCTAAACGCTTCATAATCTCTTTTACAGGAAGATTACCATCACCCGGAGTTAAATGCTCATCATCAAAACCAAAATTATCACTAAGATGAATATGCCCAACAATACCCTCCGCAACAAGCTTTTCAGTTTCATCAACAAGCCATTTGTTAAATTCCTCATCAAACTTAGATTCATCTTTTGCAACAAAGTTATAACGCAAAGTATTCAAATGACCAACATCTAACGTGGCTTTAATATGCTGCTCAGCCAATTTCTTCGCTTCATCTTCAGAATAATTACGCCTTTTTAACTGATCAATCATAGCCTTCCTAGATTCTAAAACAACTTCCTTCATCTCACTTGGATGACTACCATAAAAATTTTGATGCCAATTCTCAGGCGCAACATAAATAGGATCAGTTAACTCATTTTGCTCTTTGTTCTTATTATAAACTTCCATAGCCTTCATACCAGCTTTCGCAATAGTCTCAGCAGTCTTCTTAATCCCATACTTCTTCGCAGACTCAATATTTTCAAGCAAACTCTCAGCTTGCTTAGCTTGAACGTCAGCAGATGCTGAAGATTCGTGAACGTGACGCAAATCATTTTCAAGCATCTTTAACTTACGCTCATAATACTCCTCAGGAGAATCTTCATCCCTATAATCCCTCAATTGATAATCCTTCATAAATCTACTATCAAGCTTCCAATGCTCCTCTTCAGGCAATTCATTCTTTAATTTTTTATATAATTTATACTCTTCAGCAAGCTTATCTCGTGAATACTTAACCTCATCATATTGCCTTGCGTGAAATAAAGAAGCGCCTTTAGATTGAAGAATCCTATTTTCAGTATTTAAAATAGCGAACATCTCCTCAGGATCTTTTTTATCATCAGGATGCAACTTGTTCCACTCCTCAGTTTCCTTTTTTAGCTGGTCCCACGTTAATTGCTCAACTTCAAACTTAGTACTATCTTCATTAAAAACAGGAACCCTATCAAAAAGCCTCTCAGTAGGCGCATCACGAGGAATTAAATTACCATCAAGATCAACCCAATCACCCTCTTTTAAAACATTTCCTTTACTATCCTTTTTACCAACCAAGCCTTCAGAAGTAGCAGTCTTATACTTAGGACGAAAAACTTCCCTATTCTTACTAATAGTTGAGACAAGCTCCCCTGTTCTTTTATCAACCGCGAACATAACCGCCTCAGCGTCCTCCTCATCATAATACTTAAAGTTCGCACCAGATTTACCATTAACATCAGTTAAAGGACGCTGCCACTCATGCATATGAAAGACAACCGCGCCTCCACGAGTAGCCTCCCCTGCGAAATGAATCGCTTTATTAATATCTTTTAGCGTTTGAGCACGAGACTCACTACTAAAACCACGCTCACCACCAGTAAACCCCGCAAGACTCGCAGCGTGAACACCAGCATGAGTAGAAGTTTTAACATCATTAATTTTCAGCAACTCACGCATATCACGCCTCTGACCAGAACCAATAGACTCAGGCGTCGGATTTTGAGCATTCCCTTTGCCCCCTTGAACAGGCATAAAACTAAACTCAACCCTGCCCGCGCCTTGTTTAATACTTGCCTGCAACTCAGGAAGCGTAGCACCAGGCTTCGTTGAAAGCCCAATGTCTTTAGGCGTGAAGTTAAGAGCCTCATCAGGCACAATAGGATTACCTTCCTCATCGAGCTCCGCAGGCTCGTTAGATGCAAAAAAAGGAGCGTTATCTATCTTGTCCATGGCAGAGTAATAACCCGAGTTTGAAAATAACATAATAATAAATAAAAAAAACGAAGTATATAAATGTTATTTTTTAAGGGCCCTGTCCCAAATAGATGTTTTTTATATACTGCCTAGCGAGCCACTAGGCTACAAAAACGATTTTACTAGACTCAGTTAAACATAATTAAAAACATATATTAGCTCGCGCAATATACTCTTTAATGTTATTTGAGACAGAGTCTTTTTAAGAAAAATAAAAAAAAAGGTTTTAATACACAGGAATCCTGTCCTGCCTTGAAGGCGAGAGAGTTATATTTTTCAAACTCTCCAATGTCTCAATGTTATTTATCCTAAGCAAACCAGAACTCTTCGTGTACAGATAATCTTCAATGAACAAAGATCTCTCAACTTGCCTATTCCACAAATTAGAAGAACCCTCATAATGCATTATTATACCCCTCGGCGAGATTTCATCTTTATTAATTTTAAAGACTAACGCACCCGCATAACTATTTTGAGGCTCCCTAAAGTCGTGGTTTTGAGCAGGAATCACCAATAAATCTTTTTCTTTTGAAAACAAGAAAGCTTTATGCTCCCACTCCGCGCCCGATGATGAGCGAGGATCATCACTCACATAAGTTACAATTTCCTCAGGATTAGATACATCAGAGACATCAAATAAACTAATCTTTATACCCTGAATCCTACCAGTCTCAGTACCCTCACGACCAAGACCAATAATTGTGTCCTCATCATACGGATGCAAATACCTAGAGTAACCAGTTATTTTAAGCTCTCCTAAATCCTTAGGATTTTCAGGATCAGATAAATCTATTACAAAGAAAGGATCAACCTGCCTAAATGT
>CAZCTY010000042.1:0-6915 GCA_964501945.1 uncultured Methanosarcinales archaeon
GTCTTCCTCTTGCTCCGGTTGGTCCTCTGTCTCCTTGGTATCCTTGTGGTCCTTGCGGTCCCTGCGAGCCTTGACTACCCGTACTACCAGTATAACCCGTAGGTCCCTGAGGCCCTTGATGGCCTCGTGGCCCCGTCGCTCCAGTATGGCCTGTACTTCCAGTTGGTCCTTGAGGTCCCTGATTACCAACATCGCCAGTATAACCTGTAGGTCCCTGAGGCCCAGTACGACCTTGAGCGCCCCTAGGGCCTGCACTTCCAGTTGGTCCTTGAGGTCCCTGATTGCCAACATCACCAACATCTCCTTGAAAACCCTGAGGTCCTTGAGGACCTGTCGGACCTGTACGCCCACTAGGGCCTGTCGGCCCCTTTGGACCTGTAGGGCCAATAGGCCCAGTTGGACCAATAGGCCCAGTTGGACCACTAGGCCCGGTAGGGCCAATAGGGCCAGTATCTCCTTGAGGCCCCGTAGGACCATCACTTCCTTTATTACCTTGAGGTCCTTGAGGCCCAGTTGGGCCCTGAGGTCCTTGAGGTCCAGAGCCACTCATAAGATCGACATAACCTTTAGTAGAAATTTGATTATCAGGAGATTCAACCGTCGGAGAAGTGGCAGTAATAACATCAAATGTGGCAGAACCTTCTACAACTAACTTTTTTTCTACAGAGACTTCTTCTTCAAAGATTGCTGGAAGGTTAAACCTAAGTTTTTTCAATTAATAAACCCCTTAAAAACTTTTTAAATTCATTGACAAAACACACTCACAATTAAAATATATTGTTTAGATGTAACAAACTCTTTTTAACTTTTTCTATCAATTGAGTAAAATTAACCACGATTTTTTATAAACAAATAAACCAACAATGTCGTTAAAAAAAGCACTCACAAAGAAAATTTACTATTTTAAAGAAAAATATAAAAAAGAACCAATAAACCATTTAGCTAAAATAACATTGAACCAAGCAATCATGAAGTTATAAAAAATGACAAAAGAAGAAAAAAAAGGAAAAGAGTATATAAAACAAAAACTAACATATACAGATGATGGACGATTGCTAGATGAAAATGGATACTCGGTGATGATGGAATGGGAAAGAGACATAATGATAGAATCAGCTAAGACAATAACACAAAGGGGAGGAGATATACTGAACATAGGATTTGGAATGGGAATAATAGATACAGCAATACAAGAACAAAATCCAAGATCACACACAATAATAGAATGCCATCCCGACGTCCAAAAAAAAATGATAGAAGAAGGATGGACAGAGAAAAAAAATGTGAAAGTGATATTCGATAAATGGCAAAACGTTTATAAAAATCTGCCAAAATTCGATGGGATATACATAGATACGTGGGATGAAGGGATACGCGAATTTCATAGATACGTCCATAACATACTAAAACCAAACGGGATATATTCTTGGTTTAATAATCCTCGAAGTATAAACAGAAAAATACTAGATACTGAATACAGAGATCTATCAAAAATTTTTTTTATGAATTTTATAGAAATGGACATAAAATACATATCACCGCCCAGAGAACAAACAACAGAAGAACAAAGATTTTACTGGCACCCAACCTGGAAAAAATACTACATACCAAAACTTACACTAAAAAGCAATAACAAATTAACAAGACAAGATTAAAAACAAGAAGATAACAAAAAACTATAAAAAAGAAAACAATATCACCAAATTATTAAAACGCTAAAACGGCCTAAAAGCCAAAAAAATAAGTTTAATGAGGGGATTAAATGACACAAAAAGAAAAAAACAAAAAAAATCTAAAAACATCAATATTCTCACCACTATACTGGAAAACAAATCCTTATTTTGAGGAGATGTACAATTCACTAACAGAACAAACAATACAAGACTGGGAACTAATCGTCTTACTCTCAAACGGAGGAAAGGTCCCTGAGAAAATAGCAAAAGATAAACGAGTAAAAATAATACAAGACACAGAAGAAAATAATAACATAGGACGATTAAAAAGAGTTTGCTGTGATGCTGCAACAAATGACATACTAGTAGAACTAGACGCAGATGATATGCTAACACCAGACGCGCTCGAAGAGATAACAAAAGCATTCCAAGATGATGACGTACATTTTGCATACTCAAACTGCGCAGAATTTTTTGATAAAACATGGGAACCTAGAGTATACGGAGAAAACTGGGGATGGAGAAACAGACCCTTCCACTACAAAGGACACGATTTACTAGAACAATTCAGCTTCCCACCAATGGCAACAACTATGTGGAGAGTAGAGTGGGCGCCAAACCACGTTAGAGCATGGAGAAAATCATCATACTACGAAGTAGGAGGACACGACCCAGACATACCAAACGGAGACGACCACGAACTTATCTGCAGAACATACATAAAATACGGAGATAAAGGATTTCACTGGATAAATAAATGCCTATACTTATACAGAGTTCACGACAGCAATCATTGCATGGTAGACAATTCAACAGTCCAAGACGTAGTATTACAAAATTACTTCAAATACAGCAGACAAATAGCAACAAAATGGGCAAGAGATAATGACTTGAAAACAGTAGACCTAGGAGGACGAGGAGAAATTTGGGATGGATACAACCCAATAACACTAGACAACCTATACGATTTAGAACCAAACTCTGTAGGTGTAATAAAATGCCACGAATTTTTACAATACGTACCAAACCCAATAGAAGTAATGGAAAAAATATGGGAAGTACTAGCACACGGAGGCATACTATTCCTAGAAGTACCAAGCACAGAGAGCAACGAAGCATTTGGAAACCCAAAACACAAAAGCTATTGGAATGGAACTTCTTGCAAATTCTACTCACAAAAAATGTTTGCAGAAGAGATAGGATTTAAAGGAAAATTCCAAGAATGGAGAAATGCAACATTCTACCCCTCGCAATACCATGAAGATAACAACATACTAATAACACAAATGGATTTAGTTGCAATAAAAAAAGACAAACCAATACTACCAGGTCCGCAATGGGTATAGAAATGACAGAGAAAAAAGAACCCGAAATAACAATAATAACACCAACATGGAAAAGACCAATAGAGATAATAGAGAGATGCATTAGAAGCGTAGATAGCCAAACACACGAGGACTGGGAACACATAATATGCTCAGACGGATACGAAGAAAACGTAGAAGCACACATAAATGCACAAAAGAATCCAAAAAGAAAATACATGAAACTAAAAGAACACGGCGGAATCTTCGCAAACAACGTAAGACAAGCAGCACTAGAGAGAGCAAAAGGCAAATACATAGTATTCTTAGATGATGATAACATAATATTCCCTCACTACTTAGAAAAAATGCTAAAACCACTAAAAGAATCAAAAGAAGAAGTAGCATTTACAATATGCCAAATAATACACATGGGACCACTACCAGAAGAGAAAGGAGAACCACCACAAATACTAACAGGAATACCAGTAAAAGTGAGAAACGTAGACACACTACAACTAATGATAAAAAAAGACAAACTACTAAGAATAGGAGGATGGAACCAAGAAGCAGGATACCTCGCAGACGGATACACTTTTGAAGAACTAGCTAAACATTACCAATACATAGAAGTACCAGAAATATTATGCATACACATCTAAAAACAACTTTAAAACAATTTTTTTTCTTACACAAAAATTTAAAGCTATTAAAAAAATAAAATCTAAAAAAAAGAAAAAAGTTTAATCACTAAAAAAACGCAAATCAACTTCTTTATTTTTCATAGTATAACCACACTTATCTTTATGAAAAATAGCCATTAAGAAAAGCTCTAAATCATACTCCTCAAAGAAAACAGAGTCATCTAAATCAATCCAAACAGATTCACCACCAACATTAAAATGAACAGAATCGCCATCAATACCAACAGCAGAAAGAGCAACATTTGCGATCTCAAATTCATCATGAAACTCAAAGAAGTCTTCATCTACTCCACTATGATTTATAATTACACTTGCATTTTGAGATGAATTATCCCAATCAACATAACTAATAACACCATCAGAAATATTATGCGCTTCACCCAAACCTAAAGTAATATAGTTACTTACAGAATTTTCTTTATAAGATATATTAAGTAAAGGATAATCAAAATCAGAATCAAAAATAAAACCATTAAAAAAAACATATCTCGTAACAGAATGATCAAGGTTTCTAGGAAGGCTATGCATGAGTGAAAAAGATTCCTCAGATAAAATAAATGAGTCTGTTTGATTATAATAAGGATAACCCACAATCACGCCCGAATCAGGAGATTCAACAAAAGGATCACAATTATCCACAGCAAACCAATCAAAACGAATATCATCAACAAATACACCTAAAGAAAAATCAGAAACACCAGAATCAAAATACTCATAATCATCTAATTGTATTATTTTTCGTTCTTCTTCAAATTCACATATGACAGCGGATTCACCTATTTTAACAACCCTAAAAGAATAAGGACCAATCTCTACAAAGTCATCATCTTCGTAAGTACCCGAAAAATTTTCAAAAGTAAACACATCTTCAACACAAACACTATCCTCACAAACAAAACCCTTCTGACAAGCATCATCAACCAAACAATGAATATCCGCAAAAATTCTATAATCATCATCAATAACCAAATCAACCGAAGGCTGCTTATAAACCACTTCTTGAACAGCAGACATACGCTTAACAGACCACTCACCAATACCATAAACATTACTAGAACTACTTAAAACAACGCTCTGACCTTCATTAAAAGTATGAAAACCCTTACCCGGACTAGTAATATCACTAGGAGGCACTTTCAAAAAAGAATCATCAACGTTATAATACATATCCAACGTCCTAACCCTTGGAGGCAATTCGGATGGAATACATCCTTGAGAAAATAAAACAAAAAACAACAACAAACCAATCAAAACATATTTTTTAAATATCATAAAACACATACCAAGACAAATCATTTAAATTATTTTCCCTAAAGCAAAATAAAAAAATCAATCTTTAATTAGAATACTCTCACCACTCATCTCAACAGGCTTATCCAAACCAAGAACATCAAGAACAGTAGGCGCAACATCCCTCAAACCCATATTCTCCTTTAACCTAACCCTTTTTAATTTCTCATCACTAGAAATAAAAATAAAAGGAACAGGATTAATAGTATGACTTGTGCGCCACATAGGAGTCTGATCCTCAGCATTACCATGATCAGCTAAAACCAAAACATCATAATCATGCTTTAAACTAGCAGTAACAATTTTACCAAGACAAGAATCAACAGCCTCAACAGCCCTAGTTATAGCAGAAACATCACCAGTATGACCAACCATGTCACAATTAACAAGATTAACAACAACAAAATCAAACTTCTCACTACCAAGCTTGTTAACTAAAACATTAGTGGTTTTAAAAACACTCATCTCAGGCTGCAAATCATAAGTCTTAACCTTCGGAGAAGGCACGAGAAATCTGCGCTCCTGCTTGAACGGCTTTTCAACTTGACCATTAAAGAAAAAAGTAACATGAGCATACTTCTCAGTCTCAGAAATACGAAGCTGAGCCAAATTATTATTACTAATAACATCACCAAGAAGATTATCAAGTTTTTGCTCTCCAAAGGCTATATGAGCATTCATACCCTTATAATACTGAGTCATACTAACAAAGAAAACCTTTCTGCGAAAACGAAGCCACCTAAAAAAGATAGGCTCAACAATAGCCTTTGTGAGCTGACGAGTCCTATCAGTCCTAAAATTAAAAAAGATAAAAGAATCATTTTTTTTCAAACCACGATAATCCTTATGCCGCCTTGGAAAAATAAATTCATCAGTAATATCATCATTATGACTTTCCTTAACAGAATCTAAAACATCAGAAAAAACAATGCCCTTACCCCTAACAATACAATCATAAGCCTTCTTAGTGCGAGACCAACGCTTATTACGATCCATAGAATAATAACGACCACAAACACTAACAATCTCCCCAAACCCAAGACTATCTAATTTATCAAGAACTTCTTTAATATGAACAAGACTAGCAGTCACAGGAGCATCCCTACCGTCAGTAAATAAATGAAGCTTTACGTCCCTAAAATTTTCACGTGCACACAAATCAAGCAAAGCAAATAAATGATCCATATGACTATGAACACCCTCTACTTGAAGCAAACCCGCAATATGAAGAGAAGAACCATTTTTTTTACAATTATTAATTGCATCCAAGAATTTAGAATTACTAAAAAAAGAACCATCACTAATAGAATCATTAATACGCTTTAAACTCTGCAAGATAATACGCCCAGAACCAATAGTTAAATGACCAACCTCAGAGTTACCTTGATAATTATCAGGAAGACCAACACTTCCACCAGAAGCATTAAGCAAAACATTAGGATAATTACTCATCAAAAAATCATCATTAGGCGTATTCGCTGACGCAATAGCATTATCAACAGAAGAAGACCTAAAACCCCACCCGTCCCGAATAACGAGAACAACTCTTTTTTTACTCATTAAAAAATAAAAAATAAGACAACTTTAAATAATTTGCTCACAAAGAAAAAAAATAAGAAGATGCGAAATGAAAAAAAATTACAAGAAGCACAAAAAATAATTGAACGAGAAAGAAAAACAATATTAGAAACACTACTAAAAACAAGCAAAGACGAATTCCAAAACGACAGATGCTTTTTCCCATTATACGAAGAAGGCGCGAAGTATGACATAAAAAAATTAAAGCTTGACAGAGAACAAGAAAAACATTTCATAAGCCAAATAACAGAAACATACGGACCATACTCAGATGATGAACTTACAAATAATCCAAAACAACCATATTACACAAACTTTTACCAAAAATAAAACAAAAAAATTATAAATAAATAAAACAAACAAAAA
>CAZCTY010000043.1:0-6915 GCA_964501945.1 uncultured Methanosarcinales archaeon
GAAGTCTGATTTTACAAAAATAAGGCGCACTGAACATCGTTGCAAATAAAAAAAAATAAAAGGAAAGAAAAAATGAACTTAAGAAAAATAATAAAAATAAGCAGACCAAGATTTTGGCTATACCTCGCAGGACCATTCCTACTAGGATATTTCTACGGAATAACAAACCTAGAACAAATAACATGGCAATTTTTCTACACGCTGTTCTATTTCCTTATTCCTGCAAATATTTACCTATACGGAATAAATGATTACTCCGATAGAGACACAGATGCATATAACAAGAAAAAAACACAAAAAGAACACAGACTACAAAAAAAAGAAACCAAACAACTAATCACATGGCTTGCAATAAGTTTAACGTTACTAATACCAATATTGCTATGGAGCACTATGGGCGGAATAATAATACTCTTTATATGGGTCGCACTATCAAATATGTACAGCGCCCCACCAAGATTCAAAGCAATACCATTCGTTGATTTTCTAAGCAACATACTTTATGTAATGCCTGGACTCTACGCATACTACGAGATGTCAGGCGCACTGCCAAGCCCGCTGATAATACTTGCAGTATTCACATGGGTGTGGGCGATGCACCTATACTCCGCAGTACCAGATATAAAAGCAGACAAAAAAGCAAAACTACAAACAGCAGCAACAGTTATGGGCGAGAAAAAAAGCTTAATACTATGCACAATTTTTTGGGCAACATTTGCAACAATAATAACAATAAAAATATTCCCACTCGGAATCATAACAATACTATATCCTGCACTTAGTATATACACAATGAAAAACATAAAAAAAATAAACAAACTATACTGGTATTACCCCTTCGTAACAGGAATCATAGGATTTATAGGCTTCTGGCACGCAGCACTACAATTAATAAATTTTTAAGAAAAGTCGATTTAAGAAATATTTAAGAAAATATTTATAAAGAATCAAAAAGGTGTTTTTATTGATGTATCATTTATTTGGCTCAAAGACAAAAAGTGAAGTAATTATATATTTACTTAACAATCCTTATAAAACTGCTAAAAAAATATCGGATGATACAAATATAAAATATAAGAATTCACATAAAATATTAAAAGAGTTAATGCAGGAGGGTATTGTCTTAAAAAAACAAAAAAAGTATTATTTAAAAAGTCAATTCATAGAATTCTTAAAAAAACTATCTGATTCTGCATTAAAAAATTACGCAGATACATTAGTCGTAAAAAATAATTTAGATCTTTATAATACTTTAATAAATTTTTATCCTGAAGAAAAAATTAAAAATAATGTAGATGAATTAATAGAAACATGGCTCGTTGAAAAACTAGATGATTGGTATTCGAAAAGTTATGATTTAGAAAATAAAGAATATGAAAGAATTAAAGAATTAATACAGGAAAAATTTAAAACAAAAAAAATAAAAATACTAGAGGTTGGAAGCGGCACAGGAAGACTTGCAAAAAAACTAGCAAAGACATTTGAAAAAATTAAAGGTATAGATATAGAAGAAAAATACATTAAGTACAGCAACAATAAATATAAAATAAAAAACTTAAACTTTGAGAAGGCAAACATAGAAAACTATAAAGAAAAAGAAAAATATGATGTGATACTATTCTCTTGGATGGGGCTACATTACCAAAAAAATATAGATAAAATAATAAAAAACACAAAAAAACTCATAAAAAAAGACGGCCTTATAATAATTCTTGACGCATACTACGAAACAGAATATATGAAAATATTACAATTAATAAGAGAAGAAGATATGAGCAAAATAAAACTTTTAAAAGAACATCTAAATCAAAAATTAATAAAAGAATTCAAAAACCTAACACAAGAAGTTCTATTAACAAAATATACATTTAAAGAAATACAAGAAGTAATAAACAATTTTAAAATAGAGCTAACACTCGAAGAATCAAGAATATGGACGAAAGAAGATGAAGAAAAACTAAAAAAATACTTACTAACAAAAAAGCAACCATTAGAAATAGGTGAAGGATTATGGATAACAAAAATTAACACCTAAAAATTTCTAAAAATCTACTAAACAATAGATTTTAGCCTTAAATGCTACCTAAAAACTAAATAATTCTACGATAAATAAAATTACATAGTAAATGAAAAATTTACGAAAAAACAATCGATAACCGAAAAATAAAACAAAGAAACTGAAAAACATCCGAAAAATTTTGAAGAATATATTAATAGGATTTCAACCTACCAAAAACATAAGAAAAAATTCAGAAAAAAATCGAAAAAATAAAACAAAAAAAAAACGCTATCTAAACTAAGTAATTAATCAAAAAATAAGTCATATAATTAGATTGAAAAATACTTGTGTTAGCGGGAGCTATGTAAAAATGGAAAAAACGCCCTTAATAAAAATAATGCCTGATGAAGAAAAAATAGGAGAATATACTCTATTTGCAAAAAACATAACAAAAAAAGACAAATCTCTAATTTATGATTTAGTAAAAAAAGAAAACAAAAAAATAACTAATATTATAACAAACACAGCAATAAATCTTGAATTTTTGAAAAATGATCTGGGTATTAATCAAACAAACATAACAACAAATAATTTAGAAAAAATAATGGGTAAAATAAAAACACCTAGTTGGATTAATAAAGAACAAAATTTTCAAAAAATATTAAACCAAGATTACCAAAATATAAAACCTATAACTGCAGAATTCATAACAACTTTAAACTGCAATTATAGATGCGTGCAATGCGCATATGATGAACCAAAAAAATCACTAGACTTATGGCTTGATGGGGAAAAATTCCAAGTAGATAAAACTCCTAATAAACACATGACTAAAGAAGATATGGATTTAATTCTAAATAATTTAGCAAAAGGGGGCGTAAAAAACATATTATTTACAGGAGGGGGAGAACCTTTAATGAACCCTCATACAATCGAAGGAATGAAACAAGCTAAAAAAAATGGAAACGAAGTAGCACTATATACGAACGGAAGACTGCTAAATAAAAAACACATAGATGATTTAATAAATATAGACCCATTATTTATAAGAATAAGTATATATGGTGGAGATGAACAAGCACACGCAAACTACACACAAAATAAACACGACAGAAACTCATTTAAAAAAGTATTAGAAAATGTTAGTAATCTTTTAATAGAAAAAGAACAAAAAAAATCCAATATAAACATAGGACTGTCTTATTTATTACACCCTTTAACAATAACTACTTTAGAAGATTTTGCTCAAGAAATAATTAATATGAAGGGCGCAGAACAAATAAATTATGTAAGATTTACTCCTGCAGTCGATTATTTTACAGGACAACAACACTCTAAACAGCTAATGAATGCAGCATATTCATTAATAGATGAAAAAATAACACCTCTTCTTGAAGAAAAAGGGGTAAAATCACGACCTTACTATCATAGATTAAATGATTTGCACGCGAAAAAAGATTACACCAACTGCAGAGCATCAGGCTGGTTTGGAGAGATTGGACCTGGAGGAGATGTTTATTTGTGTTGTGAAAAATTATTCATACCTGAATATAAAATAGGTAATTTAAAAGAACAAACATTAGATGAAATATGGACGAGCGAACTAAGACAAGAAATAATAACAAATATTAATCAAAATGATTGTAAAGAATGTCCCACTTTATGTAAACCTCATGAATTAAATAAAATATTCTCAAAAATAGAATATAAAAGAAAAAATGGTAAAATAGATGAAGTAAAAAAATGGGCGAATGATTTTTCCGCAATGGCAAAAGATACAAAATATTGCCCTAGCAGATTAGAAGATTTTCAAAGTTAAATAAAAATGGCAGATTTTAGTAAACAAGGAATAATAATAATTAAAAACGAAGTGTATAAAAAACACAAAACATTAAATGATGCTAATCTAGAAGTAAATATAACAAAACTTTACTCAGAAAATGGAATGAAAGAAATAAACACCCTCAAACAAGAAATAGTAACAAGGGATAAAGAAATATTTATTAAAATGCCATTTATCGAAGGAGTAAGCGCAAGAGACACAAATAATATTAAACTATTAGAAGAATTAGTATTTGATCTTAGCATATTTCATGAACTATTTGCAAAAGAAAAAAACAGCCCAAAAGTAATTTATAGAGATGCAATTTTATCAAACTACATATGTGAAAATGAAAATAAATACACACACATAGATTTTTCATCAAGTAACAAATACGTGCACTGTTTTGATGATCTTGCATTATTATTAAATCCTTTGTGGCATAATTTAGAAAAAACAAAAATACCTTCATTAGTTGAAAAATACATAGAAAATAGACACATAATATCAAATAAAATAAATAGAAAAGAAATAAAAAACATAAAAAACGAAACAAAAGAAGAAATAAAAAAATATTACATTTTGCAAATAAAAAATATGGAAATTGAAGGATTTTATAATAATCAATTAAAGAAAAAAATAAATGAAATAAATTATGACATCATAAAAAAACAAGATTTTAAAAAATTTTTAGATTATAGAACATTAAGAGGAAAAATGTATTTAGAAACATGGCGAAAAAATAAAATATAAATTAAATAAGAGGATTGATAAAATGAAAATACAAACATATAAAGATATAAATACTTTCAAACAAAATAATAAACTCGTATTAGATAAAATTTTAGATAAAACACAAGCGCACGATGAACAAAGACTGCACTTATCGACACATTTATTAATATACAATTTAAGAGAAGAATTTTATTTAAGAAAAAGAAGCGAAACAGAATTAAGATACCCTGGATTATACACGACCACAATAGGAACACACGTTGAATTAAATAAAACATACCATTCAACATTAAAACCATTACTCCCAAATAAAAAGATGAATATTAAATATATAGGCGAATTTAGAGTAAAAGATGAATGGGAAAATGAAATAAATGGACTACACGCGGCATTAGCACTTATCAATTGTTTTCCAGAAGATTTTGATAAAGACAGATACTTTATTCCTAAAAAAGAATTAGAATTACTAATAAAAAACAATATGACAACACCTCACTTAGCTCAGGCTTATGAATTATTTAATCGAGAAATAAAATGAATAAATTAAATGCAGTAAATGATGCTGATGAAATAATTGGAACATTTAGCTTAGATGAAATAAGATCTAAAAAATTAAGTTATAGATTAATTTCTATCTTTATACTTAATAAAAAAGGAAATTTACTTATTCAAAAGAGAAGTGCTAATAAAAAAAGATTTCCTTGCTATTATGAAATAGTAGGAGGTCATGTTGATGAAGGTGAGACTTATTTAGACGCGGCTAAAAGAGAATTATTTGAAGAATTAAATTTAAATCTTAATTTGACAGAACTTGGAAAAATAAAAATAAATTATGGTGGTGTTTTTAAATTTGTTATGTTTTATTTGGCAAAGTACAATGAAGAACACATAAAAAATAATTTAATAGAAGTTTCAGAATTTAAATTTGTGTTGCTAAAAGAATTAGAAATAATGATGAAAAAAGATAAGGTTTTACCTGTATTAATAGAAGGCCTATCTAAGTTTAGAAAAGACTTAAAAAATATGTGATTTAATAACTTAAGAAAATGAACGCTCTAAAACACGGTGAAATAACTGAGAAAATAGTGGATGAATTAATGAGTGGTAAGGCTCCTGAAATTATAAAAATCGCGGCGCGATATCATGATATAGAGAGAGATTTTCCTGATAAAGTTAACACTAAAAATTGCAGGCCTGAAGATTATCTTGCAAGAAAACTATTACATTCTGCAAATAGCGTTAAAATTTTCATTAAACACTTCTCAAAAAATTATGATGATGATTTAGTTGAAGATGTACTTTTTTTAATAGCAAGACATGAAATAGGCGGTGATAGAGATGCACAAGGAGGCTTGCTGTATGTAAAAGACTACTCAGAAAAATATAATTTAAATGAACTTGCAGATGTGCTATTTTACGCAGATAAACTAACTTTTTTCGAAGCAGAAATAGAAGAATACTCGAAAAGAGGAGAAGAAAAATTAAAAAACAAAATACTTTTTTCAATAAATAATTTGCCTGAAGATATTTTAAATATAATAAAAAATAAAAAATATTCAACAAAAGAAATAAAAAATTTAGTCACAAACACGATTGATGAAAAAATAGAAATGAAAAAATAATACAATAATTCCTAATATGAGTTTTGTATTACGTGCTAAAAAAGAAATTTTAACAGAAAGATTAAATAATAGCGATGACTATAAATAAAATATTTATATAAAAAAATGGAAAAAATAAAAACACTAAAAAACATAATTATAATAAGACATTTTAAACCAGAAATAAATAAAAATATACCTGTGTCTCGATGGACTTTAAATGACGAAGGAATAAAAGAAATGAATAAATTGTTAAATACATTTCTTTTTAAAAATATAACAAAAATACATAGCAGTCCAGAAAACAAAGCACTAATAACAGCTAAATTAATATCAAATAAAAAAAATATTCCTTTAATAATTAATAAAAAAATTAAAGAAGTCGATAGAAGCAAATCAGGATTTATAGAAGGGGACTATAAAGAAATAGCTAAGAGTTATTTAACAAATACAAAATTTGAATATCAATGGGAAGACATAAAATCGGTTAAAAAAAGAGCAAAAGAATTTATCAATGAAATAGAACGAGAAACAGAAACAATTATAATAGTATCTCACGGGATGTTCCTTTCAATTTTGTTGCATAAATATTTTAAAAAGGACATAGTTGATTTCTGGTCAAATTTAAAATTCGGCGAAATAATAAAAATAGATTTCGAAAAATTAAAAAAAGTATGGAATAATACGGATAAAACATAACTAGAAAAAATGAAAATAAAAATATATGCAAGAGATAGAGAAAAACTACCTTGCCTAAA
>CAZCTY010000044.1:0-6911 GCA_964501945.1 uncultured Methanosarcinales archaeon
TTTGGAGAATTATTATTCTGCTGGTTGTTTTCGTTTGTTGGTTTCGGGGTTGGTTGGTTGTTTTGCTGATTATTATTTGGAGAATTATTATTCTGCTGGTTGTTTTCGTTTGTTGGTTTCGGGGTTGGTTTCTTTTTTATTTTTGCTGCTACTGTCGCTGCTGATATTGCGAATTGTCTTTGATTATCTATGTTTTTTAGTATTAGTCCTGGTGGCTCGTGTTGTGATTTGTTCATCACTATAAAACCTTTTTTTTGGCCATCTATTTCATACTCTACTTCTTCGCCTATGTTAAATGTTTTTCCTGCTGCTCGTATTTCTGATGACATTTTCTTTGAATTCTTTTATTTTAGAAAGTTATTTCTTATTTTTTCTTTCTTTTATTTTTTATTAATTATTTTTCTCGTATTCTAACTCTTATCTCTGTTATTGTTACTGGGCTTCTCGGTTCTATTTGTATTGAGTTTGTTCCTGGTTGTAAAAACACTTTTAGATTTCTTGTCTCTCTAAGTCTTGCTGTGTTAAAGTTCATTGGTTTTCCGTTTACTATTAAATCTACTCTTTTTTGTGTTACATCTGGGAATGTTAAATCTAGCATTGCTTCATAGTTATCTTTTAATTCATAATCATCATCTATTATGTCAAAGTATTTGTCTCTTACTTCAAAGAAGTATATGAGTTTTTCTGGTTCTTCTAGTTTGTTTTGTATTCTTGCTCTATCTATTAGTACGCTGCCTTCTCTTATTCTAAAGCTTATATCATTTATTCCTTCATTTAAGTAATTTTTTGGTATTGGTATCGTGTTAAATATTTCGCAATCTGGTGTTCCTGAGAATATTTGGAGGCCGTTTATTTGTATCCTCATATCTTTTGCATTTCCTTGCCTGCACGTTGGTAAGTATCTAAGTTCTGATGTTTTTAGTTCTTCTACTTCTTCTTTTTCTACGTTAAATACTTGTGTGGTTTCGCTTCTTGTTAAATCTACTATGTCTGCGTATATGTTTATGTTTCTCAAATCGTAGTAGTTGTATCTCCAAAATGCGGCTCCTGGGCCTGATACTTGGAATGTTATTGTGTTTTGTTCTCTTAATAATGATGATGGTATGTGTATTGGCGGGGAGCTTCCTCTCTCTAGTCTTGAGTTAAAGATTGTCTCTCCGTTTATTTTTATTATTAGTGCTCCTGATGCGCCTTCTACGTTAAAATTTAATAGTACATTGCTTGTTATATCTTCATTTGTAGTAAAGGTTAGTGTTTCTTCTATTCTCTCAAATGCTGAGTTTTTTATGCTAAGTGAATTTTTTGTGTGTATTTTTTCTGCTTTTACGTCTGCAACTAAATTAAATGGTGCAAATTCGTGTATTCTCTCATCTCTTGGTTGGTATGGTATTTGTCCTGGGTTGGCCCTGAATAGAGTTGCTGCGCCCGGGAATGCCGGATCGCCGTTGCCGTTTGTCGGGTCATCATCGTTCAATAATCTATCTCTCTCTTCTGGTGAAATTGATAGGATAAATAGTAATAATAGAACTGCTATTACTATAACAAGGATTGCTGCTTGGTTTCCTCCTTGTGCTTTTTTATTTAAGTTGCAGAGTTTCATATACTAGTATGCGTAGATATTCCTATTTAAACATTTTGTTTTTTTGTTATTATTCTGTTATTGTCTCGTTATCTTTTATTATTGAGTTTTCTTCGGTTATTGTTATATTTCCTTTAAATGTGGTGTTGCTTCCTATTTTTCCATTATTAGCTTGCCAGTTTAGGCTTTTTAGTTCTTTTAGGTTAGTTGTTTCTCCGCCGTCTGCTATTTTCTCTTCGAATTCTTCTAGATTTGATATAAACGTTTGTGGTATGTTTATTTCTGGTTTTTGTTTTCTCTCTTGTGTTATTGTCCACGTGTCTTCATTTAGTTCTGTGAAGTTGCTTCTAAGTAGCAATAGGTCTGTTAAGTATTTTATTGGTATGAATCTCTCTTCTCTTTTTACCTCTATTAATTTTGATTTTTTTATTCCAAATATTAATCCTATCGCCGCCTCAAATCCTATCATTTCTTTTTCGTCTATGTTTTTTTTGTTTATGAATGTGGGTATTTTTTGGTTTATTTCATCATAGTAATTTAGTATTTCTGTGTTTATGTATATTAGGTTCGTGTTAAAGTATTTGTTTGTCTTTGTGTTTTCAAATTTTTCTTTGTATTCTTCTGGCACCATGGGTCCTTCAAGTAATCTTAAGTCTCCTTTTATTTTTGCAAAAGTTCCTCCTTTATCTTTTGGCTCTTTTCTTGCTATCTCTGGTGTGAATAGTGATTTTTCTTTTAAGTGTATGCCTATTAGTAGAGGGTTTATTGTCGCGCCGAGGTTATCTATGTTATTTAGGTATATTGTCTCTATTTTTTTTTGTTTTATTTCGCTCTCTATTTTTTTTAATAAAATGAATGCGTCGTAGTGTCCTCCTGGCGCATAACTTGTTTTTCCGTCTTTTTTTGTTGCAACTTTTAGTCCGTCTTTTGTTTCTTCAAATCGTACTGTGACTGGTTGTATTATTGTTATTAAGTCTATATTTTCTAATCTGTTTTCTTTTTTCAAGAAATCTTGTATTGATTCGTTAGTGTCTTCATTCGTCATTAGTATAAATGGGATTTTGCAGTCGTATTTTTTTTGTGCTGCTCTTATTTGGTTTAGTTTTATTTCAAGAAATGTTTTGTTTTTTTTGGCTTTGAGTATTGCTTTTGAGCATCCGCCCATCGATGTGGATATTCCCCCAGCCATTGTGAAATATGCAAATTTTGATTCTTGTAAATGTTCTTTCCCTATCTCTGTTAATTCTTCTTTCTCTTCTTCAGATAAGTGTTGTGGTTTTATTATGTCTTCTTCTTCGATTTCTTGTATGTCTTTTGCTTCGTATTTGCTTATGAGTTCGCCTTCTATGTATTTTGATGCGTTTTGTATTGCTCGCTCGCTCACCCATGTTGGTTGTTTTATTAGTGCTTTTTTTATTTCTTCTTGTAGCATTAAATCACCTTTTTTGTTATTATTAAAAAAAATAAGTTATTTAAACTTATCCTTATATTCTTTTATTTGAGGTGTATTTTTTGTGTCGTTGAAAAGTAAGGGTATTAATGCTGAGCGTGATCTTGTTCATAGGTTTTGGGAGATTGGTTGGGCTTGTGTTCGTGTTGCTGGTAGTGGTAGTTCTAAGTATCCTAGTCCTGATTTGCTTGCTGGTAATAATGTTCGTAAATTTGCTATTGAGACTAAAACAACTAGTGGTACTATTCAGTATTTTTCTAAGAAGGAAATTGATGAGTTGCGTTTTTTTAGTAATCGTTTTGGTGCTGAGTCTTGGGTTGCGATTAAATTTAAAGGTATAAGTTGGGTTTTTCTTGGTTTAGAGGATTTGATGGAGACTGGTAAAGCGTTTAGTGCGTCTAAGGCTTTGTGTGAGCGTCGTGGTTTATCTTTTGAAGAATTAACTAATGGTTTTTGATAAGATCATTTATGTTCTTATTATTTTGTTTATGTTTTTGAAAAATTTTTGTGCGTTTTCTAGGCTTTCTTGTGCGGGTTGTTTGTTTGCGTGTGGTAGTTTTTGGTATGTGAAGCGTCCTCTTTTTGTTTTTTCTGTTTGAAATATTCCTAGAAGTTCTTGTGCTCTCACTATTGTTTTTTTGTATATTTTTAATAGTTCTAAATCTAGTTTTCCTGTTTTTATTAGGTTTTTTTCAAATTCTAGGAATGTTTTTTTGTGTACTTCTGGCGCCGTTGTTTTTATTTTTTCTTTTGCTAGTATTGCTTTTGCTGCGTAGAATATTGCGTAATAAGAATGCGTAATCACGGCGTTGTAGAACGTAAATTGTTTTTCAAGTTTAAAGCTTTCTTGTTGTAATTGTTCATTTTGTGATATTTCTTGTAGTATTTCAGCAGTTATTTGTTCTGTTTCTGATCTTTGAATATATAGCACTGTTTGTTCATTCATGTTTTTGGCTCTATTAATTTTATGTAGTTCTTGTAGCCATATGTTATTAAATAATTTTTTTGTATTTGTTTCGCAAGATTTTCGTATTCTTCAGATAACATTTCTTTGTATTCTCTTGTCAGTATTATGTGATAATCGATTTTTAGAAGTTCTCTTCGTTTTATTGTTTCTATTAGAGGCGTTATTTTTTTTCTTTTTTCTTCGGAATCAACTATTATCATTATATCTATATCTGATTTTTTTGTTTGTTTTTGTTTGGCGTAGCTTCCGAAGATGCCTAATATAAAGAAAATGGTTTCTTTTTGTATTCTTCTTTGTATTTCTGACATTATTTCATTTGGGAGTTTTAATTTTTTGATTTTTATTTGGTTTATTAATTCTAAGTACGAAAAGGTTAAGTTGTTTTTTAAATTGAGTTTATATGTTGTTACATTTCCTGTTTTCTTTGTCTTTAGTAGTTCTTGTTTTAAGAATTCTTGTATTGATAATTGTATTAGGTTGTTTGATTTTTGTTTTGATTCTTTTTTTATTTGTTTAAATGTTAATTCCGAGAATAGTTTTTCGTGAAAAATTGTTAGTATTTGTATTTGTTTTTTTGTTAGCATAAGGGTATTATTTTTTTTTAAATATATAAATTTTACCAAAAAAATGGTTTATTTTTACCAATTAATTGGTTCTTACAAATGATTTAAAAAAAAACAAGGATGGAGCAAACAATGAATTCCTCTTAACACACAATGCTAAATTTAATTGTTTCCCTATTTATTTATTCTTATTTTCGCGGGGTTGAATGTGTACGTGTTCTTATCGTCGAAGTATCCGCACATGAATTTTTCTAGTGGAATTCCTGTTCTTTTGCTTAGCATTAGTGCGTAGAAATATGTTTGTGTGTCTGCGTATTTTTCTCTGTGCGCGTTTGGTTTGTAGTCCCAAACCCATATCTTGTTATTTTCTATTCTCAGTATGTCTATGTGTCCTGTCAGAGGGTGTTCTTCTTTGAAGATTTCTTCATAATTCTCCAGGTCTTCTGGTAGTAACCATATTGGTGTTTCCATTGCAATGGTTTTTTCATCGTATGATAGCATAAACATTTGTACGTTGCTATGTGCATCTTCGTAGTAATTGCTATCAAGTCCCATTCTTGCGAGTAGTGCTACTTCATGATCTATTCGCTCAGGTTTGTTTTCAAGGACTGAGAATTTTAGTACTGAGCTTCTAGGTCCTTGGAAGAAGTATTCATTTGGGCATTGTGTGAAGCTTTTTATTATGAACTTTTTTAAGTTTTCAAAGCCGTTATCGCATAGGTTTTCTAGTTTATGTTTGTGTACTCTGTAATTGTATCTCGCGCCGTGTTTTAGTGATTTGCTTAAAATCATGTATTTTTTTAGAAAAATTCTTTGTTTAAAAAAATTGCGTTTAAGTTTTTAGTAATTTTTATATATTATCATAGAACTTTTTGTTTTTTATGTTTAATATTGCAAAGAAATTGAGTTATTTGGTAAAATCAGAAATTAGTTTTTTGTATTTTTCTCATGCTTTGAGAACTTTTGGAGGAAGTATGATTTCTGTTTTTATTCCTATTTTTTTATTAGATCTTGGTTTCTCTGTTATTAGTGTGGCTTTATTTTATTTATTTCAGAGTTTATTTATTATGTTTTGTGTGCAGTTTTTTATTATTTTTGCTGCAAAAAAGGGCGCTAAAAAAAGTATGGTTGTAAGTACGCCCATTCTATTGTTGTTCTTTTTTATGCTTTTCGCGTCTGATTATTTGTTAGCTTTTTTAGGGTTTTATCCTTATCTTTTTTTGATTAGTTTAGTAGGTATTGTTTCTAGTGCGTTTTATTGGATGGGTTTGCACATAGATTTTTCTAAGGTTCACACTGAAAATAAGGCTGCTAAGCAAATTAGTTGGTTGCACGCTCTTAGTATTTTTTTCTCTATTTTCGGGCCTCTTTTGGGGGCTTTATTAATTTCTTTGTATGGTTTTAATATAACTTTCTTGTTTGTTTGTTTTATTTTCTCGCTTTCTTTAATTCCTTTGTTATTAACTAAGGATATTCATGAGCCTTTCGTTATTAATATTAAAAATATTTTTTCTAAAAGTCAAAGAAATATAGGTAAACGCTAACCCAGCCCTAAAGGACTGGGCTTGACCGCGTTTACTTAATCTATATTTCTTGGACACAAAAAACCGTTCGACGAAACCTTACATCCTCGCCCTAAAGGGACAAGGCTTTACGGTTTTTTCGTGTAATAGGAAGAAATATTATCCTTATTTTGGCGAGGGTTTTAGAACTTTGGTTGCTACTATTTATTGGCCTATTCTTTTGTATTTAATTGCTGTTAGTATTAGAGATATTGGTGGAATTTATACTTTAACTAATGCATTTATGACTCTTATGACTTTGTACATTGGAAAAATAACTTCTGATAGTAATAAGTACAAAATATTAAATTTTGGTGCGATTTTGCATTCTATTTCTTTGGTTGCTAGGGCTCTTTTGAAAACGTTGGCGTCTATTACTGTAGCTCAGGGTTTGGGTGCTGTTTCTTATGCTATGATACGTACTCCTTATGAGTCTATTCATTATGGTAGGTCTAAGCGAGAAGGTATGCTCAAACTGTTTATGCTAGGGAGTTTTATTTGCATAGTGGTAAGGTGTTTGGTTTTTTGATTTTGTTGCTTAATTTTTTTATTTTTGAAAGCTATACTAATGCGTTAGTATCTACTGTTATTTTGGCTTCGATTGCAACTTTTATAATGACTAGAATAAAAGATTAAAAAAAAAAGGTTTTAAAATTTTTTAGAAAAAGTTGTTTATTTTTTCTTTTTCTTTGTTGCTTTTTTCTTCGCTGTTTTCTTTGGTGTTTTCTTCTTTGTTGTTTTCTTTGGTTTTTCTGCGAGTTTTGCTGTTGTTGTTTTTAGTCCTTTTATT
>CAZCTY010000045.1:0-6575 GCA_964501945.1 uncultured Methanosarcinales archaeon
TGTTTTTTTATATTTTTTCTAAAGCTTATTTCAATCGCACAACTTCAAGGTTTCGTGGTGCGTCTGTTTCCATTCTGAATTGTTTGTGGATAGAACTTGCTAAATCTAGGCATCTGTTGCTCTCGCCGTGGTTTACGAGTACGCGTTTTGGTCTCGGGTTTAGTCTTGATATGAAGCTCATGAGTTCGCGTCTGTCTGCGTGTCCGCTTATCTCGATTTTTAGGACTTCCATTTTTATGTTTAGTACTTCTTCTTTTTGTCCTTCTCTAAATATTATTTCTCTCTCGCCTCGCTGTATTCGTCTTCCGAGGGTGCCTTCTCCTTGGTAGCAGCTAAATACTAGGCTGTGTTTTTTATCTTCTGCGAGTCCTTTTAGGTATTCAACGGATGGTCCTCCTTGCATCATTCCTGATGTTGCAAGTATTACGCATGGGCCTTCTTCTTCGATTATGTATCGTCTCTCTTTTTGGCTTCCTACATGTTTTATATTATCGTTTAAGAAGGGGTTGTTTTCTCTTTGGAACACTTCTTGTCTTATTGTGTTGTTTAGGTATTCTGGGTATGCTGTGTGTATTGCTGTGATGTCCCATACCATTCCGTCTATGTGTATTGGTATGCTTGGTATCTTTTTTTCTTGTATTAGTTTTTCTACCATGACGATTACTTCTTGTCCTCTTCCTGTTCCAAGTGTTGGGATTAGTACTTTTCCTCCTCTATTTATTGTTGTTGTCACGATATCTTCTAGTATTTTGTCTTGGTCTTTGAGGGAGGCTGCTGTGTTGTCTCTCCCACCGTATGTTGCCTCTACCATCACTGTTTCTAGTCGTGGGAATTGTGTGGCTGCGGGGCTTAGTAGTCTTGTTTTTGCGAATTTTATATCTCCTGTGTATAGCATGTTGTGTAGTCCGTTGCCTACGTGTATGTGTACCATTGCGCTTCCGAGTGTGTGGCCTGCGTTGTACATTGTGATTCTAACATCTGGTGTTATGTCTGTGACTTCTTCGTAGCTTAAGTCTATGCTGTGTTTTACCATTTCTTTTACTTCTTCGCTTGTGTATATTGGGTCTTTTCCTTCTCCTCTTTGGATTTTTACCACGTCTAATTGTAGTAGGCTCATAATATCTCTCGTTGGCGTCGTGCAATATACTGGTCCTCTGTATCCGAATTTGAATAGGTATGGTACTAGTCCTGAGTGGTCTATGTGTGCGTGGCTCACGATTACTGCGTCTAGTTCGTTTAGTTTTAGTTCGGGGGCTTCGAGGAAGGGGTATGCTTCTGTTTCTGTTGATACGTCTATTCCGCAGTCAAGTAGTACTCTTGATTCTGGTGTTTGTAGTAGCATGCAGCTTCTTCCTACTTGTCGTCCTCCTCCGAGGTAGCTGATTCGTATCCATTGGTTTCTTTTTTCTTTTACCCATCCGTTGTATATTCTCTCTCCTGTTTTGTGTAGGAATTTTCGTCTATAATCGCTATTTTGGTATAGTACGGATCGTATGTTTTCTATTATTTGGCTTCTAATCAGTGGGTTTCTTTTTATTACTGGCACCCAGAATGTTTCTTTTTTGATTTTGTGTAGTGATTCTCCTTGTCTTCCGATTGCAAGTCCTGGTTTTTCTGCTTCTATTACTACTATGGATCTTTGTGGGTCGAATAGTATTTGGTCTACTGCGGCTTCATCTCCTATTATTTCTTTAATTTTTTTCTCAGCTAGTTCTTGTTCTATGCAAAGCTCAGGGTCTGGTCTGAGTTCTATTCTTTTCTTTATTTTGTTAACTATATTTTTTATTATGCTAACTCCTTCAAAAACGAAGTTTTTGTTTTTTGTATACAGTACTATGTTTGCTCCTTCAAATACTGCTTCGCTGATCTTTCCGTCGGGTATATCGTTAAGTATTTCTTTTAGTATGTCGTTTGTCAAGAGAATTACCTCGTGTATTTTGTATAATTTTTTTTATTGTTCAATATTATTTTTTTATGTATATTATTAAAAATTAAAAAAGGTTTTAAAAGATTTTTTTTTAGTTTAGTGTTCCGTTTATTTTTTTGTTTGTTCTCTCTATTCCTGTGTTTGTTATTACTACTACATCTACTCCTTCTCCGCTCGCTGAGTCTCTTTGTAGTGCTGTGTTTACTGCTCTGTATGCTAGGTCTACTCCTTCATCTTTCGTAAGTTCTTTTTTCCACATATCTTCAAGTAGTCCCATTGCAAATGTCGATCCTGATCCTGATGCGAGGTATCCTTTTGTTTTGCTCTCGCTTGTAACTCCGTTTAGTGCTCCGTCTGGGTACACGTCATATAATTGGTATCCGTTTTCTTCATCGTATCCGCCGAATAAGAAGTGGCATACGCCGCCCATTCCTCTGAGGTTTCCGTAGTTCATGTTTGCGAGTAGGTTTGCTGCTTCTTTGACGTTTGGTTTTCTGTTGTTTCTTATCTCTTTTAGTTTTAGTTCTGATTTTAGGTATTTCACTATTAGTTGTATGTCTGATACTGTTCCTGCTGTTGTTATTGCCATGTTTTTTGTTATATCCATGACTTTGTCTACGTCTTTGAATGCGATTAGGTGTCCTGCTGTTGCTCTTTTATCTGCTGCGAGGACGACTGCGTCTTTGCATATTATTCCGATGGTTGTTGTTCCGGTTTTTAGTTTTTCTTCACTCATATTTTTCTTCCTCAAACCTTTTTTTTTATTTGGTATTTTTTAGAATCTACACATTTTTTTGTAAAGATTCAAAAGAAACATTTTTTTTACCCTTCGCTTTTAGTAAACAGGGTTTTATTTAAATAATTTTTGAATTTTAAGCGTTTTTGTTCTATTCTGCAGGTATTATGCCTTTTTTGAGTTTTGCAAGGGCGATTGTTATATCTTCGAAGTGTTCTTGTTGTGCTATGTCTATTCTTCTTTGTGTATCTAAATATAGTAGTGGTATGAATGTGTGTATTTTTTCTTCTCTCTCGTCTGATTTTATTAGTTGTGAGAATTTTACGTGTTTGACTGTTTCCAGCGTTTTTTCTATTTTTTTATATAAGTCATTTATTACTACTGTCATGTCTTTGTCTTTTTTTGGTATTTTGATTTTTTTTCCTCTCGCGCTCAGTTTTTTTATGCTTCTTTTCTGGTCGTCTTCTAATGCTTTCTCGAGTGCATCTACTAAATCATATACTGATACTTTTCTTTTTCTTGGCTGTGGTGTTTTGTATTTTAAAATTGGTTTTTCTTGTGTTTGTGTTTGCGCGTTTAGTGCGTCTGGGTCGTCTAGCAAATCCATTAAGTCATCTTCTTGCGGTTCTATTAAATTATTTAATAATTCAATATCTTCTTTGAGTAATCTATCTGATTTTATTTTTAAAAAGAATACTGCTGCGAGGATTATTTTTCCGCTCAAGCGGAAATCCATCTTTTTCATCTCTTTTAGTAAGTTTATGAATTTGTCTGATAATTGGGATATGTCAACGTCCCATGGGTCCATTTTCTCTGTTCTAATTAAATCGTATATTATGTCTTGCCATGTAAGTTCGTCTTTGTCAAATAGCATTTCGAATATGTCGTGTTCTCTGTTTTCTGGTTTTGTTGGCGCCTCAATCATGGTATAGTAAAAAGGTATACTAATATATAAATATTGCCTTTATCTTTTTTTTTAAAAGAAAGGTTTGTTGATGCGGAGTGCAGGATTCGAACCTGCGTAAGCATTAAGCTAACAGGTGTCTTATCTTTCTCACGCATTTGCATTTGTGATATTTGATCCTAAGCCTGTCCCGTTTGACCGCTCCGGCAACTCCGCGTAAAAAAAAGAAGCTTTTATCAATTTAAAAAACTTTCCTTCAGTTTCCTCTATTTATCCCAATCTATTAATTTCTCACACAAATTAATTTTTGCATGAGCGTTTAGGTTCATTTTCATCTTTTCATTTGTATTTCTCGTAGTTGTATTTTCAGTCGCTTCTCAAAAAGCTTTATATAATCTTTATTTGTTTTTATTTTTTCTATGAGTTTACCTAATGGTGCTAAAAAAGTCTTTGAAGGGGTGATGTTTTCTCTATATCAGTGGGAGCAAGAGCAATTTGATGGTTCTTTTAAGACTTTTGAGGCTGTTTGCAGAAAAGATAGCGTTCAAGCAATAGCGACAACATCTGATAAAAAATTAATTTTGTTAAAAGAAGAGCAACCTTTTCACGGCTCTTTTATCTCTTTGCCTGGGGGTGTTTGTGATTCTAATTTGCCAAGTGAGGATATTAAACGGGAATTATTAGAGGAGATTGGCGTTGTGCCTTCTGATTTAATTTTGTGGAAGGCTACAAAATTCTCATCTAAAGTTCATTGGAAAAATCATTATTTTTTTGCGAAAAATTGTAAAAAAATTCAAGAACCAAGGTTAGACGCTGGTGAGCGTATTGAGCCTTTATTTTTATCTTTTGATGAATTTATTGATTTGGTTTTATCTGATGATTTTAGAAACAAGGAGTTTGCGTGTTTAATTTTGAGGATGCTTCATGATGGTTCAATTGAGGATTTTAAAGAATTAATTTTTTCTTAAAAAACATTTTTCTATTATTATCTATTTTCTCAATAAGCTTTAAAAAAGATCTTTGTTTTCTCTTTTTTCATGGAGTATAGCTTAGAAATAAAAATTCCAAAGGAGCGTGTCGCTGTTTTAATTGGTAAAGATGGTGAGACTAAAAAAGAATTAGAAGAGTATGCCGTATCTAAAATGGAGATTGATTCTAAAGAAGGTGATGTAAAAATAACTGGTGAGGATTCTTTGAAAATTTATGCTCTAAAAGAAGTTGTTCGTGGTATTGGTAGGGGTTTTAATCCTGAGATTGCGAAGTTATTATTTAAGCAAGATTATGTTTTAGAAGTTGTTCCTCTTCTTGACTTTGTCAAGCACAAGGGTCATTTTGAGAGGATTAAGGGTCGTGTTATTGGTTCTAATGGTAAATCTAGGGAGACCATTGAGAATTTAACTGGTACTTATTTGTCTGTTTATGGTAAAACTGTTGGTATTATTGGTAGGGCGGAGGATGTTGTTGTGAGTATGAAGGCTGTTGAGAGCTTACTTCAAGGTAGTCCTCATGCTAATGTTTACAAAATGCTTGAGAAAAACAGGCGTAACTTAAAAGAAAGAGCTGCTATTGATTGGTAATATTCTTATGCGTCTTGTGTTGCTCTTATATGCACTTCAAGTGCTCTGCTACAATCTATTGCATCTTCTCCTGTTAAATCTTCACATTCATATCCGTCTTCTATCTCTTCAATGTAGCATAGCTCTCTTTCATATGCATCATCTATTGTTTTGCAAGAATCGTGTTCTTCTAGGCTGGGCCTAGTCGTTGTATCATCATCTGTAGGTATTTTTTCATCTGTAAGTTCTGAGTAAATAAATAGCAAGCTAATTGATGATACTATAATTAATATTAAAACGAAAAACAGTCCCGCTCCTAAGATTTTTTTCTTTTTTCCATAAACATCAGATATCGCGCGGTCTACATCTTGCGCGTCCCATCCATTCATTATTAACCCATCTCGGATCGCGGCGGGGTTTTCTCCTCTTATTGCTTGTTCTTTAATGAATTTTTTTAATTGTTTGTAGGACAAAAAAACACCTCGTTAAAATTTGTAGCGCTTGCTTTTTTTAAACTTTTCCAAAAAAGTTATCTTCACTTCATCTTCTTTTTTTCTTCGAAAAACTTCTCCATGACTCTGTTTGTCACAGCGTCTTCATCTATTTTCAAATATCTAAATGCTCGAAACACATTTTTCAAATCGCGTCTGAGTAAATTCTCTGAATCTGTATCTTTTAGTACTGTTCCTTGACTCATATCAATAAAGTAAGGAGTCTCTTCATGGTTTAATATATTAAAATCACTTAAATCTCCATGTACTAATCCTTTCTCTATCATTCCAATAACGCCTTGTATTACTTTTTCAAAAAACTCTTCTGGTTTTTTTGGTGTGCTATCTTTTAGCATTGGCGCTGCTTCGCCGTCGTGGCCTATAAAATCCATTATGATTATATTATCTTTAAATGCGATTGGGCTCGGCGCGCTTACTTTTTCTCTTGCAATCAGCAAATTTCTATACTCTCTTTGTACCCAATTAAAAACTATTTTTCTTTTCTGATTTTCCAGGCCTTCAAATCTTGGGTCTGATCTTATATATGAATACATCTTATTAAAATTGCAATTTTCTAATCTGTATATTTTTACTGCTACATAGCTTTCATCGTTTCTTCGTGCTAAAAAAACATTTGCTTCCTTTCCAAGCGCGACTGGGCTGATTAGCTCTTCAAAATAGCCTTGGCTGCTCAAGCTGAATATATTTCTTTCTGTAAAAGAATCAAAAACATTCTTATATATTTTCCACTCTTCTCGTCCTTTTCTTGATTTTCTAACCATTTATTTAGTATAGGTAAGTTTTTTGAGTATAAAAATTAAGCGTATTTTTCAATCAATATATTTAAAAATCAGTTGGTTTTACTTATATTTCTTGCTGCGATCGCATAACCTGGTATTGCGCTGGCCTTGAGAGCCAGTTCCTTCGGGAGTTCCCGGTTCGAATCCGGGTCGCAGCGTTT
>CAZCTY010000046.1:0-5723 GCA_964501945.1 uncultured Methanosarcinales archaeon
GTTTGCATAAGGGTAGTCTGCTTTTATAATTTATAAAATTTTCGTTTTTTGTTACTTAGAAGTAAAAAATTTTAAAGTATTGAGCGAAATCTAAATTTTTTCTAAAGAAAAATAACGGTATGGGGCTTTACGCCCCATACTAGTAGCGCGTCCACGGTGGTAATGGTGGTGCGGGGGAAGGGACTCGCACTTTTCAGGTTCAAATCTGTTCCGAGACTGGTTTTTTTGAGTTGAGTTGTAAAGTTCTATTTTTAAAAGAAAAAGTTTAAAATTTAGGAAGGATATATTTTGTTTAAACTAAATATCCGAATATTAAGCCTGCAATCGTTGCATAAATAATAACTAAAGCAAGATAAGTTAGTGTTTTTTTATTTCCAAGAACTTTTCGTATAACAAGTAAATTTGGCAAACTCAAACTTGGGCCTGCAAGCAATAAGGCTAGTGCCGGGCCTAAATGCATTCCTTTATCAATTAAACCCTGAACTATAGGTATCTCGGTTAATGTTGAAAAATACATGAATGCTCCGAAGATTGAACCTATAAAGTTACCAAGCAAGGTATTCTCTCCAACCAGGCGTTCTACTAATTGATTAGGTATTAAAGGCATAATAAATCCTGCAATAAATACGCCTATGAATAGTAAGGGGAGTATTGTTTTTGAAAAACCCCAAGTCTCCTCAAGCCATTTCTTTGTTGTTTCTTGTTTAAATTTAAACATTACAATTAAAATAATGCTTAAAATTATTAAAAACATAAAAAAATATTTTGTTATTTGCATTATCTGAAGACCATTAACAACTAAAAAAGATATCATTAACAAGAAAAAAATAGTAATAGTTGTCTTTGTAATTCCTGTCTTTTCTGATTTGTTTAATAAAAAAGTGCCTTTTTGTATTTCTTCTCTAAAAATTAAAGCCATAGTTAATCCTACAAGAACAGATATTGTTATTGCAGCGATTATTCTCGCAACGCCTATTTTATATCCAAGCACACTTAATGTCAAAAAAATGGCTGCAATGTTTATTGCAGGGCCTGCAAATAAAAAAGTTATTGCAGGACCAAGTCCTGCACCTCTTTTTCTTATTCCTGCAAATAAAGGCAATATTGTGCATGAACAAACAGCAAGTAAAGCTCCTGATACTGAAGCTACACTATATGAAACATATTTTTTTGCATCAGCGCCTAGAAACTTAAGTATTTGCTCTTTTTTAACAAAGACAATTATTCCTCCAGCAATGAACAATGCCGGAATCAAACAAGTTAATACGTGCTCACGAGCATATTCTCCGAGCAAAGAAAAACCACTAAGAAGAGATTTTGTAAACCACTCCCTTTGCATAGGCACAAAGTAAAATATCAAAAAAACCACGGTAATTATTGAGAGATTATACCAATCTTTTTTTTCCATTTTCAAAGCCAAGCCTTTATTTCTTCAACAGAGCATACTTCACCATAACTTTTAACTTCACCATCAATAACTATTGCAGGAGTACTCATCACTCCGTATTCTATAATTTTATCAATTTCTGAAACTTTTATGATCTCAGTTTTAATGCCTTTTTCATTTATTGCCTTTTTGGCATTTTCTTCTAATGTTTTGCATTTCGGGCAACCAGTTCCAAGTATTTCTATCTTCATAAAATCCCTCCTCTCATAATAAATTCATTGATTTTAATTTAAGCATTAAATTCTTGTTTTTTATTGAATAAATTATTTTTTTACCTTCTCTTCGACTTGTTAAAATGTTCGCATTTAATAGTTTCTTTAAATGCATAGATGTATTAGATTGAGTTTTATTTATTAAATCAGGAATTTCGCATGCACAAAGATCTTTCTTTAACAAAGCCATTATTATTAGATGATTTGTTTCATTAGATAATGCTTTGAATACTTCTTTGTTTTTCTCAAAAGACATATCAACAACTATTGATATGTTCTATTTAAAATTATTGATTTTAAAAACGAAATACTTTTAATAAAAGAAATTATTATGGGTGTATGGTTAAGAAAACATTACTTTTAGCTATTTTCGCGGTTGCTTTGATTTTTACTGCTTGTTCAAGTAATGAAGGGAAGGATAATTTATATGTTGATGAAACTTATTTAATCGCGACATGTCCAACAACTCATGAATATTTAAAAAAAATAAATGTTCCTAGGGAGAAGATTATTCAAACAGAATCGACTGCTCAAGTACTTCAATTATTAAATGCAGGCGTTGTGCAAATAGCCTTCGTTGGAAGAAACGCGTATACAAATGAATTGGAAAAAGATGTTTTAAGAACGGAGTTGTTTAACCGAAACACAATAATTTCAAAAACAGACGTGCCTTTAAGCATAATTCAATTAAGAGAATTAACTTTATTGACATATTTATCAGAAAATGAAATACAAGAATATGAATATTTAAAGTTTAAATTTATAGAAAAAGATGATTTAAAATATCAAAATCAAGATGATTTAATTTTAATTCCTTGGCGAGACTTTGATGAACATATACAACAAGGATTTAAACTAATAAATATATATGATGGATTAAATAAACTAGATGTTTTTAGAAATCCTCAATTCTATTATGCGCAGGGATTTGAAGAATTGGTAAAAGAATTAGAACAAAAAATCAAACAATAATTAAGTTCGCACACATCGGATTTTGCCGTTATTAAATAAAAAATGTGTATAGTTTCGAATCTAAAATGATGTTCATTTACTTAGGTGTTTTTTTAAGTGGTTAATTTAACTCGTCGCTTCTCTTTATCGCTCTTGTAAATACATCTTTTATTGTTTTATTTATTTCGTTGTTTTTTAAGGCATCTAGTCCTGCTTGAGTTATTCCTTCTGGCGAAGTTACTTTTTTTATTAGTTCTTCGTCTTGCATTAAGTATTGTCCTGTTCCTTTGAGGACTTGATATAATAATTTTTTAGTTTTTTCTTCGTCAAGACCTCTTCTTTTTGCTTCTTGTACAAATTCTAGTGCGATATGTGCAAAAAATGCAGGAGAAGAACCTGCTATGATTGTGTATGTTGCTATTTCTTCTTCTCTAACTTGTATTGTTGACCCGATGCTTTCTAGTATTTTCTCTACTTGCTCTACATCTTCTCTAGTGCAGTTATCATTAGGAGTGTATGTTGATGACATTTCATTTATCTCACATAAAATATTTGGCATTACCCTCACTATCTTTGCAGAAGGAATTATTTTTTCCATTTTCTTTATCGTCTTTCCTGCTGCAACCGATACTATTATTTGGTTTTGAACATCGTTTTTAATTTCGCCTAAAACTTTTTCTATTATTTGTGGCTTTACACATAAAAATATTATATTTGCAGACATTATTTTTTTGTTATCTTTTGTAATTTCAACCCCTATCTCTTTCATTTTTTTTAATTGTTCTCTTTGATTATCAGAGGCAATTATTTTGTTTGCTATTTTTGTTTTTTTTATGGCTTTTACAAGTGATTGTGCCATGTTTCCTGACCCTATAAATCCTATTTTCATTGTCATACACCAAATACTGAGAATTATTATTTAAAAGTTTGTTATTTTTTTGTTCTCGCTGAATTTTTTTATGTAATTTAAGCCTAATAATTATTGAATTTGTTTTTTCAATCTTCTATTTTTTCGAAATTTTTTGGTGTTACACTAATTGTGTTTTTTATGTGTTTGAATTCTTTTTGAAGCTCTATGAAGGCTTCTTCTTCGGTTGTTGTTAGTGATACTTGGTATGCTGTTTCTTTTTGTATAAAATCTACTTCTTTTTTTCCTTGCCAATGGAAGAGTTCTTCGCTTTTTCTTCTAAGCATTTGTGCAACTATTGCTTCAAATAAGTGTCTTTTATTTGTCTTTAATGAAAGTGCGGTTGTTAAACCATTGTCAATACAATAATATTTTGATGCTCTTGTTGCCCTATACTTAGTCTTTGCAGAATATGAGAAGAAAGGAACTTCGAATACGAGGTATGCGTCTACTAAATAAGATAAGTAATTTTCTGCTGTTCTGCTATTTACTCCTAGTTCTTTTGCTAATTTGTTCGCACTCACTTTTAATCCTGAATTAGATAATACGAATTGTGCTACTGCTTTGAATTGTTGCGTGGGAACTATTTGGTGTTTTTCTAATATATCTCGGAGAAGTATGTCGTTGAAATATTGTTGTAGTAGTTTTATTTTCTTTTCGCTGTTTTTTTCAAGAACAATTTCTGGGAATCCTCCATATTTTAGATATGTTTCAAATGGTTCTTTGCTGAATTTTTTAAATTCATCAAAACTTAAAGGAAATATTTCAAAAGTTATGTTTCTTCCTGTAAGGACTGTTCCTAATTTAGGTGACATCATTGATATGTTGGATCCGCTTATTATGAATTTTTTATGTGTTTTTATGTCATAATATGTTCTAAGCCAAGATTCAAATTTTGGAACTTTTTGTATTTCATCAAAAAAATAATAATCCATATTGGGGTATTCTTTGACAATTTCTTCTAGTAATTCTATTCCTAAATATGGTAATAATTTGTAATCATCAAAATTAACATAGATTGCTTTACCTTTGAGTCTTGATGCGACTTGTTTAAGAATTGTTGATTTTCCTGATCTTCTTACGCCTTTTATAATAATTATTTCAGGCCTTTTTAGCCAATCCTCAATAAGTTCAACATATTTAGTTCTTAGTATCCCCGTATCACTAAATTTCGTAGTGGTTGTTGCTTTAATTACTTCTTTCATATAAAATATGAAACTCAACACATATATAAATGTTTGTATTGGAATACAAACTTATTTAAATGATTTATAAAATAAATTCTTTTGTTTTTAACATATTTTAATAAAAAATGGCTCAAAAAGGACTCTAAAAAACTAGAAAAGGTTTTCTGCGCTTTGAACCTTAAAAATAAGGTGCGGGGGAAGGGATTTGAACCCTCGAACTCATTAAGAGACAGGATATCTCCTTCCGAAGAGAGGAGTGTCTCGCTTTGGATGCTTAAGTCCTGCGCATTTGACCAGACTTTGCTACCCCCGCGCAAAGTGTAGGAGATTGCTTCGCTTTTTAAAAGTTATTTTTTTTAAAGCAATATTATATTCTACTAAACCACATTAATGGCACTTTTGTATCTGCTCAATGGTGTTTTGTATCCTATTCCTTGGTGTAATCGTTCTTCGTTATAATATTTTCTAAAGGTTTCTAGTGTGTCTGTTGGTTGGAATTCTTGTTTGTATGTTCCGAACCATCGTTCTATTTTTCCATTAGTTTGTGGGTGATGTATTCTTCCTAAGATGTGTTTTATTCCTCGATCTTCACACCATTTGGTGAATACTCCTTTCTCTGTGCGGGCAGGTGTGAATTGTGTTCCGTTATCAGTTAATATTTCGTCTGGAACGCCATATCTTGCTATGGCATTTGAAAATGCAAGTAAAGTGTTTTCAGTTGTTGCATTTTCAAAATATTCTGCGTGAACAACGAATCTGCTATGATCGTCTATGAATGCGATTAATTGTTTGTTTGTGAATGGACAGACTGTCCAGTCTGTGTGCCAAAGCATATTTGGTTTTGATCGTTCGTATTTGACGAATTTAATTTGTGATGGTCTTTTTCTTTTGTTCATTTTGAAATTTTTCTCTCTAAAAATTTCTTGGATTTTACGCTCAGAAACGTTAAATCCTTTATTTTTAAAATTAAGCCACATTTTATGTGCGCCACGAGGTCTTTTAATCCAAGAAATGATTAC
>CAZCTY010000047.1:0-5142 GCA_964501945.1 uncultured Methanosarcinales archaeon
GCAGGCCGTGCGCTACGCTGTGCGCTTCGCCCGCAAGCACGGGATGGAAATGCAGAGCGCCGAGATCCTGCCCTTCAAGCGGAGGGCGAACGCATGAGCGAGATTGAGCACATCCACCTTCGGTTTTCCACGCAACGCCGCATGGAGCGCGCCGAGGCGCTGTGCGATGCCCTGGGCGAGTGTCACCCGGCGGACGCGCGGGAAATCGCGGCCGCGTATCTCGACAGCATGGCGGCGGGCGACCCGCAGCCGCATGACCCGTTCGGCGACCTGCGCGCGGACGCCGCCTTCTGGGCCGACTGCGCGCACGCGGGCGAGCTTGAAGCATACTTCGCCGCGAGCCTGAAGCGTATCGGCAACCGCGCTCTGGGCATCCGCGCCCGCAAGCGGCTGTTCGCCGCGCTGTGGGAGAGCTTCGACACCGCCGACCGGATGGCCTTCCTGCGCCGCGTTGACGCGGCCGGTCGATTTCACGGGAGGGCCGCATGAACATGCACCAAGACCACCGCTCCACCTGTGCCAGCGCCGCGCTCGAATACGCCCGCTTCGGATGGCATGTGTTTCCGGCCCCGCCCGGAACAAAGAAATCGCACAAGAGCGCCAAGCATAGCGACGGGCGCGAATGGGGCGCGACGACCGACACCGAGGAAATAGCTCGAGACTGGCAGAGGTGGCCCGATGCCAATGTCGGTGTCGTCACCGGCCCGAAATCCGGGCTTTTGGTGATCGAGGCCGACACCGAGGAGGGCCACGGCATCGACGGCATCGGCAATATGGCGGCCCTGCTCGAACAGCACGGGCCGCTGCCCGAGACAATCGAGGCACTTTCGCCGACCGGATCGTGGCACCTCTACTTTCGCTGGCCGCAGGGATGGGAGATCGGCAACAGCTCAAGTCGCATCGCGGCGGGCATCGACGTGCGCGGTGATGGTGGCATGGTTGTCGGAGTGCCCAGCATAAAGCCGGGCTACCCCGACACGTATCGCTGGAAAAACCCGCCGCCGTTGTTTGAGCTCGCCGACTGCCCGGAATGGCTCCTGAAGCTGTGCATCAAACCCGAGGCCAAGCTTCCGGAGCGGGCATCACCCGGGCCGCGCATAGACACCGGCGGCGGCACCGCATGGGCCGACAACGCCCTACGCAACGAGATCGCCGCCGTGCTCGCCGCGCCTCAAGGTCAACGCAACGCAACGCTCAACACCGCCGCCTTCAATCTCGGGCAGATCATCGCCGGGGGCGCGCTGTCACAGTGTATCGTCACAGATCGCCTGAGCGTCGCCGCAGCGGGCATCGGGCTTGACTCGGGCGAGATTGCCGCGACCATCAAGAGCGGCCTTGAGGCGGGCGCACAGACGCCACGAGAGCCACGAGAGGCGAAGGCGCCAACATCTGACGGAGCGCCGCGCCCGAACGCGGAGACCGACCCGGATCTTTCGCAGGACGCCCTCGCCTCCGACCTTGGCGCGCAAAGCTGGGACCGGAACGCCAAGCACGTTGCCTTATGGGGCAAGTGGCTGTTCTGGACGGGCGCGCGATGGGAGGTCGATGATCGGCTCGATCATCTCACCCGGACGCGGGCATTCCTGCGCAGCCGCGCCGACGACCTTACAGCTTGGGCCGAGCGCAAGGCCGGGACCATCGAGGCATCGGAGGGACCAGACAAGGCCGAGAGGATGCGGCGCTGGGCGAAAGAGCAATCGCGCACACTGCGCAGCAAGAACACGGTCGCTGCCGTCGAGTCGCTCGCGCGCGCCAACGCTCCGAGTGTTGCCCGACCCGATGACTTCGACACGGAGCGGTTGTTGATCGGAACACCCCACGGCACGGTTGATCTGCGCACCGGTGCCATGCGCCCGGCGGAGCGCGGCGATATGATCACCAAGCTCACCGCCTGCGCGCCTGCGCCCGGAGCACCGCAACGGTGGCTCGCGTTCCTGAACGAAGTATTCGATCACGACCCGGAGATCGTCGCCTTCATGCAGCGAGCGGCAGGCTACGCGCTCACCGGCTCAACGGCCGAACACAAGTTGCTTTTCCTCTATGGCACGGGCCGCAACGGCAAATCGGTGTTTCTCAACACATTGCACCATCTATGGGCCGATTACGCGACCAGAGCAGCAGCCGAAACCTTCCTGAACACGCAGGGCGACAAGCACGCAACCGGCATCGCCGGTCTGCAAGGCGCGCGCCTGGTGATCGGTAGCGAGCTTCCGAAGGGGAAATCGTGGGATGAGGCAACAATCAAGGATCTGACCGGCGGCGACGTGATGGCCGGGCGATACATGCGGCAGGACTGGTTTACCTTCGAGCCGCAGCTCACCTTGATGATCGCCGGCAACAACATGCCCAGCTTCAAAGGCGTGGACGAGGCCATCCGCGCCCGCGTCGTGCTGGTGCCCTTCACAGTGACCATCCCGCCCGAGAAACGCGACAAGGACTTGCCCGACAAGCTCAAGGCAGAAGGACCGCAAATCCTGCAATGGGCGATCGACGGCGCGCGCCAGTGGCTCTGTGGCGGGCTGCAAGTGCCCGATAAGGTGGCAGCGGCATCGGAACAATACTTCGATGACGAGGACACGCTCGGGCAATTCCTCGCCGACGAAACCGAGGCGGACCCAATGGCCTTTACCACGAGCACAGACCTGCATCAGCGCTTCACCCAGTGGTGCGAGCAACAAGGGCTGCACAGCTGGACGCTGCACACCCTTCGCAAGGAGCTAAAGACGCGGGGCTTTCAAGATCATCGGCGGCCGCACGGTCGGGGCTTCATCGGGATTCAACTGCGATGATGACGCTTATGACGCTTTCGCCCTTATCTACCGTATATGAGTTTTGGAGAGATTTCCATATACGGTCTATAAGGAGCAAAGCGTCATATCCGTCATATCGGCGCAGAGACTGGCCCGGACATGGCAGACCGGGACGCTAAGGGTGCGGTCAATTTGGGGTGTTATGATACCGCCCAAGATCGCGGCCCCACGTCGCCCGCTACCCTGCGACGATGCATAAAAGCCGCAGCATGGGCCGCCAATTGCCCAACAATCAATTGCCAAAGACATTTAAACCTATGCGATGACTTGCTTTTGCGATATATTGCTATCGGTTTGTCACTGGATTTGTCATCGAATATGCCGCAGAAACAGCAGAAATCGCGCGAGATCCCGGATCGGTTCCGGCCCGGCTACCTTGCCCGGCTCGACGGTCGCACGGCGGTCGCATCCGATATGCGCGCCCGGTGGCAAGAGATCACGTCGGACATGGGCGGCGAGGATCGCTTGAGCTACGCACAGCGCAGCCTTGTCGAGCGGGCGCTCTGGCTAGAGCACTGGCTCGCGGTGCAGGAACGCGCCCTTGCCGATGGTCAATACGAGATCTTCGACGCCGGAAAGTGGACGCAGGGTTGCAATGCGCTTCAAGGCATCCTCAAGACGCTGGGGCTTGAACGCCGCGCCCGTGACGTGACGCCGGATCTTCGCAGCTACCTGCAACGCAAGGAAAGCGCATGACGGCCGTCTGCGCGCATATCGCCACGATCCGACCTGGCCCGGTGCTGCATATCTGGCGCGATGGTGTCGAGGTCGCCCGCCTTCCGCTGACACGATCCGCCGCACTGGCCTTGATCGGCACGCTCGCCTCGGCGCTGATGGAGCCGCAGCGTTGATCGCCGCCGCGCATATCGAGCCCGCGCCGGTCGTCACGATACGCGAAGCCATGACCGACCCGGCGCTGTTCGGCGATACCTTCGGCGGTGACAGCTTTGCGGCGTGGCGTGCCCTTCTGAGCGGCTTTTACGGGCTGCCCTTGTCGGATGCCGAGGTGGAGACATGGCGGGACGTCACAGGGCGCACAGGGCTGCCCGTAGTGCCGCATGACGAGCTCTGGCTTGCCGTGGGGCGTCGCGGTGGCAAGAGCCATGCAGCGGCGCTTGTGGCGGTGTATGAAGCGGCCTTTCACGATCACCGCGCCAGGCTGGCACCGGGCGAGGTCGCCACCGTGCTGTTGATCGCCGCCGATCGGCCGCAGGCGCGCACGCTGTTGCGATATGTGCGCGGGCTGTTCGAGCACCCGATGCTCGCCCCGCTGGTAACGCGCGAGACAGCCGAGGGCTTGGAGCTCGACAACCGGGCCGCGATCGAGGTCGGGACGGCAAGTTACCGATCGGTGCGCGGCTACACCCTCGCGGCCGTCATCGCCGACGAAATCGCCTTCTGGCGGGCTGATGGCGCATCGCCCGATGTGGAGATCATCGCGGCCTTGCGCCCGGCGCTGGCGACCCTTGACGGCAAGCTGATCGCGCTTTCCTCGCCCTATGCCCGCCGGGGCACATTGTGGGACGCCTACCGCCGGCACTACGGGCAGGACGGGCGCATCCTGGTCGCGCAGGCACCGTCGCGCACCATGAACCCGACGCTTCCCCAGCGCGTGATTGACGACGCCATGCGCGATGACGCGGCCCGGGCTAGCGCGGAGTTCATGGCGCAGTTTCGCAGCGACATCGAGCAATTCCTGAGTGCCGAGATTATCGACGCGGCCACCCGGCCCGAGCCGCTGGTGATCCCGCCGCAGCGGGGTTGCTACTACGCTGCATTCGTGGACATGAGCGGCGGCGGTGCCGATGAGCACGCGCTCGCGATCGGGCACAAATCCGGCACGGGCATCTTTGTCGACATGCTCGCGACCCGGCGCGGCGATCCAGAGGCGGCGGTTGCCGACTTCACTGCGCTCCTCAAGGAATACCGGATCTTCGTTGTGCAGGGCGATCGCTATGCCGGGCAGTGGATCCCGTCTGCGTTCGAGCGTCACGGTATCAAGTATGATCCCGCCCCCGGCACCCGCTCGGAGCTTTACCTGTCATTCGCCCCGGCGCTGCAATCGGGGCAGGTCGAGCTTCCCCCGGATGACCGCATGGTTCGGCAGTTCTCGGGCCTGGAGCGGCGCACCACGCGCGGCGGCCGCGACATTATCGACCATGCGCCGGGCGCACACGATGACCGTGCGAACGCAGCGGCGGGGCTGGTGGCGTCACTGAGCGGAAAGGGCGGCGATCCCGGGTGGATCTACAAGGCGACGCAATGGTGAGCGGCAGGAGGGTGATGCAAGCATGAGCACCGCAGTCAATGAAACAATCGACGGCCACGAATA
>CAZCTY010000048.1:0-5139 GCA_964501945.1 uncultured Methanosarcinales archaeon
TATGAATGCGCCTATTATTACTTTTTTTAGTAAATTGTGTTTTTTTGTTTTTACATGTTCTTGTGTGAGGCTCCATGCTGCAATTACTAACGGGACCCATCCAAAGCTAACTGTCCAAGGTATAACTCCGATGCTTGTGCCTAATTTTTCTGTGTATGTAAAAAATCCGTAGGGGAATCCTGTTAGGACGCCTATGGTTTCAATAATCATTGAGAAAACTGAGAGTGCTATGATGGTTATTATTGCTTTTTTTGTGTTTGTTTTTTTTATAAAATAGTAATACGTTGGGATGCATAGTGCTATCATGAAAAAAAGTGATATTGGGATGTATTCTTCTCTAAAGTCTAGTTGTGTTATAAAAAATGCTGATAGTGCGATTATTATGCTTGTTAGAATTAATATTGTTTTTTTCACTTAATTAGGGATTTTTTTGTTTTTTATATTTTTTAGGGTTAAGATTTATAAAACATTGTTTAATATCTCTTTATTTGTATGGGTAATGAAGACAAGATTCGAGAGCTTGAAGATTTAATTGCTAACTCTCAGTATAATAAAAGGACTCAGAAAGCAATTGGTATGTATAAGGCTCAGCTTGCAAAGTTAAAAGAAAAAGAAGCGAGTAGGAGTTCCTCTGGTGGTGGTGAGGGGTTTGCTGTTCGTAAAACTGGTGATGGCACTGTTGTCTTGCTTGGGTTTCCGAGTGTTGGGAAAAGTACGCTTTTAAACAATTTAACTGATGCGAATTCTGAGATTGGTAGTTATGCTTTTACTACTCTAACAACTGTTCCTGGGATGCTTGATTATAAGCATGCTAAAATTCAAATTCTTGATGTTCCTGGTATTGTTCATGGTGCGGCTACTGGTCGTGGTCGTGGCACCGAGGTTTTCTCTGTTTTGAGGAGTGCTGATTTAATCCTTATTTTATTAGATGTTTCTTTTCCAAATCACTACAATGCCATATTAAAGGAGATTTATGATTCTGGTATTAGGGTTAATGCTAGGAGGCCTGATGTTAAAATAAAAAAAACGAGTAAAGATGGTATAAAGATTAGTAAAACTGTTAAATTGGATATGGATGATGATACTATCAAAGAAGTTCTCAAAACGTTTAGGATTAATAATGCTGATGTTGTTATTCGTAGTGAGATTGGTGTTGATGAGTTAATTGATTGTATTGAGGCTAATAAGATTTATGTTCCTGCTATCACTGTTTTAAACAAGGTTGATTTGGTTTCTGATTCTGAGGCGAGTAAGGTTGCAAGGCAGGTTAATGCTGATCTTTTAATTAGTGCGCAGAATAATATGGATTTAGCGGAGTTAAAAGAGCTTATCTTTCAGCGTTTAAATCTCGTCAGGATTTATATGAAAGAACCTGGTAAGGATGCTGATTTAGAAATTCCTTTAATTATTGAAAAAGATAGTTCTGTTCGTGATGTTTGTAATAAATTGCACAAAGACTTCGTGGATAAGTTTAAGTTTTGTAGGGTTTGGGGGCCGTCATCTAAATTTCCTGGTCAAAAGCTTGCTTTAAAGCACGTATTAAAGGATAATGACATCTTAGAAATTCATCTTAGATGATTTATTATTCGTCTTCTTTCTTTGTATTTTCTCGTTTAGTTTCAGATAAGATTACATCGTCTATTCTAAGTATCATGTTTGCTACATCTGTTGCGCTTGTGATTGCTTGAACTTTTATCTTTAATGGCTCGATTATTCCGTTATCCCATGCATTTATTATATCTCCTGTGAAAACATTTATTCCTGCGTTTTCATTTTTTGCATCTTGTGCGTGTTTTAATTCTGCGAGTGTATTTATAGAATCAAGGCCTGCATTCTCTGCGAGTGTTTTAGGAATAATTTCAAATGCTTCAGCGAAGCTTGTTACTGCTAATTGTTCTCGTCCCTTTAGGGTGTGTGCGTATTCTTTTAATTCCTTTGCAAGTTTTGCCTCACAGCATCCTGCGCCTGGGACTGCTTTTTTTAGTTCTAGTACTGTTGAGACATCTCCAACTGCATCTTCTACTGCTCTTGCTGTCTCGTCTGCGACGTGGCTCGTTGTTCCTTTTACGAGTATGCTTATTGCTCTGGGGTTTTTGCACTCTTTAACTATTGTGACGTGTTCATCTCCTGTTTTTACTTGTTCAACTATGCCTGCGCTTCCAAGTGCTTCTTTTGCATTCTCTAAATCACTCACTACTCTTGCGCCTGTTGCCTCGCTTAGTTTTTTCATATCGCTTCTCTTAACTCTTCGTGTTGCGTATATTCCCTCTTTTGCTAGGAAGTATTGTGCTAAGTCATCTATTCCTTTTTGGCAGAAAACTGTGTTTGCTCCTGTGTTTTTTATTTGTTCTACTAATTTTTTTAATGTTCTCTCTTCTACATCTAAAAATGATTGCATCATATCTGGGCTATTGATTGATATCTTTGCGTCTGTCGCTGTGTTTTTTATCTCAAGTGGTGTATCTATTAGTAGTATTTTTGCATTTTCTACTTTGTTTGGCATGTCTGGGTGTACTTTTTCTTTATCGATGACTACTCCTTTTATGAGTTCTGATTCTGATGCGCTGTTGCCTATTTTTCGTTTAACGCTTATGCTATCTCTAAGCTTTGTGTTTGGTAGTTTTGCTATCTCGCTAAGTCCTGTTACGATGAGGTCTGCGAGTTTTTCTTTGCTCTCCTCGGCGCCTTTTCCTGTCATCGCGGTTTCTGCTATTTTTAGTAGTGTTTTTTTATCATCCGCGCTGACATCTTTTGCGCTCGCGTTTAATTTTTTTATTGCCTCTTTTGATGCGAGGGTGTATCCTTTTGATATTATCGTAGGGTGTATTCCTGAGTTTAGTAAATCTTCTGCTCGTCTTAATAATTCTCCTGCGAGTACTACTGCTGTTGTTGTGCCGTCTCCAACTTCTTCTTCTTGTGTTTTTGCAACCTCTATTACCATCTTAGCGGAGGGGTGGTCAACGTCCATTTCTTTGAGGATTGTAACTCCATCATTTGTAACTGTTATCTCGCCCATCTCATCTACTAGCATTTTATCCATGCCTTTTGGGCCTAGTGTTGTTCTCACTGTTTCTGCGACGAGTCTTGCTGCTAGTATGTTCATTTTCTGAGCGCTTCGTCCTGTGTTTCTTTTTGTGCCTTCTGGTAATATGTAATCTGGTTCTTGATTGTTTTTACTCATAATAATTCCCCCTATAATGATGATATGATAAAGGTATTTTGTATAGATATAAAAGCTTTTTCTCTATTCATAATCAGATTTTTTAATTTTTAAAAATAATTTATTATTCAAATCCTTCATTGCCTAGATTTCTCAGAACAGTTTTTATTTCATTTATTGTTTGTTGTTGGTCTTTTTTCTCTGACATTCTAACAAACTTTATTATTACATCTTTTAATTCATCAATGGCCAAAAATTTTATTTTGTAATTGTCGCTAACAAAATAGAATCTAAATTTTTTATATTTTAATTCTTTTATGACTATGTTCCCTACTTTGCCTATTTCTTTGCCTTTTTTTGGTTCTTGCTCGAGGCTAAGTAATAAAGAGAATATTTTTATAGATTCTTTTTTAAACTTTTTTTTAATTTTCCTCTCAAGCGAAGATTGTATGTAAACTATTGCCATTTTTTCTTTGCTTTATTTAAAGCATCTTTTGCAGTTGTGCTGTCGCTTGTGTCCATTAATAATTCTTGTATTTGTCTTTCCTTAGCACTTTTTAGCAATCTTTCAAGGATTTCGTCGTAGGTTTCTCCTTTATGTCCATATTCTTTTATTTGATCTCTTACTCGAGAAGATACAGCTATAGTTGTGTTCATTATAATCACCTATAATAATTATAATAGTTAAGTATTATTATATTTAAATGTTATGTTTCTTTATTATTTATATTCTCGTAACGTGTTTTCAAAGGTGTTTGTAGTATTTTTTTTCTTTTAATTCATGTTATGTGTAATTAATTTCCTTTGCCTGTCACTAACTTTATATAATTCCATAAATTTATTATGAATATGGAACAAGAAACTGTAATTCAAAAAACCATAGATTTCGTAAACGAAGTTTTATCTGACGCGGAAGGCGGTCATGATTGGTGGCATATTTATCGTGTTTGGAAACTATCTAAACATATTGCTCAAACTGAAAATGTAGATACTTTCCTTGTTGAACTTGGAGCATTACTTCATGATATAGCGGATTCTAAATTTCATTATGGGGATGAAGAAATAGGTCCTCGCAAGGCAAGAGAATTTTTGAGGTCTTTAGATGTTCAAGAAGATGTGATAATTCATGTCGAAAATATTATTTCAAACATTTCATTCAAAGGAGGAAAACACATTCAAAAATTTAAATCGCATGAACTTGATGTAATTCAAGATGCGGATAGATTAGATGCTGTTGGGGCAATTGGAATTGCGAGAACCTTCAATTATGGTGGTCATAAAGGTAGAGAAATTTATAATCCTGAAATTAAGCCGAATCTTAATATGTCTAAAGAAGAATATAAAAACAGCAATGCTCCAACACTCAATCACTTTTATGAAAAACTTCTTTTACTTAAAGATAGAATGAATACTAGCACAGGGAAATCTATGGTTGAACACAGACATAAATTTATGGAACAGTTTCTTGATGAATTCTATAAGGAATGGAATGGCGAATTATAACGGCAAAGGAAATTAATTTCTTTGCTTCGCGTCTACCGTGCCTTGCAGGCTCTCATCTTTTCAGTCGTCGGGGCACATAAAGTTTTCTCATAATATCGGAGATTTTGGGAAAATATTTCCTAAAATATCCTAGAATTTGCGTCATGGTTTTATTTTGTTTGTATGCAAAATAAGGAGTTTGTTGTAATTGTTAGGTTGATATTTTTTCTATTTTCTCTAATTTTTATGTCTCCACGACACGTTTCCAGAAGTGTTTGTGGTATTTTTCTGTTATATTTTCTTAATAGTTTTTGGCACAGATTTTTTTTTTTAATTATGTGTGAACCAAAAATAATATTTGTTGTTTTCTATTTTGTCTAGTCTGCAAAATCCGAATCTTTCAAATTGTATGACTTCTCCTATTTCTACTTTTTTAATATTATTTTCGCATACGCCTTTTATGGTTTCCTTATTTGGCATCATAATCTCAGCAGGAA
>CAZCTY010000049.1:0-5100 GCA_964501945.1 uncultured Methanosarcinales archaeon
CCCGGTTCGAATCCGGGTCGTGGCGTCCTTCTATCAACACAACAATTTACAAACAACAACACATAAAAAAAAGATCATCAAGATTCGACAACGGGCCTCGAAAACCAAAATTTGAGTTCGCCCGGTTCGAATCCGGGTCGTGGCGTTCACAAAGCGAAGTTGCACGCCTCGTATTAGTAGGGTGTTTTGTGTGAGTGTGACGTGCTTACTGGTTTTTTAAATTTTACTCAAAAAAGAAAAATATATAAATAAAACATAATCTTTGTTTTAGTAAGATTGATGAAGTTATTTTTCATTAAGAATTTTGGGGGTTTTACATTTGAAAACTAAGGGAATATTTAATGCGATTTTTAGGGAAAAACCTGCTTTGATGCTTATTGCTCTTAAAAATTCTGAAAATGAAATTTATGCGTCTTCTTTGGCTAAGATTATTGATGGTACTTATAGTTATATTGTTAAGGTTTTAATGGATATGGAGCGGGCTGGTTTGGTTGAGTTTAAGAAGCAGGGTCGTTTGAAGATTATTAAGCTTACTCGTAAAGGCGAGGATGTTGCTGAGAAGATTATTTTTATTCAAAACACTCTTTAATTCTTTTTATGTTATTTATTGTTACTCGTAGCGTTTTATAGCTTGAAGGATATGATAAATATTTGAAATTTTAGTTATGATTTGTTTATTTTTTTCTCTCTTCTTTTTATTTTTATTTCTTCTTTTATTTCTAGGTAGATTATACTTGTTATTCCTAGTACTATTAGTGTGTCTGCTACGTTGAATATTGGGAATATTTTGAAGTTTATGAAGTCTAGTACGTGTCCATGTATTATTCTATCTATTAGGTTTCCTGTTGCTCCTGCGAGGATCATTGTTAGTTGTATTTCTTTGTTTTTGAATTCTTTTCTAAATAGGATTATTAATGCTATGAATACTATGCTTATTATTGCAAGTAGTGTATTATTTCCTTGTAGTAGTCCAAAGCTCATTCCTGTATTTGTAATGGGTGTTATTGCTATTATTCCTAGATCTATTGGAGTTGTTAGTATTGTTTTTGTTAGTTGGTCTATTAGTACTAGTATTAGAAATATTATTATTAGTGTATTGTTCTTTGGTTTTTTCAACTTTTCTCTCACCACATCTTTTTTTGTTGTCTTTTTTCTATGTTTTCTACTCTGTGGTTTATTGATTGTACTTCTGCTTTTATTGCGTCTAATTTAGCGAGTATTAGTTGTATGTCTTTGCTTGTGTCTCCTTGGTTATTTGTGTTTTGGTTGTTTTGTTGTTCTTGTTGAAATGTTTCTGTTTGTTTGTATTTTTGGAATGGGTCTGAGTTCATTGTCTCTTGCATGTACGGGTTTTGTTCTTGGTTTTCTTCATCTTTTGGCAGGTTTAGCCCTGAGTCTGGGTCCATGAAAGGGTCTGATTTAAACGGATCTTCGTTTGTATCTGTTGGTGTCTCGCTAAGTCTTTGTTTTTCTCTTTTCTTTTTTCTAAATGTGTCTAATATTCCCATTTTTTCATTCATCCTTTGCAAGTCTTTTCATTATGTTTTCTGGAAACACGTTTAATACTGTTATTGATAGTAGTTGTGGGTTTGTTTTTATATTATTCTCTTTTATTTCATTTATTAAAAATGTTCCTCTTGTTTCTTTGAATTTGTTTAAAAATAATTCGTAGTATATTTGGCTTTTTATTTCGTGTAGTTCTAGTTCTTGTAATTCTTTTGTATCCTCTTCTGTTATTCCTTCAAGTCCTGTTAGTATTAGGATTGCATCTTCTTTTTCTTTGGTTGTTGCAAAAGCGTCCAGCATGCTTTGTGTTGTGTTTGTTTCTTTTCCTAGTATTTTTGTTTTTTCTTCTAGAAATATTTCGTGGTTTAGTACCATTATAAATGTTTCATTGTTTATTTTGTCTAGTTCGTTTTCTTTTATGTTTTTCTCTATTTCTTCTTGTTTTTCTGGGTTTATTGTTTCGTAGAATTCTTGTCTTATTGTTGCTGTTAGTGTGAGGTCTGTTTTTGAGTTAAATGCTGTTATTAATTCATCATTTTTTGTTATTGCTATTATTTTTCCGTCTTCAAATCCTTTTCTTATTATCATCGCATCGTTGTATACTACGATGCTTGTAACAGCTGTAACTACTAATATTAGTATTATAACTGCTATTGCTGCTTTTATTATTTTTTTAAATATTTTAAGTGTTAAGAAAAATACTAATATTATTCCTACTATAAATAAGATTAAGGGTATGTTCATTTGCCACCTCTAACGCGTATATTGTGTTTTGTTATAAATATATAATGTTTTTAGTTTATTTAAAGTTTTGTTTTTGTGGTTTTCCTTTTAGATTTTCTTTTTCTATTTCTTCTCTGCTGGGTGGTTTTCCTTTTAGATTTTCTTTTTCTATTTCTTCTCTGCTGGGTGGTTTTCCTTGGAGCATTGATATTATTATTCCTGCTTCAAAGCATATATACATTGGTACACTCATTAGTACTTGTGTTATTGGGTCTGGAGAAGTTACTATTGCAGATATTGCTAATGCGAGTATTATCACCACCGCTCTTGATTTTTTGAATGTGTTTATGTCTACTATTTCTGCTTTTACTAATAATGGTATTATTATTATTAGTTGCGTTGTTAGTGCGAATGCAAATCCGCTAACTATTATGAACATTATCGCGCTGTAAACTCCCCAGAACGCTGTTAGTTCAACTGGTAGTGTTGCAAAGAATGAAAGGCTGAATCTTGAAAATATTAGCACTCCGAATAAGAATCCTATTATTGCTAGTAGTAGTGAGTAAATAAAATATATTGTTATTTTCTTCTTAGTTCTCTCTCGCATAATGGGTTTTGAGAATATGTATGTTTGTATTAGTATAAATGGTATTAGTAATGCTATTGTTATGTACAGTGCTGTCATTAGTTGGGTTTTTATGAATTCTAATGGTGCTAAGACAAATAGTTCTAATTCAAAGTATTGAATTAAGTGAAGGATTAGTGTTTCGCTTATTGTAAAGCCTATAAAAAATATTATTATTGCTGCTATGACTATTTGCACTATCTTTTTTTTTAATTCATTTAAGTGTTCTTTAACTGTAAGTAGTTCTGTCATTTAGCATCAACTTTTTTTTAATTTATTTTTTATGTGCATAGACATTTATTATTTATCGTCTATCACTTCTATTGCTTTTACCCCATTAAGCATTATTTTTTGTGTTGGTGCTTCTTTTGGTTTATTTTTTATTTTTTGATCTATATATGATTTTTCGCTTACAAAGGATAGTGCTTTTCTTGGGAAGAAGATTAATGCGAGTAGTATGAATCCTATTGATTTAATAAAATCTTTTCTTGTTATTTTTTTTTGCATTAATTTTTCAAGGTCCATTTTAATTCATCTTTTTTATGTGAATGCGCTTATATTTCCTATAACTAATTCGTCATTTGCCTCGTCGTAGGCAATTCCTAAATCATCTGGAAACATTACTAATTCATTTGCTTCTTGTGCTTTTAGGTATAATTCATCTGTGTATTCTGTATCTAAGCTAATTTCTCCTGAGTCCGTGATAGGTCCTCCTAGTATTCCATCTCCTGTATCTATTTGTGTTATTGTTCCTCCGCTATCTTCTACAGTTCCGCAAGTCCACTCTCCTAAGTCCCATATTAGTACTTGGCCTGCTGAGCATGAGCTAACGCCTGTTCCTCCTCTTGATGGTACTAGTATTCCTGAAGTAATTTTATCTGTGGATAAGTCAGGTATTCTCGCGACTGCAAATTCTCCCGAAGTGATTTTATCTGCATTTAAGTTTGGTATGTCTCCTGTTTGTATTGATGAGCTTGTCCATGTTGATCCTGTGCTTCTAACAAAGCTTCCTGAAGATCCTGGTGCTAAAAAATTTACTGATGATGTTCCTCCTATTAGTATGCTATCAGAGTCTAAGCTTGATGTGCCTGTCCCTCCGCTTGATACTGATAATGTTCCTTCTAATTCTCCTGTTAAATTTATTAAACAATTCGTTCCATCAGACAAGCAAACATCAGTATCATCTACCGTTAAGTCTCCTATTATATGTACTGCGGCTGGATCTCCAAATGATCCTATTCTTACATCTCCGCCGTCTCCGTAGTTTATGAAAATTTCAGGAGATGATAAATATAATTCGTTGCTCAGCCCATATATTTTACTAGTTCCTCCTGGTATTTCTCCATCTCCTCTTATTCTTAAATGCGACATAAATAATCTTTGCTGAGGCCATACTTGCTGCGCAGTTATATCTCCTGTTACCTCTAAGTCCCCTGTTATTGTATCTCCGTCTTTTAATACGTATAGTGAGTCGTGTCCTGGGTCGTTTGGTTGTGCTATAGCAGTCGGTATAATAAGTATAGCTACTAACAATGTGATTATTTTTAGGTTTCTCACTCAAATGACCTCCTATATGGTATTACGTTTCCTCTTATTGTCATATCTCCGCTTTGTCTATTTATTGTTGCGAGTAATATTCCTCTTTTATTTGCTATTGAAAATCTATTTCTCTGTGATACGATATTAGAGTTTGCTTCCACTAATTCACCTTTTAGGTGTAAGTATCCTGTTTCTGTGTTAATCCATATTGTTGGTACAAAGAACCCATCATCGTCTGTGTATCCTATTTGGTAGTCGTGTTCATGTGGTTCTTCATTTGTATTTTCTATAAAATCTCCTTTTAGTAATAGGTTTCCTATTGGTGTGAATTTTCCTACTATTTCTGCTTGTAAGTTTTCTAAGTATAGTTCCTGAGCTTGGAAAAATGTAGAGTTTTCATCTTGTATGCATTCAAGAGGTCTTTGGTTTGGATCTGGGTGATCACATCCTAGTTCTTCTTCATCAATGACTTCCTCATCCTCATCATCAACAACATCATCTTCCTCATCATCAACAACTTCCTCATCCTCATCATCAACTACTTCCTCATCCTCATCATCAACTACTTCCTCATCCTCATCATCAACAACATCATCTTCCTCATCATCAACTACTTCCTCATCTTCCTCATCATCAACAACATCATCTTCCTCATCATCAACTACTTCCTCATCCCCATCATCAACTACTTCCTCATCCCCATCATC
>CAZCTY010000050.1:0-5048 GCA_964501945.1 uncultured Methanosarcinales archaeon
ATTTTAAAAAATAATAAACATAAGAAAAAAATAACTAATTTGAAACCCTAGGCATTCTAGAAAAGAAAACAGTTTTATTATCAGAAGAATCATAAACTCTTAGAAAAGTATCATTGTAATTATGAATATTAAAACTAAACCTCCAATCCTCAAAGAGCAAAACACTCACCAAAAAAACATTAGCACCCAACCCATAAACTTTCTTCATAAAATCATGATTAGACAAACAAGTCTCAAAATACTTACGCTTCGTATCATGACGCCTAGTCTTGACCTCAAAGAAATTAATCGCCAAGACTTTTCTTGAAATATTGTCATCAACAACGAATTCAACTAAATCACATCGCGCGCCATTAAAGTTAACAAAATTAACCAACTCCTCAACCTGAGAACAATCAAACCTATATTTATCAACAATTTCAAAAACAGAATCAAAACGCTTAACCAAAAAAATAAAATTATTCTTATTAAGACGCCGAAGCAAAATCAAAGCAGCATGTTCAAAAACTGCGCCACGAACAGTAACTTCCCTCACAAGATTTAGCAACATAACAAAAAGATAAACAAACAAAATTAAAAATAGTTACTAAATAAACACCGAAAAAAACAAGGAAACGCCAAAGCAAAACCAAAAAATCAAAACAAAGATACAACTCGAAGAACTCAAAACCCAACTAACAAAAACACAAAAAAAAAGAAACAACGCAGGACTCAAAACCCCAACGAACAAAAACACGAAACCACACAAGAGAAAATATAACTAAACCACCAAAAAAAAAGAACAAAACGAAATAAAAATAACCAAAACAAAGACACGACTCGAAGAACTCAAAACCCAACTAACAAAAAACACGAAAAAAAAAGAAACAACGCAAGACTCATAACCACGAAAATGAAATCAACACCAATACACGAGAAAATAATGGTAGCGGGGGGAAGATTTGAACTTCCGACCTCAGGGTTATGAGCCCTGCGAGCACTCCTGCCTGCTCCACCCCGCTGTGTAACAGCGAAAAGACACTTTATTTATAAAGTTTTTGAGAAGAATATTTTTTAAAATATTCTAAAGTTCACGGCGAAGCCGTATTAATAAAAAAAGAGAGCGGGCAACATATAACTAATTAAAAAAAAGTCAGCAATATAAGAAAATATTTAGAAGAAAAAAACAAAAATAAATTGTTTTAATACTCACACACCCTCACCAAAACATTTAATCTACCCAGCAACATAATTTACATCGCAATTAGCCTGAAAAGAAGATGCTTTTACATGCGATTTCAACCTATAGTTGTTAAACCTATTTGACAAGGTTCTAGAAAAAATGTTTTGTTTCAATTGTTTGGCCCTCAGATTTCTCACCCAGTATACAAATACCTAAATTAAGGAATACGATTTAATTTATAAATTTTTCGTAAAATTGAATGATACGACGAGAAAAAAACGAAAAAATTGCGAAAAATAACAAAACAACCAAAAACAATTCTGAAACAAAATGTTTCAAAACTGAAACAAATTTGCCGGATTTTGCAGAGTGCAAAAAATAATATAAAAAAGTTCAATAATCCAAAACAAGCTCTTTTTTAGGACGAGGACGTGGAGAAACAATCCTTGAGGAAATATCAGAGCCATTCAAATAAGGACGTACTTGTCTTTGAGAAGAAGACTCGCCTTTAAAAAAATCATAAGATCTGACAGTTGCACCATTAACAACATCCCCTTCACCGCCATGAGATATAAAGTGAACATTATCTCCTTCAAAATCATACCTGTTATTCCTACCCCCAAACACAACAACCAATTTAGGCTCACCATTAATACTGGTTGAATTTAATTTATATGTAGAATTGACGCCGCCTTGAATTAAAGTCACATCATTAAACAAACTAGAATAAATCTTACTACCGAACGCTTTAGGAATATCACACACATCATCCAAACTACTTTGCGAATTAATAACGCCATCTAATACATCTTTAATCTCTTCCGTAGTTAGTTCATAATTTTCTTTTGATTTCATTTTAATTTATCCTTGTAAAAGACGAAAAAATAAGTTATTTATAAATCTTTCTAGAATAGAAGTTTAATAATATAAACCAAACATGCAAAGAAAGGCAAAAAAACATAAGAAAAATGAAAAGAAGGCCAAAAAAAGCTTAAAATAAGAAAAAACCATATATAAAAAAAGAAAAATATTAAAAAAGAAACAAATACAACAAAAAAATATGACTAAAACGAGCTACAAAGAAATTTATGAATATGTAAAAGCAAAATTTCACAAAACAAATCATTTCTACAACGGACCGTTCGACGAAACGTACTTCACGATGCGAGTCTTTGAAAGTGCAAAGGAAATTATAAAAGAACTCAAACCAGAAACAAAAAAGAAAATCAAAAAAAAACAACTACTAGTTGCGTGCATATTACATGATATAGGAAAAACAAAACTTAAATCTAAAGAGCTTTTCAAAAGAGAAGGATTCACCCCACACATAGAACAAGAATGGAGAAAACACGCAGAATACAGCGCGGAAATAACCCAAAAATACCTAAAGAGAAAAAAATATTCTGCAGAATTCATAGAAGAAGCGATTTATTTAGTTAAAAACCACGATAAAGACATACCAAATAAAACAATAGAATTAAAAATACTACAAGACGCAGACCTGCTCGCAGACATAGGACTCATAGGCTTTGTACGCCCATTTTTGTATGCCGGCAAATTCAAAAAACCAATACAAGAACAAATACACTATTTAAATGGAGAAGATAGAACAAAAAACGGAGAGAGGCTTAATTTAAAAGAATCTAAAAGAATCGCAGCGAGAAAAATAAAACAACAAAAAGGGCTAACAAAAGAACTACTACAAGAACTTGAAAGTGAGTTGATTTGAACAAACATTAGCAAATTCTAGACAAAAAAATGTATTGTGGCATATGAAATTAATAGGAAACTGGAATTATCAATTCTCTGTGTTTGCAAAAAACAACGCAGAATTCCACAAAATACTAGAAGAGATAAGAAATGAATTTTCAGAAAACATAATATCATACGATTCACTAGTAATTCTAAACCAACAAAAATTTATACAAAGCCTAGATTGAAAGACAAAGATAGAAAACAATAAACTAAGTCCTTGCAATAACTAAGTTGCCGCTTTCGTACTTCCTTAAGCCAATCTTAAACACTATGTATGCAACAAGCGGCATAAATAAAGATACGAAAATAAAACTACCAAGCCAATACCAAGAAAACTCTTGCAAAATAAATATAGACGCATTATTAATAAAGAATATAGGTATTACAAAAAAGAACACAGTTTTAATAAAAGAACCATAAAGAACACTAGGATAAACACTCATACCCAAAAGCAAATTCAAAAAAGCATAAGATGTTTGTTCACTTCTACCAATCCAAAAAGACGCAGAGTTCATAATAACAGACAAACTAGCCATTATAAGTGCACCACCAATGGAAAATAAAATTAAATAAAACACATTAAGAAAAGTAAAGGGAACTGCAATAAAAAATAAAATGATACCAAAAACAACATCACCCACAGAGCTAAAAAAACTTTTACTAACAAGAGTATGAGCTAAAACATCCTTAGGTAAAACCATGTAAAAATCAAGCTTGCCATCCACAATTATCTCATTTAACTCACGCCAATTACCCAGAAAAAAAGAACAAAGACCAAAACAAATAGCAGCAAGCGAGAAAAGCGCAAGAAAATCAGTTAAAGCCCACCCATTAATTTCATTAATATGAGAAAATAAAACGACCCAAAACAAAGCAAAAGCAGCATTATTTAACACCATAAAAATAACTTGCATGACAAAATTAAACTTATACTCCATAGCTGTTTTTATGTGAAGCTTCAAATATTCCTTTAAAAAATCTCCAGATAACAACATTTCAACCACCATTCACACTAAGCTTTTTAACTCCTTTCCTCAATAAATAATTCACAAGCAAAACTAAAACTACAAAATAAAGAATTTGACCCATTATTACTTCAACAAACAAAGCCAAATCAAAATTTGAAAAAAGTTTTGCAGGATAATAAATGAAATATGAAGTTGGAAGAAACCTCACAATCTTCATGAAAAAATCAGGCAATAAATCAATAGGAAAGAGCAAACCACCAAGCAAGAAAACAATTTTATCATAAACCCAATGAACAGGATTAGCATCTTCAATCCAAAACGCAGAGGTTGCAAGAGCGAAACCTAAAAGAAAATTAATAACTAAACCGAAGAGAATAGTCAAAATAGCTAAAGGAATAAAAAACCAAACAGTCTCAGGAGGCCCCAAAACCAAATAAACAAAAAAACTAACTAAAACACTTGATGAAATTAACGTTGCAAAATTTCGCCCAATTTGAGTACTTGCTTGAAACCACAAAAAACTAATGGGCTTATTCATATAATTAATAATAGTACCATCCTGAATGACTTTACTAACATCCTTAACAGGCCTGCCCCCCGCCGCCCTTAAAATTTGAGCAACACCAAAATACCAAATAATCGCAACTAAAGTAAAACCTGCAACTTGATGTTGAGCATAAATAGTGCGCCACAAACTATAAAAAATAAATACATAAAGCAAAGTAACAAAACCCGAACCAAGCAAGTCAGTAAAGTACTGAAAAGATTCTTGAATGTGAATTTTAAAAGTTGCAAAATACTTATTCATGATTAGGCACCATATAAAAATGTTCAATAATTTCTTCTATCTTCATATCCATAATAGAGATATCAACAATGTCTTTTTGAGAAGATATTGCGTTACTTATGAACGACTTCGCATCAATACTCCCTAAATCAATTTCATAAATAATAGAATAATCATTAACCTTCAAAACCTCAACACCCTCGCGTTTAATTATTTTAGGCTTGTTCTCAGTTATTATCTTTATTCTTTTTTTAGTTATATAATCAGATTTTAATTTATTAATAGAATTATCAAATAAAATACGACCATGATTAATAATAATGACACGATCACAAACATTCTCAATATCTTCTAAGTCATGACTAGTTAAAATAAT
>CAZCTY010000051.1:0-5028 GCA_964501945.1 uncultured Methanosarcinales archaeon
AATTTAGGATTTAAAGAATTTTTTCGTACACCTGGCTTTTTATTTTCTAAACCAACCACACCATATTTTTTATAATTATCAATTCATCTATAAATTGTTCGACGAGGAACTCGTCGAATAATGCTCATTTGAGACAAAGGAGTTATACTTCTTTTCCAATGTTTTATTATTCTCAATTTAAAATTTAAGCTGTATGCCATCGTTTGTATCCTCCAGATACAAACACAAATCAAGTCTTTTATTTGTTACTGTGACATAATTATGGTTTAGCACAAAGCAATATTATATCAAAACCTTTTTAAAACAACATTAAACAACCGATTATGATGAAATTTCAGAAAGTAACAAGTGAGTACATTAAAGAAAAAAAATCAGGTATACATAATACAGGTGTATTTGCAGCAAAATTTATTCCTAAAGGAACAAAAATAATACAATACGTAGGAGAGAAAATAACTAAGAGCGAATCAGAAAAGAGAGCTGACTTAGTACTTGAAGATTCAAAAAAGAACAAAGAAAAAGGCGCGGTATACATATTTGAGATAAATAAAAAATACGACTTGGACGGAAATGTTCCATATAACACGGCGCGATACATAAACCATTCTTGCAATCCTAATTGCGAATCAGAAGATGAAGATGAAGAAATATGGATAAAGTCAATTCGAGACATAAAAAAAGGGGAAGAATTAACATATAATTACGGATATGACATTGATAACTTTGAAGATCACCCGTGTATTTGTGGAACAGAAAACTGCGTGGGATACATCGCAGATGAAAAACAATGGCCAAAACTAAAAAAACAAATAAGAAAAAACTACAAAAACAAAAAAGTATTAATTGCATATTACTCAAGAACAAATCACACAAAGAAAGTTGCAAAATTCTTAGCAGATTATATGGGCTTTGATATAGATGAGATAAAAACAGATGATAGAGAAGGTGTTGGAGGATATATAAAAAGCGCGTTTGAATCAGCTACAAATAAAAAACCCCGAATAAAATTTACAAAGAACCCAGAAGCATACGATTTAGTAATAATAGGAACACCTGTATGGGCAAATACAATAAGCTCTCCTATGATGACATACCTTGATATATGCAAAAACGTAAAAGTCGCAGCTTTTTTAACCCTCGGAGGAAAAAAATACGAAAAAGCAATTAAGTACTTATCATTAAAAATTCCAAAATTTGAAGGCGCGATGCATTTGAAAACAAAAAATATTGCTGATGATAAATATCAAAACAAGGCACTAGAATTTTTTAGAAAACTAAAAATTTAAACTATCCAGAGCTTCTTTTATATTATCAGAAGTATTTCTCCACTGAAAATCATCAATAACAAGCTTCCTCGCATTAATACTCATCCTAGAAGATTTAACAGAATCAGTTTTAACCAAATCAAGCTTTTTGAACAAATCAAAAGAATTTTTAGGCTTAAAAAATAAACCAGTAGTTCTAGGAGAAATATATTCTTTAATAAAACCAACCGGTGTCGAAATAACGACTAAACCAGAAGCCATCGCTTCAAGAGTTGTAAGAGAAGTAGTCTCGGTGAGAGAAGATGTAACATAAACATCCATTAAATTCAAATATTTATAAACATCATTTTTAGAACTTATATGAATGCAACCTTTGGTTTTGCTTAATTTTTCTTTAATATTGCTCAAACCATCTCCAATAACTAATAACTTAGCATTTTTATGCTTTTTTCTAAACCACTGAAAACCCCTAATTAAAGTACTCAAATCTTTCTCATTAGCAAGCCTACCATGATTACCAACAACAAAAGAATCTTCAAGCCCCAGATCTTTTTTTAAAGACAAAATTTCTTTTTTTTCAACATCAGACCTCTCGCTTAAAGGCTTGAATACAGAACAATTAACACCTAAAGTAGCAACAAATTTTTTAGTGTTAATGCCTCTCCAAGCAAGAGCATCAGCTAAAAAAGACGAAGGGAGAATTAACAAATCAGGCTTATTATACAAGATTCTAGTAAATAACTTTGTTAAAGGAGATAAAATTCTTCTCAGTAAAAGATTTTTAGTCGCCATAGGAACAAGCTCCCATTCAAGACTATGAATAAATGTAGCTAATTTTTTCTTTTTTTGCTTAGCACAAATAATAGAGAGCATACCAATGGGGCCGATTGTTTGAGTAAACACAATATCGGCTTTTTTAACTTCTCTTTGAATGGCTCTATAAGAAAACTTAGGTGCGATGTAATCGCCCAAACCAAATTTAGATTTTTTTATTTTAACAAGCCTAAAACCCTTAGGCTTGTACTTGCCAAAATTAGGGGCTAAAACAGTAACATTATACTTATCAGTTAAATCAGGTATGATCTCATACAAAAACCTGGCAATACCATCCCACCTAGGCAAAAAATTATCAGTGGCAATTAATAAATTAGGCTTTGTCATCTTAACTTATAATAAACCTCCGCCTTTTTAAAACCATGACTTAAACCATTTATATATGCTTTAACATAAACAGAGATAAATAATATATTAACAAAAAAAGTATGAGAGAAAAAATTAATCTGACTTTTAAACTCACTAAGAGCCTTAGTTTTATAATGAAAAGTCTTAGAAATATCAACAATTAGTTGAGGCTTATCTCTTTTTAACATATTCCAAATGTTCCAAACATCAAAAGAATAAACATCACATGATAATTCCTTTTTACTATGAAGGCCATCATAAATATCTAACACGCATTCCCTCACAAACCTATGGTCTGGCAAAATATCATCACGAGAATGAGTGAAAATCATTTCAGGAGAAAATTTTAAAAATAAATCGCCCAATTTTTTTTTCATCTTCTTTTTATGATAATCTTCTTTTAGAGAACCATCCTTTAAACCAAGAAACATGACTCCTCTACCGCCAATTATTTTATCAGCTTGCCTAGATTCATCAACACGAACCTTAGCAATATAACTACGCTTCATATGAGGATGACTGAACTCGCCATAAGAAAAAATAATAGTTTGAATATTATAACCTTCCCTTGCAAATTTAGCCATAGCGCCGCCAGGACCAATAACTTGATCATCAGAATGAGCACAAACAACTAAGATAGTCTTATCTCTAGGCTCATCCGATTCTTCCTTTATGGTGGCGTCTTTTTTTTGCATTTTAAAAACTAAGTAAGCTTAATCATTTAAAATATTTTTGTGAAAATATAACAATTTAAACAAAACATATAAAAAGAGAAAAGAACCAAATAAAAAATATGGACTTATTTAACTGCATTCACACAAGAAGAAGCATAAGAAATTATTCTAAAAGAAAAGTAGATTTTGACAAATTAACACTTATATTAGAAGCTGCAACTAAAGCACCAAGCTCAGGAAACTTGCAAGATTACAGATTTATAATAGTAAATGATAAAAATAAAATAAGAACGCTAGCTGAACACTGCAACGAACAATACTGGATAGCAACAGCACCACTTGCAATAATAGTTTGCGTAGATACAGAAAAAACAGAGTCATACTACGGCATTAGAGGACAGAGACTTTACTCAACACAAAACGCATCAGCAGCAACACAAAACATTTTACTTGCGGCACATGCATTAGGACTTGGAGCTTGCTGGGTAGGCGCATTTAATGAAGAGTTTGTATCAGACGAATTTGGAATATCGGGAAAGATAAGACCGCAAGCAATAATAACACTAGGCTACACAGAAGGAGAACCAGACCCAAAAACAGAAAACGACTTAGAAACCATGATATTTTTCAACTCATACGGTGCCAAAATTGAAAATATGAACCTACTACTAAGAGAGTATAGTAAAGAACTAGACAAATACATGGCATCTGGCGATAAAGAAGTAAATAAAGGACTTAAAACATTTAAAGGAAAACTTAAAAAAATATTCGATCAAGTAAAAGAAAAATTCGAAAATAAAAAATAAAAAAATAATTACCAAGCATTTAAAGAATCATCAACATTATCCATCCAACTCTTGAGAATAGATCTTAGCTGAGACTTGATGAATTCTTTATCTTTAGCCTTATAAAAAAACAAATAACCACCCTTATCAAGATTTTGCTGCCGTCTCTCAATTAACTCTTTTTCATGAAGATTCTTAAGACTCCTCTGAGCAGTTGCAAGGCTAATACTTAAAGATTTTTCAACCTCGCCCGCAGTAACCCAATCTTTACCCAAAAGCAAATTTAAAAGTTCTTGCTCGGTTTTAGTAATTCCTAAACTACACCTTATAACTTGATTTAAATCCAGTTTTTTACAAGCAAAATCTATCATTTTGACAATCACTCCTTATTAATAGAAGAATCAATTTCTTGTTTTAATTCTTCTTTAGGCTTAAAACCAACAATCCTATTAAGCTCATTTTTTCCCTTAATAACTGAAATACTTGGTATGCCTCTAATCTGAAATTCCGCAGATAATTCTTGCTCAGTCTCAGTATTTACTTTACCAAACTTAACTTTTCCTTCATATTCTTCACTAAGTTCTTCAAATACAGGACCCATCATTTTACAAGGCCCGCACCAAGACGCCCAAAAATCTAATACAACAGGAACATCAGATTGTATAACTTCTTTTTCAAAATTGTCTTTTGTTATTTCTACACTTGCCATAAATACACCTCCGCATCAATTATTTAGCAGTACTGTTAGAAATGCGAGGTTCTTTAAATAGTTCACTGAGAAACTCAAAAATCAGAAGAAAAAATGAGAAAGTGAAAGTGCTAAATGTTTTTCAAAATATTTGAAACTTCGTTATTATGAGAAATTGTTTTTTCATAATGTTTTTTTTCTGGAGGTTGATTATAAAACGCTCTGAGTTGAGTGTCAAAAAAATCTTCACTTAAATTCATGTCGATAGCGAATATATCATTGGAATTTAAAGAAGCATTATAATTATTAATACAAAGGCCGCTGTTGAAAGGGGCAACAATTAACAGTTTAGTTGTCATATCGTTGCTTAAAGACTTAGCAAAAGATAAAGCTTTTTGAGGATTATAATTTTTTTTAGGTTTGCCAGCTTTTAC
>CAZCTY010000052.1:0-4879 GCA_964501945.1 uncultured Methanosarcinales archaeon
GGTATGAATACCCTGTAAATGCCGTTTTTGTCTTTTTTGTAATCTACAACAGGGATTTCTCTTTGGATATGCACAACGTGTTCGTATTGAAAAACATAAACTTCTTTGTAAGATTTGCGTAATGCATAAACACATTCAGAAACTAGCTTGTCAAAATATTTTGTGTCTGTAGCTGCTGGTTTACTCATCCTTTTGGATATATGGTCAAGAAAAATATTTGCTCTTTTATCACTACTCACACACATCACTCCTTCCTTAAGTGATTTAAATAATTATTTACGATGTCGGTTGCTGCCTTCTTTTTATTAAGACTTCTATTGATGTAAATATCAATCGACTTTCGTAATAATAAATGAATAATCTTCTGACCCTCTTTCTGGTAAGCCTCGTCTTGTGTGGTTGGTAAAAATCTGTCCTTCATTTGTTCATTATCTGTGTAGGTTAGGGAAGGGTCTAAGAAAATAATTTCTTCTGCTTTAGATAAAGTAATTCCTTCTTTAGCTACTTGTATGTTTGCTATAAGAATGTTGAACTCTCTGTTTTGAAAAGCTGAGATGATTCTTTCTCTATTTGATGATGGGGTGTCTCCTGTTAGTATCTTTGGTTCATAGTCCTTGAGGTACACCATCAAATTTCTTAGTATGCTACTAAAAGAACTCACAATAACTATGGGTTTCTTAGGGAAGTCACGAATATGGTCCTTGATCCATTCAAATTTAGGATTCTTACTTTCTAAATTAAGGACACTGGGATCGTGTGCAATTTGCCTAAGCGCAATCATAGTTGTGAGTACGTTCTCGCACATGATATGTTCAGTTTCATAGAACTCTTTAAGTTCTCTAGTCCATTTGAGTTGTTTCTTAGTAGGTTCAAGACTAATGGTTTCATAGTCTACTTCTGGTAGCCATTGCATGACATCTTTACGTTTTCTTTGAATAGAAAATGTTTCTAGGAACTCAAGCATCTCTTGTTTTTTCTCTGGGCCCTGGAATCCATCAATAACTCTAAACTCATTCCCTCTCATGTAGTTACGTTCAGTTCTAATACTGAAGTAATATTCTACTGTAGGCCAAAAGGCTTTGAATAACTGAGGAAATAAGAACGCTAAAATACCACAAATATCAGACTCCTTATTAGGTGTTGGTGTACCTGATAAGGCGTAAGCATCTGTGGCGAATTTACGTATATTATTTATTGATTTAACTGTTTGAGGTGTGGATGCATTAGAACTCATTCCTCTATAGTTTCTTAGAACGTGGGCTTCATCTAGTACGATAGCGTCTAGCTTTCCATCAATACTCTCAAGAATCTCTGTTTCATCAATACGTGCTTTGTCGTAGTTAATGATAAGTGTTCCTTTGTTTTCTTGATATGCTTTCTTGCGTTTTTGTTTGCTCCAAGAGTCTTTTAGAGTCATTACTTCTCCACCATGCCATTTGGTATATTCTTTCTTCCATTGGTAGATAGTAGATTTAGGAACGATGATGATGTTCTTGTTTTGTTGTTTTTCTCTCATCGTTACAAGAGTTGTTGGTGTTTTACCTACTCGTTGTTGATTGAATACACCTTTTCCCTTGCTAAGTTTAATTAGGAAATTTACATCTGCGTTTTGGTAGGGTCTAAGTCTTTCATCATAAATTGTCTCATTAGTACTCTTGGTTAGTAGTAATGCTTCTCTGTTTTGTAACCATCTTTGTTTTATCTCTTCTTCGATATTAAGTACACTCATAATTGTCGGGGTAGCGGGAAAAACTTCTTCTTTATTTTTCCTCGTTACTCCCTTCATATATGGTGAGTGCATCTGCAATCTCTTCAGGGATATTTTTGAGTACTTCGACATTTTCTATCTGCTCCTCTGTCTTGGTGAGTGGGACAAACTGTACGACAAATATTTTATTGTCCTCCATACTTTGGGAATTATCCCCTACGTGTTTGAGAAGTGCTGTGAGTGTTTGCTGTGTAGCTGTTGATTTATCTGTGCCTGCTTGTTTGGATAATTTTTGTAGCCTAGACTGTATGGTTAGGTGAAGCTCATCATCATACCATTGTTGCACTCGTCTATCTGTGTAAAAGTTTTTCCAATCAATAAGGCTTACTTCGTGTCCTCTTTCTTGTGCTTCTTGATAAAGTTCATAATAAGAAAGCTCCGTAATAGTGTCTGGAAGTTCCTTATAAATTTGATTAAATACTAAAACTGCGTTGAGTAATTTCTCTTCTGTGCGTCTATCAAATGCACTTGGATCAATCATAAAAACACTCCTTTCATGGATTATTATACAAAACTATTAGGTAAAATGATATAGCTGTTTCAAGAAGTGTCTTCATCATAATCATAAACTTCTTTAGTTAGCGTACTAACATATTGTGCTTTCCCAAACATCCTGTTGTATGCGCGATTAAACTTCTCAATCTCCATAATTACTTCAATATCAAACCGTGGTTTTAGATCATAACTACCATGGTATTTGATATAAGTTTCTAGTTCTTCATACATTTTCTTGTTAGAGACACCTCCCACTTTTATTGCTATTCTTACGGGTACTGCTAAGTATTTACTAGCTAAAGCTACTTCTAAGTGAGATGGTCGATAAAAATTGTAGCGTGATTTAGATATTGCGTACTCTATGGTTGAGGTTTTAATGTCGTTTAACTGACAAAAACTCTCTATAATGTTGTCTAGAAAGTACTGCATATCTTCAGTTATTTCTAAGTTCTTATGTCTACGAAGTGTGAGATGTTGAATGATAAACCAAAACTGAACTTCTTTCATTCTTTGTTTAGTAGAATATGATGGATCTTTAACGATAAATTTTCTAGGCACGTAATCACCTCCTTTCGGTGTAGTATCACTAATCTAAAGAATGAGAACTCCCCTTCTCATGTCTGTTTATCAATCCACGGGGATGTGTCCGCGAACCTGCGGCTCATCCCGGTGAATTGATAAGGTTAATAGGTACCCTAAACTTCCCTATTGTAGGAAAATGATAATAATGCATTAGTGATTTTTGTTAGTTTTATATAGCTAATCTAAATAAAGAACCGGGCTACGGACCGTGTTTCGCGAACGTCTTTGAGTGAGCGAAAACGGCCGTGCCGGGTGTCATTTATGATACGAGCTTCCCTGCTCGAAATTTTGAGTACGTTTCTATCCCTCATTGTGAGAGATAATCTGCTGCATTAGCTATTGTATGTTGCTTGTTTTAGAAAGGAAAGTAGTTTAGAGACATACTTAGGTCTTGCTGTATCTAGTAATTGAAAGGGATGTAAGAGATGAAGGAATTGGGTGTAACACGTAAAGGAAAGAGACCTAGATACAGCTGAAAGAAGGAACCATGAAACAGTTTAACGACTTATTTAGGTCAAGCTAACTAATCTAAAAGAAAATAGAAGAGGGCGAATTACGCTACGTCGGAACTTCGACGAGCGTAGATTCGCCTCCTGATATTTTAATTGTAAATAGAAGGACCATAATGTCTGCCTTTGAATTTCTCGTTGTGAGAAACAGTTGAATTTGCATTAGTTAGCCTAAAAAGTGTTTATAGAATAGATGAGGTGCTATTTCAAATTTATGACTGTATTTATTGATTAACTTCTTAGTGTAGTTAGGTTCAATACGATGCATGTAAGCTAGCATTCCTAATGTTTCTCTAGCTTCTTCCTTATCTTCATTACCGTCTTTATATGCCATGAAGAGATGGAATAAATCACGTTTTAATTTTGCTTTCTTTTCGTGACCGAATGTTGCGCGATTTTCTTTATTGACTTTAACGCCTGTAATGTAGCATCTACCTGTGTCTTTTAAGTACTTAGTTTTATCGTGGTTAACTTGAATTTGATTATCATAATACTCAGATAAAAGATCTTCAATTTTATGAACTAATGTTTTTAGATTCATTCCTGAAACGCGACTAAAAGTTAGATCATCTGCATATCTAGTATACATAATTCTAGCACTACCGTCACTATCTTTCTGTTCGTTTAAAGTGTCTTGCATTTGATAATCAAATTGAAACATTGCTATATTAGATAAGTAAGGACTTAGTGGGCTACCTTGAGGAAGTCCTCCTTTATAAGTAGCAATACGTATAACTGCTTCTATGAAATTTCTGAAAAGGGTTTGAGCTTTTAGTACTTGCTCTTTATATAATGCAACATCTATTTTCAGTATGCGTTCAAAGAAACGGATTTCGTCATCAATGTCTTCTATAATTTCACGATCAGGGTATTGTGCGAATGCGAATGGAAAGTGTTTATGTAATGCTCCTCTTATAATATTCGCATTTATAGAAGGGAAGAAATTTTTAAAATCAATATTAACAATGTGTTTTGAAAAGCGATGCATGGTTGCATTCGTGACATTGTCTCTTCCCTTTCTATATGCGTGTGCTGCTTCGTGGGGCGCTAAACCTAATCTATTTTCAAATAAGTTAAGCGCTTTGTTTTGTAATTCTTTAAGTTCTGGACTAGGTTCAGAAATCTCACGGTATTGTACTTTGCCGTTTTTAGTTTTTCGTTTTGGAATACGATACTTAGTGTACAAACTTTCTTTATCATTAAGGTTATTTCTGAACTCGTTGTATTTATCCATGAATTCTTGGAAATCTCTAGTAAATACTACGTTGTCAGTACCTGGTTCTAATTCTATGATTCGTTTGATAAAGTTTATACGTTTTTTGTGAGTGTCTATTCTGTAACGTCTCCTTACAGAGGACTCTGTTTTTTCGGATTCTTCTGCTAAGAATGATAAATAAGTAAGTAAAAAATCTTTTGTGTGTATTGTTTTACTAACTGCTCTATAGTCTGGTTTGTAGATGAGTTTCTTTTCTACTTTTCGGTTTTCATTTAGAGTAGGATCCATTAAAAGAACTTCTGGGTCTAT
>CAZCTY010000053.1:0-4530 GCA_964501945.1 uncultured Methanosarcinales archaeon
TTTTTGTATTTCTTGTTCTGTTTTGCTATCTAGTGCGCTTGTGGCTTCGTCAAGCAATAGTATTGGCGCGTCTTTGTATATTGCTCTTGCTATTCCTACGCGTTGTCTCTCGCCTCCGCTTAATTGGTATCCTCTCTCGCCGATTAACGTGTTAATTTTTTGTGGTAGTTTTTGTATTACTGGTTTTAGTTTCGCGGTTTTTATTGCTTTTTCTATTAGTTTTGGTTCTTGTTTTATTGAAGTTATTGTGATGTTTTCAAGCATTGTTGTATTAAACATTTCAGGTTCTTGCATGACTAGGCTTATGTTTTGTGTTATTGTTTGTTGATTTATTTTGTTTATGTTCTTGCTATCTATTAGTATTTCTCCTCTCTCTGGCTTGTATAATTTTAATAACAGTTTGGCGATTGTTGATTTTCCTGTTCCTGATTTTCCTACTATTCCTATTTTATCTCCTCTATTTATTACTAATTTAAAATCTTTTAAAACGTATTTATCTTTGTACTTGAACGTAACATTCTTAAATTCTATTCTTTTCCAATTAGTTGGAAAATTTTGTAATTTTGATTCATCTTCTAATTTTTTTATTCCAATTATTGTCATGAATCTTCCAACACCTGATTTTACTGAGATAAAATTACTCATTTCATTTGTTATGTTTCCTAGGCTTCCTTTTAGCTTTCCAAAATAGCTAGCAAACACGTATATTGAACCGAGGCTGATGATTCCTTGAACAAAATCAAGCCCTAGTAATAATATGAAAGATGCATATATTATCGCGGAGAATATTTTTAATGTTTTGAATTTGTTTTGACTTATGTTTCTTGATTTTTTCCATACATTGTAGTATTCATCTTCTTGCTTCAGCGTGTTTTCGTTAATCTTCTCGTTCAATCCTAATGCCTTTATAGAATTTATATTGGACGCGGATTCTGTTATTTTTCCGCTAACTCTTTCTTTTATTTTATTTAATTCATCTTGTATCCAAGACAATTTTTTGTTAAATTGTTTCTCGCCAAAAAAGTATAAAACAGAATAAGTTATTGCAAATAAGAAATATTTAGGATTTATAGTTAAAAACAATATTAGTGCTCCGAAGACAGATATTAAAATTGTTATTCCTGCATTTGAAAAATCTTTAAGACCTTGATATACACTCTCTCCACCATGATTTATTTTTTGTATCTTACTACCTGTGTCCTCTTCCTCGTGCCATTTTAAATCAAGTTCTACGAGTTTATTCATAGCTAGTATTCTTGTTTCTTTTCTAATTTTTGCAGCTATTGTTTGCATTCTAACTTTTGAATAAAACCTGAGCCACACCTGAGTCGCGCCGACGAAAGCAATACTAATAATATATAAATAAAAAGGGCTTAAAGATTCTCCCGCGTTGTAATTTGTAAAGAAGTCTATTATTTGACCAAGAAAATAAGCTATGGCAAAAGGGGCAAGATCAGATAAAGCTCTTAAAATTGTATAAAAAACAAACGCTACGCGTCTTCCTCGAAGCAAGAACCAATAATCTTTTATGTACTCTCCCCAAGTATAATTATTTTCCATCTATATAATATAAGACTTTTAGAGTTATAAAGGTTTTCTTTTTTAAAAAGGTGTTGTTTGTTTAGTTTTTTAATTAACTTTATATATTTTAATAATAATTTTCTGTTTATGAATGAGGATGTTGTAAAAAAAATATTTAATACTTTAGATTTAGCGGTTATTAGTTCAAGCAGGATTAAAACTCTTAGCAATTATTTATATAAAGTTAAAACGACCCAAGGCAATTATTTTTTGAAAATTTATTTTGTTGATTCGAGAAAAGCGTTTAAACTTGCAAATCTATATGATTTATTATCAAAAAAAGGCGTTCTGGTTCCAAGTGTGTTAAAATACGACGAGTCTTGTTCTTTAATTGAATATCCTTATCTAATTTTAAGTGAAGTTGAAGGTGATTTGCTTATTGATGTCTTTCAATCTTTTTCAAGAAGTGATTTAGAGCGTTTTTATTATGATTTTGGAAGAGTTGTTGGTAATATTCATTCAATTAAATTTGATAAATTCGGTGAGTGTTTTGATGGTAAAAATGTTGAGGGATATTCTTTTATTGATTTCAAAGGTCCTTTTGATTCGTGGAAAGATTTTTTTAGGGAAATAATAAAAAAAAGGCTTAGCGTTTTAAAAAACAGCGAGCTTGATGATTTAGTTGATCCTTTGAAGTCTTGGTTTGAATCTAAACTTTATTTGCTTGATTTTGACGTTGTGCCTTCTTTGATTCATGAAGATTTAAATCAAAAAAATGTTTTTATTAAAAACGGCGTTGTTAGCGGTGTTATTGATTTTGACGATTCTTTTATAGGACATAGTGAAGAAGAGCTTATGCGTCTTGAAGGTGCTAATTTTTCAAATAATTCGTTGCTTAAAGATTCTTTTTTTAAGGGTTACACTGAAATAATTAAGTTAGATGACGGTTATGAAAAAAGAAGAATAATTTATTATCTCTCAAGGTTGATTGTTCACATTAGGTGCGTTTTAGAATTTCGTGAAGAATATGTTGGTGATGTCTCAAAGGAGCTTGAGATTATGCGTACGGAAATAAATAATATCATTACTGGCAAAGGAACTAATTTTGATAAAAATAAAGTAAATACTTAAATGTATGAATTATTTGTTAAGCAAAATGAAAAAAAACATTAAAAAAACATACAACAAATCAGATAGTAGTTTTAAAAAAAGCAAGCTTATTAATAATGATTATACTGATTTGATAAAAAAGCATGTTAATAAAAATTCAGTCGTTTTAGATCTTGGTTGTGGTAGCGGAAGATTAACTAAATCTATTAATAGCATTGTTAAAAAAATAGTTGGTATTGATTTTTCTGATGAATTAATTAAGAGTGCTAAAAAGAATTCTTGTGCGAGTAATATTGATTATTTAGTCATGGACGGAGAAAAACTATCTTTTCCAAAACATTCATTTGATGTTGTTGTCTCTCACGCGGTTTTAAATAAGAAAATGTGTCGCGCGGAGCGAGCTTTAAAATCTGCGTTTAATGTTTTAAAACCCGGTGGGAAAGTAATTATTAAAATGATTTATTATACGTGGGGTAAAGAATTTAACTTTTCAGGAGGTTATAATTCCAAAGAAATAAGAAGAATTTTAAAAAATATTGGTTATGTAAAAATTAGAATAAGTATAAAAAAGCAAAAATTTAGCTCGAAGACTTATGGTGGTGTTAGGTGGGTTAGAAGTACTGAAGCTGTTAATCTCTCTCCAAAGAAAGATTTTGAAGAATTTTTTTCTAAAACAAAGAATAATTATTGCTTTGATGACAGTTTCATGGTTGTGTATGCTGAAAAAGAGGAGATTTAGAAAGTAAATAGGTGGTGTTAAATGATTCATCCAAACAAAGAAATTATGGAAGAAGCAATTGCTTTGGCTAAGGAGAAAAAAGCTGTTGCATCTATTATTGTGAAAGATGGCGAAATAATTGCTCGAGGAACAACTACTGTTTTTATTGAGAAGCAACCTTTTAGGCACGCTGAGATTAATGCTATTGAATCCGCTTGTAGGAAGCTTGGTTCTTTTGATCTTAGTGGTTGTTGGCTTTATACTACTTATGAGCCTTGTCCTATGTGTGCTTCTGCTTGTATTTGGGCCAGGCTTGAGGGTGTTGTTTATGGCGCGAATATTGAAGACAGAAATGATAATTATACTCAAAGAATTCTCATTAGGTGTAGAGACGTTTTCAAAAATGGAACTCCTAAATTAGAACTTTATGAAGATTTTATGCGTGATAAGTGTTTACCTTTGCTTCTTCTTTGATTTGTTTTTTTATTTTCTTTTTTTAAAATATTTTTTATTGTTAAGCACCATCGTGGTTTCGGAGATTTTCCGGTTATTTATAAAAACCTTTTTAAAGTTTTTATTTTATTGTTGTTTTTTATGATTATTAATGTAAAAAACTTATCTAAGGTTTTCAGGACTCAGATAAAAGAGAATGGTGTTATGGGTAGTTTTAAGGCTATTTTCAAGCGTAAGTACAGGGAAGTTGTTGCGGTTGATAACATTTCTTTTTCTATTAAAAAAGGTGAATCTGTCGCATTCATTGGTCCGAATGGTGCGGGTAAGAGTACTACGATTAAGATGCTCACTGGCATTCTTTATCCATCTTCTGGTTTCATAAGTGTTGCTGGTTTTAATCCTCAAGAAGATAGGGTGAAACTTGCGTTTAGGCTTGGCAGTATTTTTGGTCAAAAGACTCAGCTTTGGTATCACCTTCCTGCAAGAGACTCTTTTAACTTGTTTAGGAGTATTTTCGAAATTGACAAAAAGGTTTTTGATAAGCGTCTAAAAGAGCTAATTGATATTTTTGAGATTCATGAATATGTTGATGTTCCTGTTCGTCGTTTGTCTCTGGGTCAGCGTATGAAGTGTGAGCTTGTTGGGTCTCTTCTTCACAATCCGGATATTTTGTTATTAGATGAGCCCACGATTGGTCTTGATATTATTGCGAAGCGTCAGCTTCGTGA